>CAMDJM010000105.1 GCA_945900785.1 Akkermansia muciniphila
CGACCGGCTCGACCGGCCCGGCCTGCCCGGCCTGCTCGACCTGCTCGACCGGCCCGGCCTGCCCTGCCTGCTCGACCGGCACGACTGGCACGACCTGCCTGCCTGCCTGCCTGCCTGCCTGCCTGCCCGACCGGCCCGACCGGCCCGACCGGCCCGACCGGCCCGACCGGCCCGCTCTGCGCAATCCCCCACACCCCTTCCTTTCCTCATGCTGGAAAGTGTCAGCCTCCGGTCTGCCCGCTCCGGGGGCGTCCAGCCCGCTTCACGGCGCAGAGTAAGGAATCTTTTAATTTTAATGTTTCCCAGTGGTGGTTCCCGCAGAGCAAGCCATCCCCATGGGCAGCTTTGAAAAATTCTGTCTCTCGGTCGCCTGACAAAAACTTAAGGAATCTTTTTCCTCACAAGAAACCCGCAGGGAGTTCCCGCTGCACAACCTCGCGCTCGTTTTGGACATTCAAAGCTGTCTGTCCTTTGTCTTTGTCCCCCGCCTGCTTTCTGTCCCTCTCCTCCGATGCGCATCGGGGAAGGATCCCGACAAAGCCCGCGCCATGAATGCGCCCGCCCTGCCCGCATCCTGCCGGACGCCCTGCCGCCCGATCGGCCTGCCCGGCCTGCCCGGCCTGCCCGGCCTGCCCGGCCTGCCCGGCTCGACCGGCTCGACCGGCCCGACCGGCCTGCCCTGCTCAACCGGCCCGATGACCGATGGTGACAGATACCTTTCCCTCATCTGTCATCGCTGGAAGCCTTGATTTTACAAGCTTTGCGCTGCTTTATGACACATGACCTTTCTTTTCTGCATCCCCATGGGGGGGGAGGGGATAAGTAGATTGAAGGATGGGACGGGGCAGGCGCAAATGGGGAGAAGGGAGGAATTGGCGGAAATTAGCTGTCATCGGTCATTCAGGGCGCTGGAACCCTTACCCATGGCTGAAAGGAGCGGTGACACATGCCCCCGGACTCAAGAGTCATCGGCGCGTCACGTTCCAGCCCCCCCTACACCCGACCGAAAGCATGCCGAAAACCGCAGAAACCTGCTTGGCCTTGATTGGACATGTTCTTACCCATGTTCTTACCCGACCCCCCAACCACGCCTAAGCTCTTGATTATCAAGGAAGTGGCTCCAGCGGGAATCGAACCCACATTTGAAGTTTAGGAAACCCCCGTTCTATCCGTTGAACTATGGAGCCGGTTGATTTTCAACGGGTTACGGTGAAATTATCCGGCGTTTGCTGTCAGGTCCTAGAAAAATCCCAAAAAGGGTATTTATGACGCTAGAAATCCAACAGTGTCGCAAACATGTCTGCGGGCACGGCCCAGTGCAACAGCAATGCCACTTTGAGGCGCGTTTACAAAGTCTCCGCCGCGCGCGCGCACGCGGGTTGGCGTCTGGTTTTGCCACCCGGCCAACATTTTCCGTGTATCGCCGGTGGGGAAATTCTGACTAACACGGATTATGGAAGGAGGCCACTAGGTTCAAGGCTGTCCAATCATTCACGGGCTGGCGGCAACTGGTTGCTCCCATATGACCGGGGAGCCAAAAACCTGAGTGCCGTAACTTTCGCTATGGGAACTCGACGCCGAGGAGCTGTTGGCCCATTGCCTGGAGCCATCCGATCCGACTACCTCCACGGCATCGATTTCCGGCCAGCTGGCGACGCGGTTGGTATCAACATAAACCCTGATTTGTCCGGTAGTAGTGCCGGGCGGCACGGGCACCGCCGTTTGCAGAATCTCATTCGCGCTGCCGGGCGCAGCGCTTCCGGTCCAGAGCGTTTTTTCCTCACCGCCAGACATGAGGGCGGTGACTTTGGAAACCGCCCCACTGTTATAGGATTCGTGAATGTTGATCTCCCGCAGTTCCACGGATTTTTCATACCCCAGTTGGAGCCATTGTTCCCCACTGCGCGGCTGACGCGGAACCCAGGCCGTGGGGCGGTCTCCGGCCTCGGCCGTATCCGGAGCGACGGTGGCTTGGCCGTGGTCCCATTGCACGTGGCCATTCGGCAGGGCAGGACCTTGCTGGAATTCCGTCAGGAACGCAACCGGAGGTGCGCCGGAAACCAGGTCATTAAAACCCGCTTCCTGAGCCGGCGGGCCTGCTGCTGCACCAGACCCAGCTTCAGCCGAAGCACTGGGCTTTTCGAAGGTGATGGCGGCACAGGATAAGCCATCCGCGCCGCGTTGGCGCATCTTTCGCCCCTTCCTTCTGCTGCTGGACTTCGCTCTGGAAACCCAGACATAAGCATGGGATACAGCAATTGATGTGCGTCAGCCAGACGGCCCTCCACTTATGACTCCCCCCCAACTTGCGAACCCGGAAGCCACCATGCGAACGACTTTTATCTGCCGCTCTGCGGGACTCCGGGCCGTGTCCTGTCCGGGATGGCCGGCCCATGGCTTGCTGGGCGCCCTGTTCATCACCCATGGTGCACTGGGCGGCTTTGCCCACGCCGCAGCAGGCGCGGGACCGGTGCTTGAAGTGACTTCGGATATTTCACTGGATCCCCGGCGAACCTATGGCGCCATTGTGGTGAAGCAGTCGGGCGTTACAATTGAAGGCCACGGGGCTTGGCTCGTGGGGGCGGCTGGCCGTGCGACGAAGGATTTCAAGGGGACGGCGATTTCGGCGGAAGGCGTTTCGGGGGTGACCTTGAAAAACGTCAACGCCAAGGGGTGGGAAACCGGATTGGCCGTCCGCGATGGCGAGGGCTGGACGGTCGAGGGGTGCAATTTTTCGGACAACTTTCACGATCCGGAATTCGGCTGGGGGGAAAATGGGCGGCGCGGCGGAATCGTGTGGGAGCGGGTGCGCCAGTCGATGCTGAAGAATAACAAGGCAAACCGGGTTTGGGACGGCTGCGTGCTGGTCGATTCCAATGACAATGTCCTGGAGGGTAACGATTTTTCCCACACGTCCAACACCTGCCTCAAACTCTGGACGGCGAGCCGCAACACCATCCGCAGGAACGTGCTCAGCCATGGCATCCGCATCACCCCCGGTGAAGTGCATGCCCGGGATTCCACCAGTGTGCTGATCGAGAGCGGGTCGGACCATAATCGTTTTCTGGACAACGATTGCACCCATGGCGGCGACGGGATTTTCGTGCGTGTGCTCAACAATTGGTGCAGCACCGGAAATTATTTCGAGGGCAACGATTGCTCCTATGCCAACAACAATGCCATTGAATGCTGGGCTCCGGGCAATGAATTCGTGAAGAACAAGGCGAACCATTCCAGTTATGGCTTTTGGATGGGCGGGTCGGACCACACGCGGCTGATTGAAAACGAAGCGTCCTTCAATGGATTGACGGATGGCTTCCACAATTCCCCACACCTGCCGGGCAATGGCCATGCCGGGATCGTGTTTATGTTCGGCACCTCCACCCACACGCTCGTGCGCGGCAACATCTGCGAAGGCAATAATGGGGCTGGCATCGCACTCGTCGGGGATCTTCAAAGTGAAGGCGCGAAGTGGCGGGCGTCCCACTGGGTTATTGAGCGCAATGTGCTCGCGGGCAACCGCTGGGGCCTTTACGCGAAGCACGCAGACTGGATCACCGTTGCGGGAAATGACTACCGGGACAACACCGCGCAGAACGTGTTGCTGGACGGCGACGTGACGCGCTTCACGGCCAGTGAAAACAGGATCGACCCTGCCGCGCAACCGCCTCTGGCAAAGCTGGCGGGACCCGCGTCCGTGCACGCAGGCACCGCAGCGGTTTGGGAAACCTCGGCCAGCAGGGATCCGGCAAATGTCCCCCTCACCTTCACCTGGGATGTCGGCGACGGTCTCCTGCGTTCCGGCGCGAAGCTGGAGCATACTTTTGGAACCGCTGGTTTTCATCGCGTGGGTCTGAATGTTTCGAACGGCGTGCTCACCGAACCTGCCTGGCGCGACGTGTATGTGACCCACGATGTCAATGAACTTGGCACCGAAGGCGAGGCTGCGAACTGGTCCATCGAGGACTTCAACGAGCGCACGCGGAGCGTCCACCAATCCTCGCGCGCCGCATTCACGAACGAACCGACCGACCGCTTGATCGGCCAGTCTGCCCTCCGGGTTGTCATCCAGCCCTACGCCGGCTTGCGGGCCGCCCTCACGTATCCAAAAACACGCGACGCAATTTGGCCGCTCGCCGGAAAAACGAAACTCTCCTTTTGGCTGAAAGCCATCAACGCCGACGTGACCGGCTGGCAAGGCGGACCCTTCCTCGTCATCCACGGGGACGGGGAAAAGCGCTGCTTCATTGAGCCCAAGGCCGGCCGCGACCTCATGCGGGAAGCCGATTACAGCGAGGCACGTGAAGGCTGGCGTTTTTTCGAAATTCCGCTTCGCGGCGACGGGCGCTGGCAAGCCGATGGCGATCTCCCGGCAACTGCCCGCGCCGTCTCTCTCGCCTTTGATTCGTGGGGCGGACCCACGCTGCGCTTCTGGATTGATGGCTTGGCCCTTGAGTGAGGCCCGGCCAATTAAATGCCAGCCTGGACCTCCCGGGTTCGAGCGCGCAGTGTGGCCATCCGCACGCAACCAAATCAGCGGGTCAAACCATCGGCGCAAAAGCCGCCGCCGCAAGGCGGCCATAAATAAAGTAGGGAACATGGGCTCCGGCCCGTGATATTCTTAGGGTATGGTTTCCCCCTGAAATCATCCACAGGATCGGCACCATCCAGAAGCTTGAAGACCCGACAGCCAAGCATTTTGTCTTCGCATTTCCATTTGGCGCGGCTGCGGCCTTGGACCATTTGGCGATTGGACTCAAACCACCGTTGCAGAGGCCGCCGCAGCCGGCAAAGGATAGGGGGTAGGGATGGCGCATTGGTTTGCGCCACCCCTCCCTCCGAACCGGACGGGCGGATTTCCCGCATCCGGCTCTCCAGTCAGTAGTCCTGGTCTTTCCCTCCGTCCACTTCCCTGCCGCCCTTCGCTCCTGCGGTCATTATTCGCATTCGTTCCGGAGTAGAGGTCTTTCCTTCCTGATTTTGACTCCGGCTTGCTTGCGCTACTATGGCGGCTTTGCCAGCATTTACTGGATGGCTTCGCTGGCTATCTCCGCTGCGCTCCGGTTGACTCCTGCCGGGCGTCTTGCGACTTCCCTTCCCGGCAGGTCTCCCATCTTCACTGGCACTACCCTTTCCCAGCCTACTGCCACCAACCACCCAAAACGCGCCGCCACTCCCACCATGTTCGAAAGGTGACGGTTTCCGCGCGGTCGCACTTTGTGCGATCCGCAGAAGGACTTCGCCGTTCACTCGCGGGCTCGTCCACGTTTTCAGCCGAATCGTGTTCACTTGCGTTGCGGTCGATTGAGTTCTCCTCACGATGCTCCCCACCCCACCTCGCGGTGACGCAGTTTCGCTTGAGTTCTTTACTGGTTTCATGGGTCTGTAAAGCCGGGTCTCCCACCCGGCAGGGTTGTGCCGCTTGATGGCGCACGAGCGCACTTCGTGGAAGTGGCCGCCGGTGCCTTCACCGCCGGGACCCGCGTGCGGCAGGCGCACGCCGTCTGTGCCGCTGGCCGCATCCAGGGTTCATCTCCCTGTGGCTCCTGGCGTCCCAGCCAATCATCCTTGACTCGTCCCTAGCCTTGGAACTCCCACCAAAGGCCGCCACCCAGGCTCACCAGTTATTGAATGGAAGGACAACCGGTCTGATTCATCATGCCTTTGCGGCGTTTCCGGCCGGTGCGGTAATCTCCTATCCTGAGGTAGATCAGCATGAAAAATCCAATTAGGAACAGGCCCACTGCGGACAACAGGACAATGTCCTGCATCAATCCTGCGTCGGGGCTGAACATAGGCTTGGTCATTTTTCATAAATGCCCGATGTGTCACCCATCGCAAACACTTCAAGGTGACGTTACCGCCCCATTCCAGCCGGGTTGTCCTCATCTGAGAGGTGCAGGCGAAGCTGAACCCACGAGCTGCTGGTCAGGGCAATCTGCCATGATCCTCTTGCAAACTGCGCCTGGGAAGAGCGTGCAGGCAGATGTTCAGGACGGCAGGAGCGGGGAAAATCCGGCCCTTCACGGACGGCACAGCCATTGCAGAGGAGTCTGATACCCCGCGTTTGGACTGACTTGACTGTTCCTCTGTCTGTCCGTCCGGGATCACCCCCCACCCCCTCCTCCATGAAATCGATTTGCTTCGTCGGAAACTACGCCCCGCGCTGCTGCGGCATCGCCACCTTCACTCAGGATCTCAGAAGTTCCGTGCTCAACGCCTGTCCGGGATACGAGGCCACAGTGGCGGTGGTGCAGAGTCAGGACGATGGGAACGCATTTCCTTCCGAAGTCAGGTATTCCATCGGTCAAGGCAGATTGGCCTACGTGAAAATCGCGCAGCAAATCAACCAGTCGGGAGCGCGCGCCGTGAGCCTGCAGCACGAATTCGGGATTTACGGAGGCCCCGACGGCGAATGGATCGTGGACATGCTGCGGCATCTGACGGTTCCTGTGGTCACCACTTGCCATACCGTGCTGCGCGAGCCCTCGCGGAACCAGCGGGACATTATCCGGGCCATCGCCCGCCATTCCTCCAAAATTGTGGTCATGGCGGAGAAAGGAGGCGAATTCCTGCGTGACATTTACGAGGTGCCAGCCCACAAAATCGAAGTGGTGCCGCACGGCATCCCGGATCTGTCGGTCACGGAGGACGAGTCCCGCCGGCTCCGCTCGGAGATGGGTTGGGGCGGACGGCCTGTGCTGCTGACGTTCGGATTGCTCTCGCCCAACAAGGGAGTCGAACATGCCATCGGCGCGCTTCCGGAATTGGTGAGGAACCATCCGGACGTGTTGTATGTGATCGCCGGAGCGACCCACCCCAATTTGGTGCGTCAGGAAGGCGAGTCCTACCGCCAGTCGCTTGTTAATCTGGCGCAGGATCTTGGAGTCAGTCATAACATTGCTTTTATCGGCCGCTTTATTCCGGAAAAGGAACTGGTGTCCCTGATCGCGGCGGCGGATGTTTATTTGACCCCCTATCTGAGCGAAGCGCAGATCACCAGCGGCACCCTGGCATTTGCCTTTGGTCTCGGGAAGCCAGTCATTTCCACCCCATACTGGTATGCCGGGGAACTGCTGGCCGGCGGGGCTGGCGTGCTGGTGCCTTTTGGCGACCGCGATGCGATTGCCCGCGCTGCTGGAGAGCTTATATCTGATCCTGCCCGCCGCACCAGCATGGGGGCGAGGGCCGGAGAAAAAGGCCAGGAAATGCGGTGGAGCTGCGTAGGCCGCCACTACGCGGAACTCCTGCTGGAGGCCGTGGCCACGCCCGCCGTGGAAATGCTCCCCGCTCCGGTGCTGCTGCCGGACCACACGTTGCCGTTATCCTTCCAACAACTCGGGCAAATGACCGGGGCGTTCGGCATTTACCAGCATGGGGTGCTGGACCAACCGGACCCGCGCCATGGTTTTTGCGCCGATGACAATGCCCGCGTGGTGGTGCTCCTGGCAGGTCCGGCTGCAGAGATTCCCGGAGCGGAATCCAGCATCATCCGCACGCTGAAAGAACGTTGCGTCGAGTCACTCTGGGATTCCTACAACCCCCGGAAAAAACGTTTCCGCAACTTCATGAATGTAGAAGGCCAATGGCTGGAGGAAGCCGGCAGCGAGGATAGTCACGGGCGGGTCCTCTGGGCCATGGGACTGCACCTGGCCAGTCTGCCGTCCCACGCCCGTTCGCTTCCACAAGTCATGGTTTTCCTGGAAGGTGTCCTGGCGGCCCGCGAATTCTCCTCGCCGCGCGCCTGGGCCTTCACGCTGCTGGGGATTGGCCATTTTCACAGCATCGGCATGACACGGTCTTTTCTCCAGGAAGTCCGGTGTGAACTAGCGGATAGACTGGTCCGGCTTTACCGGGATAATTCCGGCCCGGGCTGGCGCTGGTTTGAAAATATCGTTACCTATGACAATCCCAAGCTGCCGGAAGCACTTCTCATGGCCTATTCCCAGACGGGGGCTCCCGCCTACCTGGAAACCGCCCTCGGCAGTCTGGAGTTTCTGCTGGAGGAGCAGACCGCTGCGCCAGGTCATTTCCGCCCCGTCGGTTGCCAGGGTTTTTGGAAGCGGGGCAGTCATCCCGCGAGGTTCGATCAGCAGCCTTTGGAAGCACAGGCCATGACGGCAGCTTGCCTGAAGGCTTTCGAGGTGACCGGCAGGCCCCATTGGACCGGCGCCGCCGAAAACTGCTATAGCTGGTTTTCCGGGAAGAATGATCATGGGATTCCCATGGCATTGCCCCTGACCGGAGGATGTTATGATGGCCTGATGGAAAATAGCGCGAATCAAAATCAGGGAGCGGAATCCATCCTCGCCTGGCTGCAATCCACCCAGGACCTCCGCAAAGTCCTCGCCCGCCCCGCCGCTGGCAAAGGCACGCCCAAAGGCATCCCCCGGGTCCTTGTTCCGGTGCGGGATCAAATGTTGACCGCCTAACACCAGAGCCCCATGAATCTCAAGCGCCTGCCCATCACCCTGAAGCCGGATCCATCGCGGGTTCTGATCCGCTCCTTCTGGCCGGCTCCTGATCCACGGGTCCACCCATCCGCCGGGGTGCCCCGGCAATTCATATCATTTGCCGGATCCTTCCTGGCCGGCGTCCCGCGAATGCGCCTTGTAGAGCCGGTCATCCGCTTTTAATCTTCGAAAGTCCTGCAACCAAACCCTTCACCCTCTTTTATGCTGACCAGCCGCCGCTCCTTCCTCCGCACTGCCACCCTGGCCACCAGTGCCCTCTCTGCATCCCGCGTGATGGGGGCCAACGACAGAATCCGCGTCGCCTCCATCGGCCTTGGCGGCCAGGGCCGGGGCAACGCGGGGCGCATCGCCAGCGTGCCTGGGGTGGAACTGGCCATGCTCTGTGATCCTGACACCGCCGCTTTGGATCAGGCAAAAAGCAGCCATCCGGGTGCCACCACCGTGCAGGACCTGCGCAAAGTCATTGATGCCAAAGACATTGACGCCGTGGTCGTCTCCACCGGCAACTACTGGCACGTGCTGGCTGCCCTGTGGGCCTGTCAGGCAGGCAAGGATGTCTATGTGGAAAAACCCATTTCCCATAACATTTGGGAAGGCCGCCAGTTGGTGCAGGCCGCACGCAAATACAAGCGCATTGTCCAGGGCGGCACCCAGCAGCGCAGTTGTCCGGTGCAGGCGGAGATCAAGGCCTTTCTGGACAGCGGCAAGCTGGGCAAAGTCAAATGGGTCCGCTGCAATCATTACTCCATCCGGCCCTCCATCGGCAAACGCGCCGCAACCCTGGCCCCACCCACCACCTGCGACTACCATCTCTGGCTGGGGCCCGCCCAGGATCTCCCGATCCTCCGGGAAAAATTCCACTATGACTGGCACTGGAACTGGAACACCGGCAACGGCGAACTCGGCAACTGGGGCCCTCACATTCTGGACGACCTGCGCAATATCGTCTTCCGCGACAAAATCACCCTGCCCAGGCGGGTGATGGCCGGCGGTGGCAGACTGGGTCTGGGTGATGCCGGCGAAACGCCCAACACCCACTTTGTTTATTATGACACCGGGGACGTGCCAGTCATCATGGATGTCCACAACCTGCCCCGTGCCAGGGACGTGAAGGCCAACGATTTTTACCGCCGGCGCCGCTCCAGTGCGTTCCTCATCATTGAGTGTGAAAATGGCTACTACGCCGGGGGACGCGGGGGTGGCAAAGCTTATGATGCTGCGGGCAAAGAGATAGCCGGCTTCAGTGGAGATGGCGGCAAGGGCCACGCCGCCAACTTCATCGAAGCCATGCGCAGCGGCAAATCCAGCGACCTGAATGCGGAAATCGAGCAGATCCACTATTCCAGTGCCTGGTGCCACCTGGGCAACATCGCCTACCGCCTTGGCCGGAACAGCGGATTTGAGCAAGCCAAAGCCAGCCTGAAGGATCTGGAACAGTGGCAGGAAGTCACCGGCGATTGTGAAGCGCACCTCGCGGCGAACCAAATCACCCTGCAACCCGGCGACCTCCAAGTGAGCCCGCTGCTCGAAATCGATCCCGCCAGGGAAACATTTACCGGAGCATCCGCCACCCCGGAAGCCTTGGCCCTGCTGCGCCGGGAATACCGTAAAGGATTCGAAGTCCCGGAGGCCCTCTAGCAAATGACAGTCCACCCGCTCTACGGCAGCCCTCCACTCTGGCGCTGACGCTGCCAGCGGGTGCGACCGCTGGTTCATCCACCATCGCGGCGGTGCTGGATTGCCGCCGTCCCGACGCCAGGCAATTTACAACGGTCAGGATGACCGCTGCCCGGCACCGGCGGGCAGTCAACAGAACCGATATGCTGCACGCCATACATGCATGGGAGGAACGCGGTGGAGGTTTCCCCTGCGTCTATCCTGAAAACCGGGACAGATTTGAACAGAAGGACACCAAGACCACAAAGCCAACGCCTTTTAAAACCATCTCAGCAGGCAAAGGCAATGGGCCAGATCAGAACACCCCCGATGCGAAACCCATATTTAATAACCAGTAAATAACAACTAATAACCAGTAACCAGTAACCAGTAACTAATAACCACCCCTCCCTCTCACGCATGTCCCGGGGCGGCGACGCGGGATTCCTCGATCTCCTCACGCCGGTTCCGCAGGATGCGGTCGGCGATTTCATGGATCATTTCATCCAGGATGAGCCGGAGATGACTGCCGGAGCGGTAGTCGCTGGGGGCGATGTGCTTGATGCGGTTGGCGTGGGCACTGAGTTGATAGCACTTGCGGAAGCTGTTGCGGGTGGGGTCGTTCGGATTGTAGACGGCGATGGATTGCCCGCCGAACTGCTTCATGACCGTAAAGCAGGGCACGTCGGTGGGGCCATCGCCTACATAGATCATGTTGGTGAAGGGCACGGGACGCAGGTCGGAGGGCATGTGGTCGTTGACGTCCTGACTGAGATCGAGCAGACCTTTGTTGATGCGGAAAAGGTATTGGGTTTTCTGGGTGTGGGAGATGACGCGCTTGGGAAAAGTAATGCGTCCATGGCTGTCAGTGGCGAATTCACAGCCAAAAATCTCCTTCACAAAAGGCTTCAGCGCGCTGCCATCAATGAGCGCCTTCATGCCGCTGGACAGGATGTAGTGCTCGATCCGGATGCCGATGGCGTGGTGGGCGTCGTTTAGCAGGGAATTCAGCTCGGTGAACATTTCCGGCAGGCCGGGATAAAACTTCAGGTTGGCTCCCAGCCGCACCAGGTCCTCGTTGGTGGGCGGATCCATCGGAAGGGAGTCCAACAGCGTTTTCAGATAGGCCAGCTCACTTTCCCAGCCGTCCTCCTTCACCAGTTGCTGGCTTTTTTTCCAAAAATGCGCGGGGTCGATCCCATAAGCCGGAAAGAGGACCTCGTCCTGCATGTAGGTCGGGCTGAGCGTTTGGTCGTAATCATAAACGACTGCGATGGTGGTTTGGGGGACGGACATGGGGGGGCAGGGAGTCTGGGGTTTGGTTATAGGGAAATTGGCACAGCCCATTCATTTTTCACCCGCAAAGACTTCCTGGGCCACCATCCGTAGATCCGGGTGCAGCCAGGTGAACCCTGCCTCCTGGGCCTTGAGCGGACGGGCGCGTTGGCTTTGCAGGAAAATCTCGCTGATGCCCCCGGGCAGGAGCTTCAGCGCAAAGGCCGGCACCGGAAACCACGCTGGGCGGTGCATGGCATGGGCGATGATGGCAGTGAATTCCCGGTTCGTCACCGGCACAGGAGCGCTGGCATTCACCGGACCCTGAATCCTATCATTTTCACAGGCGGAAATGAACAGCCGGGCCAGGTCCTGCACATGGATCCACGGCGTCCATTGGCGGCCGCTGCCTAACCGCCCACCCAGGCCCAGCTTGAACACCCTGCGCAACTGATCCGCCGGTCCGCCATCCGGGGCCAGCACCATCGGCGTGCGCAGACTCACCACCCGGGCAAAATCGCCCGCTTCCGCTGCGGCATCCTCCCAGGCCCGCGAGACCTCCGCCAGAAACCCCGCGCCCGCCGGGCTGGATTCCGTGAGTTCCGTGTCGCCGGCATCGCCATAATACGCCATCCCTGACACACTAACCAGCACCCGGGGCGGCGACGGCTCTTCGCGCAGACGGCCTGCCAGATCACAGGTCAGATTCACCCGGCTGCGGCGGATGGCGTCCTTTTTCGAGGCTGTCCACAGGCCAAAGACCGGATCCCCGGCAAGATGCACCAGCGCATCCAGCCCGCTAAAGTCCGCCCTTTTCAAATCCGCCCAGCCGCGCACCTCATCGAAGGCCGGAGCTGGGCGCGGCTTGCGGGAAAACGCCACCACCCGGTGCCCACGCGCCCTCGCCGCCGCCGCCACATGCCTGCCAATAAATCCCGTCGCTCCAGTAATGCCAATGTTCATACCTGAACCTACGCCTGCCCATGATTGCAGCAAGTCAGCAAGATGTGCCGGATTTCCACGTTAATACTGCTCACGCCATGATGGCTCCGCTTATATCGCCGCACCACCGCAACACCACTCTCTTATGAAATCACCCCTGCTGCTCCTCACCGGCGCGTCGCTCGCCGCCCTCCTGCCCCCGTCAGCCTCCGCTGCCCCTGCCCTGAAATGGGAGACCCAGCAACTTACGGCCGACTTCTATGCCGAAGGAGCCGGGGTGGGCGATTTCAACAAGGATGGCGTGAAGGACGTCGTCTACGGCCCGGTTTGGTTTGCCGGCCCTTCCCTGAAGGATTCCCACACCATCTATCCTGCCGAAAAATTCGAGCCCCGCGGCTATTCCAAAAACTTCACAGCCTTCGGCGTCGATCTGAATGCAGATGGCTGGGACGACGTGCTGGTGCTGGGCTTTCCCGGCGATGAGAGCTACTGGTTTGAAAACCCCAAAGGCCAGGGCGATTGGAAACGGCACACCGCGCTCAAAATCACCGATAACGAATCCCCCCTCTGGACGGACCTGACCGGCGATGGCAAGCCGGAGATCGTCTGCAGTCAGGGCGGGCTGTTTGGTTATGCTTCACCCGGGGAAGACCCCACCCAGTTGTGGCCCTTCACCGCCATTTCCGGCAACGCCGCCGGCGGGCGCTTCACCCATGGCCTGGGCGTGGGCGATGTGAATGGCGACAAAAAAATGGACATCCTTGAAAAGAACGGCTGGTGGGAACAACCCGCCAATCCCCGCACCCAGACGGTATGGACCTTCCACGCCGTGCCCTTCGCCGAAAATGGTGGAGCCCACATGTTCGCCTATGACTTCGACGGCGATGGCGATAACGACGTCTTCACCAGCCTGAATGCCCACGCCTACGGCCTCGCCTGGTGGGAGCAGACCAAGGGCGCCGACGGCCAGCTTGCCTTCACCAAACACGAACTCATGCCTAACGACGGAAAGACTGCCTCCAAAGTGCCAGCCTTCAGCCAAATCCATGCGATCGACATGGCCGACATCAATGGCGATGGCATCAGGGACATCGTCACCGGCAAGCGTTATTGGGCGCACGCTCCAGCTCCCGATGGCAGCGGGGGCGATCCAGGCGTGAACGATCCCGCCGTGCTCTACTGGTATGAAGTCAAGCCCGGCGGCACCAGCGGCGCAGCCGAATTCATTCCCCACCTCATTGACAGCAACTCCGGCGTCGGCACCCAGGTGCTGATCGCCAGCATGGACGCCAGGAGAACTCCCTCCATCATCGTCGGCAACAAAAAAGGAGCCTTTGTCCACCACGCCTCCCCAGCCACCCCTTAAGGCACTGCCTCGGCTATCCGTGTCATCCGCCCCGGCCATCCTGTCATCCGCGAAACCCGTGGTTCGCTCCGGCTGTTTTAGGTTAAAGTGTGACTCCTGAACAACAATTCGACGCCGCCCTGCAAAGCGATGCGCCCCCTCTGGCGCTCGCCCCCATGCAGGACGTTACCCACCTGCCCTTCTGGCGCATCATGGCCCGTTATGGCGGGGTCGACTTGTTTTTCACGGAATATATGCGCGTCCACTCCGTCTCCAAACCCGAGCGCTGGATCGTGGATTCCATCCGGCAAAACCCCACTGGCCGCCCCGTCATCGTGCAGATCATTGGCAATGACATTCCCGCCATTCTGCGCACCATCCCTCTGCTCCAGGCCCTGCCCATCGCCGCTATCGATCTCAACCTTGGCTGCCCGGCCCCCGTGGTTTACAAGAAATGCGCCGGCGGAGGCCTCCTGCGCGATCTGCCCCTCGTCGACCGCCTGCTCGGAGCCATGCGCGATGCCATCCCTGGGCGCTTCACCGTAAAGACCCGCCTCGGCTTTGACGATCCCGTCACCGACTCCCTCGTGCCCCTCCTCGTCAAACATCACCCTGACCTCGTCACCGTCCATGGCCGCACCGTCCTGGAAATGTATCGCGGCGGCATTCACTACGGTCACATCCGCCAAATCGCCCAGGCCCTGCCCTGCCCTGTCCTGGCCAATGGCAACGTCTCCAGTCCTGACATGGCAGAGGAAACCCTGCAACTCACTGGAGCCCGGGGCCTCATGATCGGCCGGGGGGCTATCCGGAATCCCTGGATCTTCCAGCAAATCCGCCAGCACCGTGCCGGCCAGCCCATTACCCTGCCCACTGGCCACCAGGTGCTCACCTACATCCAGGAACTCTGGGAGGAAACCTGGCACGCCACATCCACCGGCCCCCAGCACGTCCACTCCATGAAGCGCTACCTGAATTTCATCGGTGCCGGTATCACCGGCGATGGCCAATTCCTCGACCGCATCCGCCGCGCCCGCAGCCAGCCGGAATTCTTCAGCATCTGCCAGCACTACCTCGGCCATCCCCACCCCATGACCCTCGAACCTCCCGCCGGTCTCATCCAAACAGGAGCCTGCGGCAGCGACCACCGCTGAAAGGAGGTTGAGAGTTGCTGGATGCGCGTTGAGAGCAGGAATCTCGTGGCTTTGCGTCACCGGGAGCACACCTCCTGCGGGGTGATTGACGGAATTCACGTAAGCTCCTGGGAGTATTCCCGCTGAGGCAGGACTCGATGAGATGGTCAGGCTTTGGCGGGTCACTTCTTATTCCCAACTGTTCCACGAGTGGATGATGCTCGGTGAAGAAATTTTCCTTTCCCGCGAGATTTATGGCGGCGTAACGGAGGGTTTGATTCCCGGCACCATTCGCGCCCTAGCAGCCTGTCGGACTTAGTCCTAAAACCTTAAAAACCTGGGTATTCAGATTTCGCGGCCGTTTGAAGTCCCTGTTTGCTGGAAAACCTGGCTCTTATAGCAAAGAATTCCTGGCCCGGGGCCGCACTCTGCGCCAAAGTCTTAT
>CAMDJM010000106.1 GCA_945900785.1 Akkermansia muciniphila
TTTTGATTCCCAGTCAGGGGGGGATATCTGTAAAGCGCTGAAAATAAGGATAATGGGTGGGTTCGGCGACGTCTTATCGAAGCGGGGAGTCGGTTTGCTCAGCGGGCCCGATTCCTGTAATTCCACGGGGCAACCGGGGCAGAATTCACCCAAAGCCCGCGCCGTGCAGCCCATGCCGCAACCTCAGCCCCTGCCAGAGCGGAATCAGCCGGGGCATACTTTACGAAGTGCCAAGCCTGCCCATCTTCCACCAGGGCAAGCCCCACACGCTTCCCGCTGGATTGTCCAGACCTCTGCCACCGTCCGGCCCCGGGGCATCAATACCATGAATGCGAATCTTTACCGCCTTGCCATCCATCCGCGCCGTGAACGTGTCGCCATCGGTTACCCCCACAACCTCAGCAGCCACAGCTCCAGCTGGCACCACGAAAGCCGGAGAGGCCACGGAAGCGCCAGCGGGCCGCCCGGTGCACAGGAAGCGGCACAACAGCGCCAGAGAGAGCAGGACGAGAGGGAACATGTCCGAGTCAGCCACGATGCCAGAGAGCACGCAGCAGGCCTATCCGCGTTCCCGCTTCAATTCAGCGGCGAACACGTAACCAGGCTTTTCAGGTAACACGAAGCCGCCAATGCCGCGCATTAGTCGGTTACGGATTCCAACTCCACCAGCACAATAGGAAGGCCCGGCATCAACAACTTGAAACTCCCACGCTCCCAGCGGGCCTTGTCGCAGTTGATCAACGATGGCCGCCGCTTCTCTCTCGGTCCCGCAAACGGGCACAAAGTCACCTGACCTCAGAGGAAGTATGGCGCGGAATTTACCCGCTTCCAGAGACTGCCCGGAGAGAAATACCCATGTTTTGAATGTTCCGTCATTTCTGGCCGAAATGGTAAAGCCGAACTGGGAATCCATCTCATGTTGAAAAATTTAAATGTTCCACCTTCCGGTTCAAAAGCCCTCCAAGAATTCTTTGGCAGCCCACGGCCTGAGGCGCACGGCAACGGACATGTTCTTACCCAACGTTTTTTATCCGCGTAACTTATTGAAATGCAAGGTGGCGGAGCGGACGGGACTCGAACCCGCAACCTCTGCCGTGACAGGGCAGCGCTCTAACCATTGAGCTACCACTCCAAAGCGGCCGGTGAAAGCCGCGCGGAACAGGAGGGCGAGTATGGCTGCGATCTGGCGTCGCGCAAATGGAAAAATCAATTTGCGGAAAATATCTTTGCCGGGGCCTTGTTTTACGGGCTCAGGCCGCGATGGCAGCGAGCCATTCCTGGAGATTGTAATACATCGTCACCCGGGAGATATAACCATTTTCCAGAGTGAAAAAGGCCCCTGCCGGGAGGCGGTAGGATTGGCCCGAGGCTTCGGGCAGGCCTTCATCGGTGCTCAGATAGGTTCCCAGCACGGTGAATTCGGCGGCGGCGCGGGTGCCGGTGGCATCGGCAAACAGGACCATGTCCACGAGTTGCTCCGCATAACAGCGCTCCATGCGCTTCAGGAAGGCAGCGAAGTGGTCACGTCCCGTTTCCCGGCTGCCTTGATTGGTATCGTGCGCCACGTCTTCGGTGAGGAGGGCGAGCATGCCGGCCTGGTCGCCGGCGTTGAAGGCGGCGTAATAACGGGTCAGGAGCTTGAGGGCGGCGGCTTGGGGAGAGAGGGTTTCAGACATCCCGCAGGAAAACCCGTTTTCCGGGCTCCGCAAATGGCTTGCAAGCCGGATGGGATTCCCGCCTTACTACTCAGTATGATCCGCGCCCTGCTTTTGCTCAGTTGCCTCACCTTGGGAGCTTTCGCCGCTCCTGCGGCCACCCCTCCCAATATCGTGTTCATCCTCACAGATGATCTGGGCTGGTCTGACCTGGGGTGCTATGGCTCGCCGTGGCAAAATACGCCGAATCTGGATAAGCTGGCGGGGCAGGGGATGCGTTTCACCCAGGCGTATGCGGCGCAGCCCATCTGCTCTGCGAACCGTGCGGCCCTGATGACAGGCCGCACCCCGGCGCGTCTGAACCTGACGGATTTCATCCCCGGCCGTCCGGTGTTGCCTTCCCAGAAGATGATCCGCCCGCAGATCACCCTGGATCTGCCCTTGGAGGAGCAGACGCTGCCCGAGCGCCTGAAGCCCGCCGGCTATGCCAGCGCGATCTTTGGCAAATGGCACCTCGGCGGCGGGGGGCACGGTCCGCTGGAGCAGGGCTTTGATCATTATTATGCCGGAAAGGCGGGCACCACGCCGGGTGCCACGGAAGGCGGGAAAGGGGAATATGATCTCACGGCCAAAGCGATCACCTGGATCAACGAACAGCCCAGGGATAAGCCCTTTTTCTGCTATCTGGCCCACCATACCCCTCACATCCCTCTGGCAGCCAAGCCTGAACTGGAGGAGCGGTATAGCAAAGCCAGCAACCCCACCTATGCGGCCATGATGGCGACTCTGGACGATTGCACCGGCCAATTGCTCACTGCGCTCGAAACATCCGGCCGCAGCGCGGATACCCTGGTGATTTTCATGTCGGATAATGGCGGCCTCTCCATCGTGGAAGGCATCCGCACACCCTCCACCAGCAATGCCCCGCTGCGCGGCGGCAAGGGCTGTCTTTACGAAGGCGGCACCCGGGTCCCCTGTCTGATGCGCTGGCCAGGGCATCTCCCTGCTGGTAAAACGGAGACGACCCCGATCATCGCCACTGACCTGCTGCCTACCCTGATGGCCATGGCTGGGCTCCCTGTGGCGGAAAACCTGGACGGCTTGGATCTCTCTGCTTTTTTAACAGTAGGCAGGCGTCCGGCCCGCGATACCTTTTACTGGCACTATCCGCACTACAGCAACCAAAAAGGATTCCCCGCCGGCAGCATCCGCCAGGGCGACTGGAAACTTATCGAATCCTACGATGACCAGCACCTGGAATTGTATAACCTGCGCGATGACCCATCCGAGACCCAGGATCTCGCCCGCACCCAGCCCGTGCTGGCAGGCCAGTTGCTGACAAAACTGAACGCCTGGAAAAAATCCGTGAATGCCCAGCCGATGCAGGGGCCCAATCCAGCATATGATCCCCAGGCCACCTGGAATTTGGCCAAGCCGGATCAACAGGGCCGGATCCAGCTGCACGCCTCCAATGCGGAGGTCCTGGGCACCATCCTCCGCTACGAGCCCAACCCTAAAAAGAATACCCTGGGCTATTGGGTCAGAAAGGAGGACCAGGCCGCGTGGGATTTCCAAATTCCAGCGGCGGGGCGATATCAGGTCACCGTGCACCAGGGCTGCGGTCCGGGTAATGCGGGCAGTCTGGTGCATGTCCTCGTGGGCAACATCACCCTGCCTTTTACCGTGCAGGAGACCACGGGATTCCAGGACTTCCGGCCCGTCGTGGTGGGGGGGGCGGATCTTCCCGCCGGTCGCACCCGGCTGACCCTGGCACCCCAGACCAAGCCCGGTGCGGCGGTGATGGACGTGCGCCTGGTCACGCTGGAGCCGGTGAAATAACGCTGCGATGCCCAGCCCTGGCTCTCCTTTCCTTTCAGCTTCCTGACGGTCTTTCTGCCAATCATCCCATCCCATGCGACTCCTCCTCTCCAGTCTCCTCCTGCTCACCTCCAGCCTGGTCCCCGCCCGGAACCTGTTCACGCAATGGGAGCCGGAAATCACCCGGATTGAAGCCGCTATCAAGCAATCCAGGCCTGCTCCAGGGGGCATCGTTTTTAATGGCAGCTCCAGCATCCGACTGTGGGATCTCAAAAGCAGCTTTCCTGATCTTATTTTGTTCAATGCCGGGTTTGGCGGTTCCATGATTGGAGACTCCACGCATTTCGCCGCCCGGGTGATCATTCCCCTGAAACCCCGCCTGATTGTTTTTTATGCGGGCGATAACGATTCCGCATCCGGTCATAGCGCGGCCCGGATTGCGGACGATTTCAAGGCCTACGCCGCCACCATCCACGCGGCGGTGCCGGAGTGCCGCGTCCTCTGCATTCCTATCAAGCCCAGCATCGCCCGCAAAGCCCTGCTGCCTCTGCAAAAGGAAGCCAACGCGCTGATCGCCCAGCACTGCGCCACCCAGCCGGCCAGGCTGGAATACCTCGATCTGGCCACGCCTCTGATGGCCGCTGATGGCAGCCTGCGCCCGGAACTCTATCAAAAAGACGGACTGCATCTCAGCCCCGCTGGCTATGCGATCTGGAACGCGCTGCTGCGGCCGCATTTGCTGGCCAAATAGCCCTGCGTTGGTAAAAGAAAACCGGCTCCCAGGCTGCGGATGCGCCTGGGAGCCGGTTGAAGTTGGTAATTAATTGGAAATCCCCTGGTTACTTCTGGGGGGGCTTCACTTCGGCGGCAGGAGGGGCCGGGGGGGCTTTGGGAGCGTCAGGCTGGCCTTCCACTTTGATTTTGGGAGCACCGCCTCCAGCGGGGATTTCGACGGAGACGGGCGGGGTGACGGCGGTCACGGGCTCGCGCTTGCCACCAAAGAGGGGCTGGCCATCCGGGCCGAGCGTGTTGGCAGGCTGGTTGGCGGGCGGTTCTTCGGAGGAGATCAGTTCCACGGTGTAGGCGAGAACGGAGTTCGGGCGCACGGCGGCCGCGCGGGGGGACTCGCCATAACCGAGGGCAGGGGGCAGCCAGAATTTGGCTTTGCCACCGGCTTTGAGGAGCTGGAGGCCTTCCTGGAGGCCCTTGGGCAGGGCCATCATGGAACGGCGGGCGGGCGTGCCTTCGGCGGTGCGGTCAAACTCCGCGCCATCAGCGGCGACGGTGCCGGTGAGATTGACGGTGGCGACATCGCGGGGGCCAGGAGTGCGGCCTTCACCGGGTTTTTCAATTTGATATTGCAGACCGGAAGCGGTGGTTTTGATGCCTTCCTTTTTGCCGTTTTCCGCCAGCCAGCTGGTGGCGGCCGCCAGGTTCTTGTCGGCTTCAGCCTTCACTTTGGCCGCTTGGCGGGATTGGATCTGGGTCTGGATTTCCTGCATGATGGCTTGGATATCCTGCTGGGCGACTTTCGGGGTTTTGTTCTCCACCGAGGCGCGGATGGCTTCGGCCAGCACAGCGTAGTCGACTTCCACTCCAGAGCGCTTGATTTGGGCGGCCATGGCGAGGCCACCGGCGTAATCAATCGATTTGGCACCGTCCATGCCGTCCTTCAGGCCAGCCAGCAGTTCATCTGCATTGACGGTTGGTTTTTCAGGATTGGAGAGGGCGTTTTGTTTTTCGCGGTTCCCGAGGAACGTGCCCAGGCCGTAGCTTTGGCGTTCCTTCTGGTCTTTGAAAGGACCCAGGGGCGCTTCCGGCGGTGTGCCGGCCGGGGCAGGAGGCGGCAGCAGGGGAGCGGGCGGCGGGGCTGCTGCCGGGGGCGTTTGCTGGGCCATGGCGGGCAGGGTGCTGAAGAGGGAGGTCAATGCCAGAAGGACAGGGAGGGTGTTCGTAGTCAATTTCATGAATAAGTTGGTTTGGAAGGTGTGCAGGAGCAGACCTAAGCGGAAACGGAGGAAATCGTCAACCCTTCTCACAGAATGGGCTTTTTCGCTGGCGGGGGACGCCAGCGGGCGTATCACTGCGGCAATTAATGGCTTTTCCTTCGACCCGATCGGCCGGCGCAACCCGGCTCCTGACTGAACTGAATGCAACCCGTGTCTCTCTGATCGATGAGCGTAATGGAGGGGAGCGGCGTGCCCAGTTGGTAGGCCGTGTGGCGGAATATTTGCTCGTCGCCCTGATTGTGCTGGTGATCGCGGGGATTGAGGTGGGCCGCTGGTATTTCAGGACTCCGCCCCAGCCTGTGTGGGTCTGTGCCTTTGCCGCAGGGGTCTCCGTCTATGCCGCGCTGCGCGTGTGGTTGATATTGCCGCAACTGCGCGTCCTGAACCGGGAGCGCGAATCCACCCGCCTGCTGCGCTCTGCCGTGGAAAACCTGTGCTCCCGGGGTTATGTGTTATTTGAGGGTGTGACCAGCCCCCGGGGATGGTCCCTCGGATCCGTCCTGGCAGGGCCCACCGGGGTTTTCTGTCTGGTGCCGCGTTTCCTGCCCCGGGGCCGGGACCTGACGGAACGGATCCTCCATGCCGATAATGCTTCCCTGAAAATAGGGGACCGCGAAGTGATGGCTGACCCGATGGAGCAGGCCCGCCGGGCGGCCACGGGGCTTTATGAGTTGTTTGCCCTGGAAGGGTTGGATACCGTGCCAGTGCAGCCCATGGTGGTCTTTCCGGGATGGTCTGTGGAGCAGGCGGCGGACTTTACCGATCCGGAAGTGCTGGTGACGGGAGACCAGGAATTGGAGCAGGCGGTGCGCAGCACGGCGATCCACATGGAGCCCCGGCAAATGATCGCCGTCAGTGAACTGTTGGAAAAAGCAGCCCGCCGTGCCGTGGTGCCATCCCTGCCGGAGGCCCCCTGAACCAGTGAACCCCCATCCGGTCCCCGGAGCGGGGTTTTGTGTGGTCCCGGCCGCAAGGCCTGCAGGATGCAACCTTAACCGTAGTAAGGCCCGTCCGGGCCTTGAGCGCAGGCCCGCACCGGCGGGACGCCCGTGTTCCGTGTTCCACCGGCAGCGTCCTTTTCAGAATTATCCCTCGGCGGTCTGACCGGAGAGGAAGACTTCCCAGTCCTTGACGTTGAGGGTATTTTTAATGAAAGCAGTCGCGGGCACGGCCCGGGGGGCTTCCGGGCGGCGCATCAGGCGCAGACCGGCCTCTTCCGGGGTGCGGTTGCCCTTCTTGTGATTGACCAACTTGTGGGAAAGGACGCAGTTTTCCCAATTGGTGCGGCCACCGCGGGAGCGTGGCATGACGTGGTCGATGTTGCCTTCCCCGGCCGCCAGCTTGCGACCGGTGTATTGACAGACGCCACGGTCACGCATCCAGAGGCCGCGCAGGGAGAAGCGGAGACGGCGCATGGGGACACGGCCAAAGCGGGTGAGCACGAGGACGGTTGGGGCGCGGATGGGCCCGCGCACGGTGCGCACCGGGTTGTCAGCGTCGCGCACCGGCAGTTTCAACCATTCTGTCCAAGGCACCGGGGACATATCGCCGGTGCTGATGTCCAGCGCCATGGCGGCACCGGTGGCCATGAGGCCGAAGGCTTCGGCTGGGGTCTTGACATCAATCGCTTGCCAATTGCGGTTCAGGACGAGGACGGAGGGGCGTTCGAGAGCAGAGGACATGGATTCGCGTGGCTGGGCAGGACCAGTCGCGTATATCCGCTTTTCAAATCGTCCACGGATAAACACCGACGGCTGATAGTGCATCACCTTTCAGCATGGAGTGCGCCTTGCCAAACGAAATTCTTGACAGATTGGGGCTTTTTTCCGGGGGCCCGGCACCCGGGTTGCTGAGGGGGGAAGAGGCGGAAAAATCCCGCATTCCCTAATCCTATTTCCAGGCTTATCTGACCCATGGCTCTGAATCCCCACCGCACGATTGCTGAACTGAAGGAACTGCGCGCCCTGACCGGAGACGAAAACGGAGCGCAGCGCGTCGCGTTCACGCCCGTCTGGGCCGCGGCGCGGAAATGGTTGCTGGGGAAGCTGGCGGAGCTGCCGGTGGAGACGCATGTGGATGCGGCGGGGAATCTCTGGTCCACCCTGGCCGGAGACTCTCCCCGGGCGCTTATTATCGGAGGCCACATGGATTCGGTGCCGAATGGCGGCTGGCTGGATGGTTGCCTGAATGTGGTCGCCGGGGTGGAAGTGTTAAGACGGCTGGCGGAGGAATACGGCGGACGCCCGCCCGTCACGGTGCGGCTGGTGGACTGGGCGGATGAGGAAGGGGCCCGTTTTGGGAAGAGTTTATTCGGTTCGGCGGCCTGCTCCGGAAAGCTGGATATGGAAGAAGCCCGGGGACTGCGGGACCGCGATGGCATCACGCTCCCGGAGGCCCTGCGGGGGATCGGGGTGGATTTTGAAAAGGTGAAGGACAGCGGCGTGGAGTTGAAAACGGCGGCTGCCAGCATCGAGCTGCATATTGAACAGGGCCCGGTGCTGCTGGACCTCGATTTGCCGCTGGGGGCGGTGCTGGGGACCTTTGGGGTGGAGCGCCACGCCATCACCTTTCATGGTCAGGCGGCCCACTCCGGGAGCACGCCGATGAACCGGCGGCGGGATGCTTTCCTTGCGGCGGGGAAGATGAGTCAGGAAATTTACCGCATCGCGGAACGCAGCGGCGGAGGTGTTTGCACCATAGGCTCCTGCACCACCAAGCCCTGCATCGTCACCAGTGTAGTGGAGGAATGCCGCATCACCCTGGACCAGCGTCACCTGGATGCGGCCGCCCTGGCCACCATGCTGGCGGAAGCCCGGGCGGCCAGTGAAGCCTACGCTGCGGAAGGAAATGTCAGGGTCGCCTGGGAACGGCTCTGGCAGATCGAACCCCGGCCGTTTCATCCTGAATTGATCCAACTTTGCGCGGATGCGGTGCAGGAGACCTGCGGCACCGTGCATCGTCTGCCTTCCGGTCCGCTGCATGATTCCGCAGAGGTTTGCGGGGTGGGCATTCCCACGGTGATGATGTTCGTGCAGAGCCTGCATGGGATCAGTCATAACAAAATAGAGGACACCCGGGAGGATCATCTGGTGCAGGCGGTGACGGCTTTTGACCGGCTGGCGGGGAAGGTGATGGACTGGGTCCTGCAGCAGCCCGCCTGATCGGGGGCAGCCGGGTTGCGCCGGGTTGATTCCAGGGGCAGGGTAGGGGCTTTACTGAACTCCATGACAGAATCCGAATCCGATCTCCCAATTGAGGAAGCACCCGCGCCGTCGGCCAATCCTGAAAAAGCACCCAAGGTGCGCGATCTCTCCCTGTGTCCCTGCAAGAGCCGGCTGCCATACGGGGAATGTTGCGCGCGCTTCCATTATGGGAAGGCGCTGCCGGAGACGGCGGAGCAACTGATGCGGGCCCGCTACAGTGCTTATTTTTTCGGGCGGATCGATTACCTGGTGGATACCACGCATCCTGACAAAAAGACCCCGCAAACGCGCGCCGGCATCCAAGCGCTGGCCGATGTGGCACGCTGGAAGTTCCTCACGATTCTCAGCAGCAGCAAAGGCCAGGCAGGCGATAAGACGGGGAAGGTCGAATTTGTGGCGGAGTATTATATCGACATGGTGAGGCACGAGCATCATGAGAAGTCACGCTTCCGCCGCAGCCGGGGGCTATGGAAGTATGTCGATGATAAAGGCTAGGGTCAGAGGCCCCGGATGATGTGCTCAAGGGCGAGCACCGCATACGCGGTGGAGAGCACGGGGTCTTTTTCCATCCAGCGGCCGTTGGCGTTGGACCATGATCCGTCGGTGCTCTGGAGGTTGAAGAGCTGCTTGGAAAGGTCGAGCCGCCAGTTGGCCTTGCTTCCATCCGGGCGGGTGATTTCCTGCATGCCGGCGAGGTTGAGGGCTTTGGCCATGGTGTGATAGTAATAGAAGAGGCCTTCCGCTCCCATGCCGGGGTTTTCCGTGACGGAGTAATGGGCAGACAGCCATTCCTTGACGGCGGTGATGCGCGGGTCGCTGGGTTTCAGATCCGCATAAATGAAGGCAAGCAGCCCGGCATAACCAATGCTGGCGTAGGAGCGCACTGCTGTTTTTCCATTGCCCAGGTCTTCAGTGCCGGCCTTGCTGTCGCCGGGGCGGTAGACAAAGCCGCCTTTGTTATTTTTGTCGTCGCTGGCCCAGGATTGATCGTTGGTGGCAGTGAGGTTCTGGCAGCGGCTGACAAATTGGATGGCAGCGGCATAGTTCAGCCTGGGCTCCTGCTTGTCGCGCTCGGGGTCATCGGCGAGGAGCTTTTTGGAAAGATAGAGGGCTTCCAAGGCGAGGTGGGTGTTGGACATGTCAGTGGGGGGCTTGCTCCCATAGCCAATTCCGCCGTCCATGGGGCTGTTCATTTGCCCGTCCCTGTTGTCGTCGTATTGACCGGCGATGACGAGTCGCCGGGCTTTAATGGCGGCCTCGCGCCAGGGCTCGCCGGAAACCATGGTCAGGGCGGTGAGGGCGAGGGATGTGTTGTAGTTGGGGAGGGATTTGGTGTAGATGCCGCCGTCTTCCTTCTGGTTGGCGAGGAGATAGCCGTAAGCCTTTTTGGCTTCGGGGGAGAGGGTGTCGGGATCGGTCTCCGGGTTGCCGCGCAGCGCCATGGCGGTGAGGGCGGTCATGGCGGGGTAGTCCGGATCCCCCACGGCGCCGGTTTCAGCATTCTGCTGGGAGATCAAATAGCGGAGGCCTTTGTTAATGGCAGCCTGCACTTCGATTTTAAGCGAGACATCACCCTGGGCGGTAGCGCTTTGCGGGAGAAGCGGGCAGAGGGCAAGGGCGGCGGTGAGGGAGGAGAAGAGGCGGCGTTTCATGGGTCGTGAAGGGGGGGATTGGTTGGCAATAATCAGTTCTGGTGATTGGCTTTAGGGGTTTCCGGCTATTTCAGGGGCGTAAGGGTCAGGGTGAGGGCGGTGCCTTTGGCGGGGGCTTTGGATTTGTCAGTGACCCAGTTGTCGTCATTTTCGTTGCCTTTGCGGGGGTTGTTGAGGAGGGCGGCGGCATCGGCGTAAAGGGCGAGGATGGATCCGGTTTCCTTGGCCATGAAAACGCCGTCATCGGTAAGCATGGAGCCAGTATAAATGAAGGGGCCGTCTGCGGCGGGGGCTTTGAGGTCGAGATTGAGGAGCAGGGTTTCGAGGCGGGCGGTTTTGGGCTGACCGGCGGGGTCTTTCCAATCAAGCGTGACCTGGATCTTGGCTTTGGCTTCCAATTTTGGCTTTTTAACCAGGACGGCCCCAGCCGACTTGTCCGTAAAGTCGAAAAAGGTGGTGCTGGGGGTGTAGTTCAGGAGCAGCAGGACGACATTCAGGTCGTAAGGCGAGACGGGGGTGGAGAGGAAGGATTCGTGGACCTTGCCGGATTCGTGCACCAGAGCGTATTCGAGCAGGCCCTCGACCATGTTCGCCTTGGCGGGGAAACTGATGGCGCGGGTTGCTTCGTTGAAGGAAATGCCGTTCAGCTCGTAGCGGGGTCCGCCGAGGTGCTTGATGGCGGGCTTTTCAGGCGCGGGGGATTGGGCTGGAGCGCCCGGTTTCGCAGGGTCGGCCGCAACCGGGGGAGCAGGCGCAGCGGGATTTTCCGCCGCGAGGAGGATCGCCGTGGAAACGAGCAGGAAAGCGGGGGAAAGATAGGAATGCGCCATGGGGAAAGCGTAGGGGCGGGAAATGGGAATGCAATTGCACGCAGCGGCGGGCTGAATATGATGCAAACGTATCAGGTCCCGTGTGACCTGGGTTGAATTTTGTGAATAATCCGCCGCAACCTCCGTCAAAGGAACCAATGGAAGCTGTTTTGACAGGCCCTTTGTTTCTGGATGCTGCCCCGCTGGCGATGCCGGCGGAGGTGGTGCCTCCACCTGCTGATGGCGCGCCTGAAGATGCGGAACTGGTGCGCCGCTGTCAGCAGGGCCGGCACGAAGCTTATGAAACGCTGGTGGTGCGCTACCGGGGACGGATTTACGCCCTGATTCTGAACATGACCGGCAATGACGCCGATGCCTGGGACCTTTCGCAGGAGGTTTTTTTAAAGGCATGGAAGGCCCTGCCAAGATTCGAGGCCCGCGCGCAATTTTTCACCTGGCTTTACCGCATCGCCCACAATGTGACCTACGATTGGCTGCGGAAGCGCAGGATCGGTCCGGGCACTGAGTTTGATGATGCCCTGGGCCAAACGCCGGCGGCGGGTGCGGTGACGGTGCCGCAGGGCTCCACGGCTCCGGATGACCGCCTGCGGAACAAGGAAGTGGGAGCGCGCATCGCCGAAGCTTTGGAGGAGCTGTCGCCGGAGCACCGGGCGGTGGTGCTGCTGAAGGAAGTGGATGGATTGTCCTACCAGGAAATCGCCGGTGCCGTGGGCTGCACCCTGGGCACGGTAATGAGCCGGCTTTTCTACGCCCGGAAGCGGCTGCAGACCTTGCTGCGCGATCTTTACGAACCTGAAAATTAACCCCCTTTGCCTGAATTTTATCCCAGTATGATCCGTCTTATCTGTGTCAATCCGAACTCCTCCCTGCCATGAATGCCAATCTCCCCCCTGACGAAATCAATGAAGAATTGATGACCCGCTGGATCGATGGCCATCTATCCCCTTCCGAGCTGGAGGCTGTGGCGCGTGCCGTGGCCGCTGAGCCGATGCTGGGACGCGAAATGGAATCAGCCCAAAAGCTGGGCGGGTTGCTGCGGCAGCATTTGCCAGCGAATCTGGAGCCACCTTCGCCGGAGTTTTTCACCAGCCGGATCATGGAGGAAATCCAGGGCGTGCCCGTCCTGCGGACTATTAGCCCGGCGGCGGCGAAGCCCAAAGGCTGGGCCTGGTTGCGGTCGTCCTGGTTTGCTCCGCTCGCTTCTGCGGCGGCGGTGGCCTTGTTATTCCTCGTCTCCAATGGGGCCCGCTCCGGCTCCCCAAACCTGGATGTAGCCCGGGTTTATGCGCCGGATCCGAATGTGGTGGCGAATTCCTTTTACTCGGAGGAGGCCGGAGCCACGGTGATCGATCTGAAAGGGCTCCAGGCCGTGCCGGATGAGCGCGAGATCCGCGCCTATGATGTGGCGGATGCCGAGCCTGCGGCTCCCGGCAAGCCTCAGGTGTTCCATGCGGCCAATGATCCGGAACGCGCCATCATGGTGCTGTCCCCGGATACGGCAGATGGTCCCCGCTTCCGTGAACTGAACTGAATCAGCCGGTTTTGCCACCTTACCTGTTCATAAAATGCGCCGCCTTCATTCCATCCTGATTTGCCTGGCCATCTTCGTGCGCCTGGCAAATGCCCAGGAGGCGGCCCCCGCTGCGGCGGTGCCTGCTCCTGCTGCGCCGGCACCTGCCAAGGCCGCTGCGGAACCTGCGAATGCAGCTTCGGATGCCTCGGTGGAAGGGTATCTGTTCTTTGCCTCCAATGATTCGGCGGCCCCGGACCAGGAGGAAAAGGTATCGGCAGACGCTGCGCTGATCCTGTCCCTCGAAGGCCGGCTGCAAAAGGTCTTTCCGTATTCCCACTATCATCTGATCGGAAAGCACAGCCAAAAAGTCTTCAAGGAATATGAGTCCTGGGTGGTGCCTTCCAAGGACCTCTGTCTGAAGATCGATTCGCGTGGGCCGTCCAATGGCGGCGGGGTCAATGTGCATCTGCAGCTTTGGCAGGATACCAAGGTGCTGGTGAAGTCCGACTCCGTGCTGCGGGTGGACAAACCGATTTTTCTGGGCGGTCCTGACTGGAGAAAAGGACGCCTGATTTTTGTGGTGCGGCTGAAATGAGCGCGACCACCCCCGCCGCGAATGAGCAGGCGCTGCTGGATGCTTTTGCCCCCCTGCGGGATCCGCATGAACGGCTCTCGCTGATCACGGAAGCCTGCTCCGGCCCGGGCATTCCGGAAGCAGAACGTCAGGACGTCGATCTCGTGCCCGGCTGTGTTTCGCGGGTGTGGCTGCGGCGGAGCGCCGGGGGGGCGGCGCTGCATCTGGAATGGGAAGCAGAGTCGCCTTTGGTGCGGGGGCTCGCCGGGCTGATTTGCCATGTCTATCAGGATTCCCCCTTGGAGGAGGCCCGCCTCTTCCGCAGCCGCATCCTCACCGATCTGGGGATGGAGCGGCAGCTTTCCCCGACCCGCCTGCGCGGCCTTGGGGCGATGGAGGCCAGGATCCACGAGCTGGCCCGCACATGAAACTCTGCGACGCCCACACGCACTATCATTTTCCTTCCCTCGCCCCCTGCTGGGAGGCAGTCTGGCCTGAGGCCCGGGCCGCCGGGGTCACCGCTGCGGTGGTCAATGGCACGGGCGGGGAGGACTGGCCCCTGGTTGCTGAATTTGTCAGAAAACATTCCTGGTGCCGTGCCGCGTATGGCATCCATCCCTGGCAGGCTCCCCGCCGCAGTGCTGGCTGGGAGACGGATTTGCGGGCGCGGCTGGAGTCAGATCCCCGGGCTTCCGTCGGGGAAATCGGCTTGGACGCCTGGGTGGAAGGTCACGACCTGAAGGACCAAACGGACCTTTTTCTACGGCAATGGGACCTCGCTGCCAGCTATGGCCGGCCGGTCACAGTGCACTGTGTCGGGGCATGGCAGGAATTGCGCGCGGCGCTGAAACCGCAGGCTCCCAGTGGGGAAGGATTCCTGATTCATGCCTACAATGGCCCGCCGGAATGGATCCCGTGGTTTGCGGGAAAAGGGGCTTATTTTTCCTTTTCACCCTACTTCCTGCTCGACCGGAAACGCCCCCAGCGCGAGGCCTTCCGGCAGATGCCTCCGGAACGCATCCTGCTTGAAACGGACTCGCCGGAACTCAGTCCGCCGCCAGAACACAATCCGTGGCCACTCCACGAAACCGCCGGAGGAAAGTCCCTGAATCATCCCGCGAACCTGGCGGTCGCCCTGAAGTCCCTGGCTTCCACGCTTGATCGTGAGGAGGCAGAGATGGCCGCTTTGACGACCCGGAATTGGCAAAGGCTATTTGGTCCCGCAGGCCTGATGGCCGGGGATGTTATCAAGGCAGGCTGATGCGGAACCGGAAGAAAACCTTGGACTTGTTTGCCGCAGGCAGATTGAAAGTGTGGGTCGTGCCGTTGCCGGTGTCGGAGATATACGTCCAGGAACCACTGGTCAGGGAAGGGCTCCACTCGGCCTGATAGGTCAGATTGGCCACTCCGGCAGGCTGGGTAAAGGTCACGCCGAGGGTGCCAGCCGTGAGTTGGGGCTGGGGCAGGGTGAGGGAAGTTGGCAGGGTGGGATCCTG
>CAMDJM010000107.1 GCA_945900785.1 Akkermansia muciniphila
GGCCACTCGCTTCCCCCGGCTGCCGTCTCCGGGAAATCGACTCCCCTCGTCCCCACCATTCCTGCGGCACCCGCCACCCCGGCTCCTGCGGCACGCCTGACCCAGCCGGTCCTCGCGGATTGGCAGGACTTCCTGCAAACCCTGGAAAACACCACCCTGGCCGATCTCCGTGCCCTCCCTCCATCCATGGGCAAGTTCGGCCTGATTGAGAACCTCGCGACTGATCTACCACCGGACCAAGCCTTTGCTTTGATCCTGGAAGACCGGAATTCCAATCCGGGTTTCGGCTTGCCTGGAATCGCTCAGGCAATGATGCAAAAAGACCCTGAGGCCGCTCAGGAATGGCTGGCCGCCCACCCGGACCATCCCGCCGCCACTTTTCTATCCCGTCAGATTGCGGACCACCTCATTAATACCGCCCCTGCCGAAGCTGTGGAGTGGATCACCTCCCAGTTGAGTGGCATTAGGCGCACCAAAGCATTGGAAAGAGCAGCCGCTGCCCTGCAAAAAACTGACCCTGCCGCTGCCGAAGCCGCGAGGAAGCTGTTGCCTGCTTCTTTCAAAACCAAATGACTCCGTGAAACACCAACACGGGCTCTGGCTAATTCAAACTCAAACATGAAAGCACCCGTGACCATCACCGAAATTCTGGGCCGTGCCAAGCAGGGCATGGCGCGGCCTTTTGTCTGCCGTGGTGATGACTGGCTGACCTATTACGTGAAAGGGGCCTACGCAGGACGGCGGTCGCTATGCTGTGAGTGGGTGGCAAACCGCTTGGTGGGTCTGGTGCTACCGGGTGCTTCGCTGGGCGTGCCCTTATTCAAAATGGCGGAAGTGCCGGAGGCGTTCATTGAGGGCAGCATGCGGAAAGACGCCCGTGATCTGGGCGCGGGACTGGCGTTTGCTTCGCACAGGATGGAAGGCGGCCAGGAACTGACCTGGTCGGCCGCCCAAGGCTGGCCGGAGGAGACCATGGCGATGGCGCTTCTGCTTGACCTCTGGCTCCAAAATGAAGACCGCAGCTTGTCGGCGCTGGGTGGAAATCCAAATCTGATGGTGGAGCAGCTGCCGCCGCTGCCTGATGGGGAGGAAGAAGGGGCGTCCGGGAAAGCCCCATCCCGGCGGGAGAGGCTCTGGGCCTATGATTTCAATCTGGCCTTCGACGTAGACTTCAGCGGGAGCGGTTCTTGGATGCGCACGTCTTCGGCGGGGCAATACGGCAGTGGCCGGAGGGTTTCCGTGAGCAGATGGAGCCGCGTCTGCGTGCTGCACTCAATGAAGTAAGGGCCATCTTTGCTGAATTGCCGCTGGAATGGCTTTACGTGGATGGGGACGACAGTTTGCCAATGCAATTGGACAGAGAGAAGGTAACCTCCACGCTGGAATTGCCACTCACCGAACCCGCCACTTTCTGGAATTTGCGATGAAACCCGCCCAAGCTGTCAGCAACTATTCGATCCTGCGTTTCCGCCCTTATGCGGAAACAGAGGAGTTTGTGAATGTGGGCGTGCTGGTGATGTGCCTGCAACCCTGCCTGCTGAATTTCCTGGCTGAACGCGAAATGCCAGCGCGCGCGAAAGCCCTTTTCCCCAGGCAGAACGAACTGACCTTTGCAGCAGCCCTGGAAGCCCTGCGGCTGGAGATGGAGCGGGCGAAAGCCGGAGCCTGCGACCCAAAAAGCGTGCGGATGGCTTTCAATGAAACGGTGCGCATCCGGGAGTCGGTTTTCCGCTTCGGCGAAGTGAGGACGATCCTCACCGTAAATCCTCAACAACTCGCTGAAGAGTTATTTGCCCGCTACGTGCGCATGGAAACCCCTGCGCCGCAGGAAGCCGGGTTGGCGACCGCCTGAACCGTCCATGCCCTCGCTGAACGAATCCATGGCGAGGGAGAAGCTCAAGACGAAGTGAGCCACTTGGAGGAGCTGGTGACTCCCCTACACGCTATGCAGCGCCGCCAGCAGGTCGTCCAGGGACACGGTGGCGATGGCGGAGGCTTTGTCGCTCATGGCGTAGGGGAGGATGAGCTGGCGGCCCCCGCCATGGCCCCCTTCGCTTCCTTCTTTCCCGCCCCGGTCTCCTGACTTTTCGTCAATTCCGGCAGGAAATACAACGCCCCACCCGGGATCGCCTCCCCGGCCAACAAGCCAGACCAGAACGTTCCCGTCCCCCCCGCCCTTTAGCTAAACGCCCGCTTCACGCCCCCAAAACGCCGCTTCACCTCCTAAAATAGCCCCTTCACGTCCTATGGTAATGCTTCAGCAGGGAATGCGTAGTATTTGCCAAGGAATGCGCAGCCAACGGCGACCAATCCCTATAAAATAGCCAGCATACTATGAAGACCATGCAAGCCACCGTGTTTCACGGCATGAACGACATCCGTCTTGACTCCGTGCCAAAGCCTTCCGCAGGACCGGGCGAGGCGTTGTTACGAATCACTGCATCGCCTTGCCCGTCTGCAACATCACCCTGAAAAATCATCCTGCTTCCCATGAAAACCACCGGCCCATTTAACAAAACAGACACTGTGATTACCACGAACTCCCAGCCCATCATCTGCGGCACCGATCTATCGGAAAACGCCGGGAAGGCTGCCGTGGTCGCTGCAGTGCTGGCCAATCGATGGCAAGCCCCCTTGTTGCTGGTTCACGCCTCGGTGCTTCCTGCTCTGGCGCTGACGGAGAATCAGATCCGGGCCGGAAACCAGGTTCAACTCGACGACCCCGCCGGGTTGACGGTGGAAGTCGTCGAAGGCGAAGCAGATGAGGTGCTGATCAACTTGGCGGAACAGCGGCAAGCCCGCTTGCTGGTCGTTTCCTCACTGGGAAAACGGGCACCGGGACGTTGGCTGCTCGGGAGTGTGGCGGAGCGGGTGGCGGAGACTTCCCCGGTGCCCACGCTGGTGGTGCGGGATGCCGCGCCTTTTCAAGCATGGGTGAGCGGCGAACGTCCGCTGAAGATTTTTGTGGGCGTTGATTTCGGTGCTTCCTCAGACGCTGCGCTACGCTGGATCGCGGACCTGCGACAGTTCGGGCCCATTGAGGTCGTCGCCGGTTTTGTGGATTGGCCACCGGAGGAAGCGGCCCGGCTGGGCGTTTCCGGCCCGTTGGGGTTATTCGGGAATCCGCCCGCGATGCAGAGCGTGCTGGAGCGGGATCTGCGGGAGAAAGTCAAACGGGTGCTGGGGGAGGAAAATGTTCGCGTCCTGGTGTGCGGCAACTGGGGCCGCACGGATGTGCCTCTCGTAGGGATGGCCATCGAAGCGCAGGCCGATCTGCTCGTTGTCGGCACACATCAATGGCACGGCCTCAGCCGGCTCCAGCACCCGTCGGTGTCGCGCGGTATCCTGCACCACGCTCCGATGAGTGTGGCCTGCGTGCCCACCTCGGCGGCCGCGCGCATGGCCGGGCCGCGCACCCGCGCCTGTCAGCGCGTGCTCGTCGCGGTCGATCTCAATGAGCCGCACGGTTTCGCCGCACCCTATGGCTATTCGATTGTCAACCCCGGCGGCACCTTGCGCCTGCTGCACAATATCGTGCCGCTCCCCGCGCGGCATCGCATGGACGAAAAAGAAACAGGCCAAGCCGTCGCCGGATGCGAGGAGAAATTGCGCGCCCTCGCGCCGGAGCAGGCAGATGCGCCCAACATCACGACCGAGGTGGAGGTCACGGTAAACCGCGAAACCGCAGAGGCGATCTGCGCGACGGCGGAGCGCTTTGGCGCGGACATCATCTGCGTCGGCAGCCACACGCGCCCCGGCTTCACGGCGAAGATGCTCGGCTCTGTCGCGCTGGCCGTGCTGCAACTCAGCCGGCGTCCGGTGCTGATCGTATGGCCGCAGGCGAAGTAACCACCCATGAATAAAGTTACCCAAACCAGCGGCCGGCCTGAGTTGCGACGGATTCTGCAGGATTTACCATGACAGAACTCACTCGAAACAACTGGCACCATCTCCCCGCAGAGGAAGTCGTCGGGCTGCTGGAAAGCAGCCTGGCCACCGGCCTGTCGGCGGAGGAAGTCCGCAGGCGCCAAAAAGAATCCGGCCCGAACCGCGTCACTGCACGGCGCGGCACACCGGCATGGCGGAAGTTTCTCCAGCAATTCAACCAGTCGCTCGTTTACATCCTGCTCATTGCCGTCGCGGTCACCGCATCGCTGGGCGAGTGGGTGGATGCGTCGGTCATCTTCGGCATCGTGCTCTTCAATGCCGTCGTCGGCTTTCTTCAGGAATCCAAGGCCGAGACCGCGATCGAGGCACTGGCTAAAATGGTCCTTACTGAGGCCACGGTGCGCCGTGATGAAAATAAACTTCGCGTTCCATCCGACACGCTCGTCTCTGGCGATGTCGTGCTGCTGCAATCCGGCGACCGCGTGCCTGCTGACCTGCGGCTGCTCGATATTCGCAATTTGCAGGTCGATGAATCCGCTCTCACCGGCGAATCGCTGCCAGTGGCGAAGCAGCAGGACGCGCTGCCGCTGGAGACTGGCCTCGCCGATCGCAAGAACCTCGCTTTCGCCGGAACCTTCGTCACCAACGGCCAGGCGGAAGGCGTCGTGTGCGCCATCGGCGACCAGACCGAGACGGGCCGCATCGCCGGGCTGATTGCCGGCGCGGTCGAGCTGTCCACGCCACTCACGAAACAGATCGCGCATTTCAGCAATCTTGTGCTCTGGATCATTCTGGGGCTGGCGGCGGCGACGTTTGCGCTCGGGGTCGCACGGGGTGAAAAGCCCACCGGGATGTTCATGGCCGCCGTGGCGCTCGCAGTCGGCGCGATTCCCGAGGGCCTGCCTGCCGCCGTCACGATCGTGCTCGCCATCGGCGTGTCCCGCATGGCCAAAAGGCGGGCCATCATCCGCAAATTGCCAGCGGTCGAAACGCTTGGCAGCACCACCGTCATTTGCTCGGACAAAACCGGCACCCTGACCGAGAACCAGATGACCGTGCGGGAGATTTTCGCGGGCGGAAAACTCTATGCTGTCACCGGTGACGGTTATGAACCGAAGGGCGAACTCCAACTCGATGGCGCAGTCATAAAGCTGCCCGAGCATCCCGCCCTCGCCGAGTGCCTGCGCTGCGGCGTGCTCTGCAACGACTCGCAACTCCTGCGCGAGGAAGGGCGGGCCAAAGTGCAGGGCGATCCCACCGAAGCCGCGATGATCGTCGCCGCCGAGAAGGGCGGATTGAAACACGCTGACCTTCACCGCGAATCGCCTCGCGTAGACATGATCCCTTTCGAGTCCGAGCACATGTTCCGCGCCACGCTCAATGAGGCGGGGGAGGGACGCGTCATCTATCAAGTCGGCGCACTCGAAGCCTTGCTCGACCGCTGCAACGACGCACTCGACGACGCCAACGCTGTCGGCGCACTCGACAAAGACGCCGTGCATTGTTCCGCCGAAACGATGGCCACGCGAGGTCTTCGCGTGCTGGCCTTCGCACGCCGGACGGTGGACCAACAACACGCCGGGCTTGAGCACGCTCACGTCGCCGAAGCGCTTACCTTCCTCGGCCTGCAAGGCATGATCGATCCGCCACGCGCTGCGGCGATTGCTGCCATCGGCCAGTTTGACCGCGCTGGCATCGCCGTGAAAATGATCACGGGTGACCACCTTGTCACCGCCCTCGCCATCGCCGAACAAATCGGGCTGAAAGGCAAGGACTCGAGTGCGCCGCTGGTCGCACTCGGAGGCGATGAACTCGAAAAGATCTCCGACGCCGATCTTCCCGATGTGGCCGAGCGCACGTCTGTCTTCGCCCGCGTCGCGCCCGAGCAAAAGCTCCGGCTTGTGAAGGCGCTTCAGTCACGCGGCCACGTCGTGGCGATGACTGGCGATGGCGTGAACGATGCGCCCGCGCTCAAGCAGGCCGACATCGGTGTCGCCATGGGCATCAGCGGCACCGACGTGGCGAAAGGGGCCGCTGCGATGATTCTCACCGACGACAACTTCGCCAGCATCAAGGCCGCCGTTGAGGAAGGGCGCGGCGTGTTCGACAATCTCACCAAGTTCATCGTCTGGATCATCCCGACCAATCTCGGCGAGTCGCTCATGCTGTTGACCGCCATCGTGCTCGGCTTGCCGCTGCCGTTGCTGCCGCTCCAGCTCCTCTGGATTAATCTCACCGACACGCTGCTCGGCCTCTCGCTGGCGTTTGAGCCCAAGGATGGCGACGTGATGAACCGGCCGCCTCGTCCGCCGAAGCAGCCCCTGTTGCCGTGGCCACTCATCCGCCGGGCCGGACTCGTGTCGTTCATCATGGTGGGCGGCGGGCTGGGCCTATTCCTGTGGGAGCTGCGCATGGAGCAGAGCGGGGAGGCCGTGGCTCGCACAGTCGCCGTCAATGCCATCGTGATGATCCAAGTTTTTTATCTGTTCAACTGCCGCTCGCTCCAACGCACCGCCTTCGCCATCGGCTTGTTCACCAACCGCTGGGTCATTGCCGGTTCGCTGGGCATGGTGGCCGCTCAACTCCTCTTCACCTACGCCCCGGTGTTGAACCAGCTCTTCCACAGCGCTCCGATTTCGGGCTGGTCGTGGTTGCGCGTCCTGGGTGTCGCGGCGGTCGCTTTTGTCGCGGTGGAAATTGAAAAGTGGCTGCGATTCGGCGGACACCCGACCCAACCGCCGAATCAAGTCGCGCCGTCAATTGGGTTTTCACACACACGCACACCTTGATGCCGCCCGGAGGAGCTGGCGGGGACTGACGTCTCAACCATGTGTTTGTGGATAACCCGTTCAGGCCCCCCCGCGCCTGTGACCACCTTTGCCCCGTCTGGCCCTGCACCGGCAACATCCTCCCTGACTGAAACACCAACCCGGGCTCCCCTACACGCTATGCAGCGCCGCCAGCAGGTCGTCGAGGGACACGGTGGCGATGGCAGAGGCTTTGTCGCTCATGGCGTAGGGGAGGATGAGCTGGCGGCCGTGGAGCATGGAGCCGCAACTGTAAACGACGTTGGGCACGTAGCCTTCGCGCTCGTTGCCTTCCGGGGCGAGGAGGGGCTGGCGGAGGCGGCCGATGACCTTGGTAGGATCGTGCAGGTCCAGCAGGACGGCACCGATGCAGTATTTCCGCATGGGGCCGACGCCGTGGGTGATGACCAGCCAGCCGGCCTCGGTTTCAATCGGCGAGCCGCAGTTCCCGATCTTCACGGATTCCCACATCTCCGCCGGGCGGAGCAGGATCTGGGGATCGCTCCAGTAGTGGGGATTATCCGAAAACATGATGAACAAGTTTTCGTCATCCTGACGGGACAGCATGGCATAACGCCCCGCAACGCGGCGGGGGAAAAGCGCCATGCCTTTGTTTTGCACCGCGCTGCCATTGAGCGTCAGGACGCGGAAATTCAAAAAATCCTCCGTCTCGATCAACTGCGGCAGGATGGCCCGGCCATTGTAGGCGGTGTAGGTGGCGTAATAGAGAATCGAGCCATCGTCATCAATGAAGCGGACAAAGCGCGCGTCCTCAATGCCATTGGTTTCATTGGCCGAGACGGGGAAGATGATGCGCTCACTCATCGCCAGCTTGGGGCAAAAACGCAGCTCGTAATTGGAATCCGCCAGCCATTGCAGACACTCCAGGGTGCGGTGCAGGTCGTGGTTCGCCGGCTGGTTCTCATGGCGCACCGTGCCCACGCTTTTATTCAGATCCGTCAGGGTGAAGTGATCGCCCAGGGGAGCCATCACGGCGGTGGTGTGCTGGTTGTCATAACCCATTTCATGCAGCTTGATGATGAAACGCCGCCGCCGGTAGCTGGGATTGGGCACGACTTCCGGCAGGGTGACAAAGCGGGAGACCGCATCCATGGCGATACCGCCTTCCGGCGAAAAGTAGCCGGTGCGGAACTCAATGGAGGAAATGTGCCCTTCCCCGGTGGCCCGCAGGCTCATGACAAAGCGCAGGCCGCCTGGCGGAACACCACTCTGGTCAGGATGAGGCACGATGGAGGGATTGAACAATGCGGCGGATTCCAGGGCATACTCCCCGGAAAACAAGGCACCGATCAGCAATTGGCGGGGGCCGGACAAGGGCTTCTGGGTGAAGACTTTCGACTTCACCAATTCAAAGTGGGCCATCAGCACCCCCTCGATATTGAAATGCCGGGAGGCAAAATCATTCCGCAGGATTTCCAGATCATGCTCCACCTCTTCTTCAGTCAGGGCCAGAGCCCGCCCGATGATGGTGGTGATGCGGTGGATCTCCGCTGGGATGAAAGGACGGATGATGACGCGCGAACTCTCCGGGAGCAGCGTGACCGCATGGCGGCGCAGGGGGACCAAACTCATGAGCGGGGGGGCGGGGGGGTTGCCGGCAGGTGTTCCGCGCAGTTCATTTCTGCGAGGGAAAGTTGGAAGGCGAGGGACGACTCCGCGCCCTGGTTTTCATTCACGCGGTCAGCATGCAGGCCATCGCTGCAACCCCCGGTTCTGGAATCATAGAGCGGCAGCCCCAGATCATTCCGGCCGAGGAACCACTCAAACGCCCGCCGGGCCTCACGGGTCCAGAAGGAATCCTGGGTGGCGCGGAAGGCCTCCAGACAGGCTGAAACCATGGCCTGGGCCTCCACCGGCTGCTGGTCAAAATCCGCCCGTCCGCCATCGCGCTGGTAAAAGCCATTGCTGCCGATGGGCCGGAAATGACCCGCCTGGGTGCGCTGGATGGATGCCAGCCAACGCAGGGAATTCAGTCCGATCTCGAGGGCTTCCTGGTGCGGCATCCACTGGCCACTGAGGAGCAGGGCTTGGCAAATCCTGGCATTGTCATAGGTGGCCGAGGGCTCAAACCACGGCCAGTCCTCCGTGGCGCAGCCATGCCAGAGGGCGAGCAGCTTTTCCGTCAGGGTGATGCGCATGGCATGCACTTTTTCCTGTTCCGGATAGTGCCGCAGATACTCGTGAATGCCCAGCAGGGTAAAGGCCCAGGCCCGGGGGGAGGTGAACAACACCACTTCCGTCAGGCCACGTTCAAACAACTGGGCCGAAAGCCGCCGGTGCCCTTCATTCCGGGAGCGCCCGGCCCCCGTGCCCACCGCCCAAAGCGCCCGGGCATGGCTGTCCTCGCTGCCCGCATCCTCCAGCCATTGCCGGCCATGGCTCATAAAGTTCCGGAAGCGCCCGCTGTTGTAATCCAGCGCGGCGGCAAGGAATCCCAGGTAGCCGGTGGCCTGGGCGTTCAGGTTTTCCCCCGGCAGGCCGCCCCCGGTTTCATCGAGCAGATTGCAGAGGATATAGGCACGGGCATTGTCATCCGTGCAGTAGCCCTCGTGAAAGTTAGGCACATTAAAAATGGCATGCTGGAAGATGCCGGTGCCATCCGACATCCTCACGATATGATCCAGCCGCAACGGCGGCAAATCGTAGGGCCGGCTGGCCAGGGTCCACCCCGCAAAAGCCGCGCGCGGCATCGCCCGCCGGTCGGCCCGGGCATGCTGGAAGGACTCGATATACCGCTGCGCCACCGCCGGCCAGATCATCTCCCGGCCCAGTTTCCAGGCCCCCTGACGCGTCCGCTCCATCAGCGCCGGATCATCCAGATAATGGCACACCGCCTCCGCAATCGCCTGCGGATCCCGGAACGGCACCAGAGTGCCCCGCCCCTCCGCCAACAATTCCTGGGCATGCCAGTAGGGCGTGGAAACCACCGCCTTCCCGGCCCCGAAGACATAGGCCAGAGTGCCTGAAGTGATCTGGGTTTCATTCAGATAAGGCGTCACGTAAATATCCGTCGCCCCGATGAATTCCTTCAGGTCCTCCAGGGAAACGAAACGGTTATAAAAGATCACATGATCCTTCACCCCCCGGTCCTCCGCCAGCCGCTCCAGGCTGAGGCGGTAGCTTTCCCCCTCCCGCGCAACCAGGTGCGGATGGGTCGCGCCCAGCACCAGGTAAACCAGGCTGGGATGCCGCCGCACGATTTCCGGCAGCGCTTCAATGACATATTCGATCCCCTTCCCCGGGCCCAGCAGGCCAAAGGTGAGGAGCACCATCCGCCCCTCCACCCCCAGCCGGGCCTTGGAAATCACGGTATCCTCCAGCGGCATGTCAGGGATGCCGTGGGGGATCAGATCCAGCTTTGCCTCTGGCACCGCGTAAATATCCCGCAGCATCTCCGCGCCCTTCTGCGCCATCACCACCACCCGGTCGCTGCGCCGCACCAGCTCATCCATCACCTTCCGCTGGGCGGGATTCGGGTCCCGCAACACGGTGTGCAGGGTGGTCACCACCGGCATCCGCACCTCCTTGAGCAAGGCCAGCAAATGGCTGCCCGCCGCCCCGCCATAGATGCCGAACTCGTGCTGCACGCAGAGCACCTCCGCATTGTTGAAGTTTAGAAAATCCGCCGCCCGCCGGTAGCTGTTCAGGTCTTTTTCCAATAACTCAAAGCGCACCCGGGACGGATATTTATAGCCCTCCGGCCGGTCATTCATCGCTCCGGCATAACATTCAGCCACCGGTGCCGCCCGCGCCACGGACTCACACAGATCCGTGGTAAAAGTGGCTATACCGCATCTCCGGGGGTCAAATCCCCCGAGAAAAGCGATCCGCTCCAGCGGCGAGGTATTTATAATAATGAGCTTTCCATGGCCCAGCGTCGCCCCTGCCCCAGGAATAGCAAGCCCCCATCCGGTGCCGCAAAACAGCCGGAATGCCACGAATTGACAAATGCCCTGCGCTGAGCGAGCGCATCTCATGCCTGATCTCCCTGATACCTTTGCCAACGTCACTGTCACCGCCAAAGCCAACGTTTATTTCGATGGCAAGGTCGTGAGCCACAGCATCCTGCTGCCGGATGGGGAAAAGAAAACCCTCGGCCTGATCTATCCCGGCACTTACCATTTCGGCACCGCCGCCGCCGAACTGATGGAAATCACTTCCGGCCGGTGCACCGTCAGCCTGGACGGTGAAACCGCCCGGAAGGACTACGAGACCGGCACGACTTTCAACGTTCCAGCGGATTCCGGCTTCACCATCGTCGTGGAAAAGGGCATTTGCGAATACATCTGCTCCTTTCTTCCCTGAGGAACCTGATTGAATGGAATAACCCAGGCCCGCGCCGCCATCTGAATGGGCGTCCGGAACCACACCCGGTCCATCTGCCAGCAGCCCCACCGGTCATCCGCACCCATCCCGCCGCCCCGTCCCCAAACCCCAATTCCAACTCATGCCCCCCTCCACTCTCATCCAGGATCTTTTCAACCTGACTGGCCAGGTCGCCGTCATCATCGGCGGCACGGGTGAACTCTGTGGGGCAATGGCCGAAGGCCTGGCGGGGGCCGGAGCCACCGTGGTGCTGGCCGGCCGCAGTGAGGAAAAGGCCAGTGCGCGCCTCGCGGCCATATCCGCAGCGGGAGGTCAGGGATGCTTCATTCCGGTGGAGGCCTCCAGCCGGGCCAGCCTGGAATCCCTCAAGGCCGAAACCCTGGCCAAATACGGACGCATCGACATTCTGGTGAATGGGGCCGGCACGAACTCCGCCACCCCTTTTCTGGAAATCACGGATGAGGAATACGAGCGGCTATTCAATATCAACACCACGGCCGTCTTCATGGCCTGTCAGATCTTCGGAGGCTATTTTGTCCAGGAAAAGATCGCTGCCAGCATCATCAATGTCGGCAGCATGAGCGGGCTGCTGCCGCTCAGCCGGGTCTTTACCTACAGCATGACGAAATCTGCCGTGCACAACCTCAGCCGCAATCTCGCCCGCGAGTGGGCTCCGCTGGGCATCCGCGTCAATACGCTCGTGCCCGGCTTCTTCCCCGCTGAACAAAACCGCAAAGTCCTCAACCCGGAGCGTGTGGAAAACATCCTCCGCCACACGGCGGCCAAGCGTTTTGGGGAACCCCGGGAATTGATAGGGGCCACCCTGCTTCTCGCTTCCCGCAAAGCCGGCAGCTTCCTCAACGGCGTCGAAATGGTGGTGGATGGCGGCTACTCCTCCATGACTATCTAGCCCCTTCCAAGGCCGTGCCCCCCAAACGCCCCATGCGCCCCTCCGGATTCACCTGTCTCCTCCTGCTGACGGCCTTCTGTTCAGGATCCACCGCCTGCCGTTCCACCCCGCCCCGCCAGGCCACAGGGCCGGCTGCCTTGCCTCCCACCGGTGGACTCGTCTTTACGGGTCGGCGTCCTGACGGATGTGAGATCGCCCTGAGCGATCGCAGCAAATGGGCGATCCAGCCTGCCGGAGCCAGCGCCACCCTGCACTGGCGACCCGGCGAACCGCTGCAGATGGGAGCTTCCGGCGATCCCCTCTGGCCGGCAGCCATCACCAGCCTGACCAGCGGAGCTACTGCCTACGCCCGCCCCGCCGGACGATATTGATGAGGCATTGATGGGCGTCCGCAGCCGCACCCTGCAAAACTGGGAACAGGGCCGCCGCCACCCCGAGGGCCCGGCTAAAGCCCTTCTCCGGGTAGTGGAGCGTGAACCACAAATGGTCCTGCACGCCTTCCAGTCCCAGGCACTGGCATCATTTGATGCACCGGACTAGCAAACCAAGGGGTTTCCAAATCTGAAAAATCCGGAGCGGCGGGTGTAACAGGAATCGTGCTACCTGCCTGAAACAGCTTGCGCCGGGGCACTTCCGGCCTGAAGCAGCTGATTCCCGTTTTTTTCAAGCTTATGAAGGTTTCACGCAACAAGGACCGGATCGTCGCCATCGTGGGACGTCCGAACGTGGGCAAAAGTGCCCTATTCAACCGCCTCGCCGGCCGTCGCATCGCCATCGTGCACGATATGCCAGGAGTGACCCGTGACCGCCTGATGGCTCCGGTGAAGGATGCCAGCTTTCCGCTCCAGATGATGGATACCGGGGGCATCGGTGCCACTTTGAATGATGATTTCGGCGATATGGTCCGCATTGAGGCGGAAATCGCCATTGCCGCCGCCGACGCGATCCTGTTCGTGGTGGACGCCCTCGCCGGCATGCATCCCATTGATGAATCCGTGGCCCAGATGCTTCGCCGTCAGGGCAAGCCTGTCATCCTGGGACTGAATAAAGCCGACGATCCCAAGCATGACCTGAACATCGCCGACTTTGGGCGGCTCGGTTTTAAAAACGTGCAGGCCTTCAGCGCGGAACATGGCCGCGGCATCCCGGAACTCATCAAAGCCTGCGAGCACGCTGTGCCGCCGCCCGTGGACGAAGGCCCGGTGGAGGTGAATGAAGATGGCACCGCCGACATGGATGAGGAGCAGGCCATCCGCATGGCCATCATCGGCCGCCCGAATGTGGGGAAATCCTCCCTCTTCAATGCGATCCTGGGCACCGAGCGCGCGATTGTCAGCGATGTGGCGGGCACGACCCGGGATGCCATCGACAGCCTCTATGTTCACAAGGGCCAGCCCTTTCTCATGATTGATACCGCCGGGATCCGGAAGAAGGCAAAAATCGATACCAGTGTGGAAGCCTATAGCGTGGCCCGCAGCGAGCGCAGCATCCGCCGGGCCGATGTTTCCGTGCTCGTGATCGACGCCTCCCGCGGCGTGACCGCCCAGGAGCGGAAGATTGCCGGCACCATCGTCGATGAAAATAAACCCTGCATCATCGTTGCCAACAAGTTCGACCTCTATCATCCCGACGGCCAGATGAAGGCGCGCCTGGAGGAACTGGAAGAACATGTCAGGCGGGAACTCTTTTTCCTGCACTATGCCCCGCTGGTGGCCGTCTCCGCCAAGGATGGCAAGAACCTGCAGAAGGTCTTCGCGGCCATTGATCAGGTGAAGCATGCCAGCGACCACGGCATGTCCACGGGCCAGTTCAACCGCCTGCTGCAGGAAGCCATCGAGCGCACCCCGCCCCCCCATGTCAGGGGCCGCCGCTTTAAACTGCTCTACGCCACGCTGGCACGGGAGGAGATGTCGCGCCCCATCATGGCTCCCCGCGTGGTGCTGTTTGTGAATCATGAAGACCTGATGACGCCCACCTACCGGCGCTATCTGGAAAATACGGTGCGGGCCAGCATGAAGTATGATGGCCTCCCCATCCGTTTTGATGTGCGCGCCCGGGAAAAACGTCAGGGCAATGTCAAGGATCTCTGGAAACCCGCCGTGCGCGGCACCGGCGGCCGCCAAGGCCGGCGGAAGGAAGACGCCGAGGCTGCTGGCAAAAAAGAGAAAATGAAGGACGCCCAACGCCGCGTCTCCGCCGAACGCTCCGGCCCCGCCGCTGACGACTCTGCGAAACGTCCCGCCAAAAAACGCACCCCCTTCAAGGCCCCGTCCACCACCGGCCCCAAAGCCAAAGCAAAAACCAAAGGCCCCCCCGCCAAACGCAGCGCCACCCAGCGCCCCGCCGCGAAAAAAACCGCCGGATCCCGCGCCCCCCGCAAGCGTCAGGTCGCCCAAAAACGCAGCGGGAAACCCGCCGCGCCCAAGCGCGGGCGCAAATAAAGGCGGGCTGTTTCCACCAGCATCATTGGAAAACAGCCATCACCGCAGCGCGTGATGCGCCAGTCGCGCCGTCTCCTAACTGAGGCGTTCCTGATGACACCGCCTACCCATCCAGCAGGCTCCTTTCAACTTCAAAGTTCAAGGTTCAAGGATAACACTTCCATTCCCCCTCTTCCTTATTCCAGCGCCAGCCGCCGCCCCATCCCACCCACCCAGTCCAAGACATCCTCACGGTCC
>CAMDJM010000108.1 GCA_945900785.1 Akkermansia muciniphila
TCACTCCGGAAGACGTGCTGCGTCAGATGGATCAGCGTCATCGAAAACGGCAGGCCTCCATCGACTCCGCCTACACCAGGCAAGCTCCTTGGGAGGAGCCACCGGAGGAAATGCGCTGACCGTTATGGTATTTACCAAAGCAGAAGTAACGCTTCACCAGAATCGCGAAAGCTTTGGCCGATTAATGCTCCGCATAGTCACGCAACTCAACGCCATCGGCTCTATTTTCCGGAAGGCACTCCCGCCCCGGGGCCAACGTCAGGACCTCCCGGCAGGGATCAGAGGGAGAGTGGAAATCATGTGTCATTACCCAATAACGTCTTCACGGGTCCGGAATCTGACATGGGATGCAAAAAATTGCGATGCTTTTTGTCCAATCCAGAAAAACTGAGCAGCAAAACCAGTATCCCGGCCCGTGACGGGTATCAAAGGCCGGAGAGATCCAAGTTTTTAAAAACGCTTCAAATTCAAAGGCTTTCTCCAAGTTGTTTGAGAGCGACAGCCACGACTTTTTCCCGCCAGATTCCAAAGCGTTGTTTGATTTTTTCCAACGATTCATTGTAGAAGAAAACAAATCCTTCCTCTGTAACAGGTATCACCGTCGAGTGGGCCTGCTCGTCCTCATCAAGATCACGAATCTCAAGAAAAGGCGCACATATCAGACTGCCGCTGAACGGACGTCCGATGCCGTGGAAGGCAAACACCAACCGTGCCCGGCGTTTCCATGACAGATTCATGGTAACCCATGAACGGTAGGACGAATTGTCCACGAAGTAATCCAATTTTTGGGCGTTCCCGATGATCTGGCCCCAATAAAAATGGCTGGTTGCTTCGGTGGAACGCTTCACAAAAGCCCGGCCGCCGGGAATGAGCCGAAGCATGACCTGCTGGAGATTGGGCACCAGTGTTTCCAGATAGGCCACGGTTTCATCTTCCAACGCTTCGGCATAGATGCATACCTTGCGTAATTCCTGCTCCCTTGATTCGCGGCTTTTGTCTGCTGCTTTCATCAGCCCTTCCATCATGGAGGCTATATCCATTCCTGCGGTGAGGATGTTTTCAGACAAAGCCGTCGCCTTTCTGAATTGGGAACGCTGGAGTGCCGCAAACAAATCCACCAGTGCTCCTAAATCGCCCTGATCGGCAGCTTCCAATGCATCCAGATATTTTATCTTATCGTCGCGGGTGACTACCAGAGGGAAAAGTCCCGCACGCACCAGCACCATGGACGCAATCGCCCGGCTGACCCTGCCATTTCCATCCTGGAAGGGGTGAATCTGGGAGAAGCGATGATGCAGCCACGCGGCCTCCACTTCGGGAGCAACTCCTGCAGCAAGGTGCTCCTGATGCATTTTGACAAGCCGGTCCATTTCCGAGGCCACCTGCTCAGGAGGACAATAGGCGTAAACGACTCCGTTCTTTGTTGTGTAGTTGGGCTGCCTTTTCCAATCGCCTTTGATGAGCGGAATCTCTATTAGGTTTCCGTTGGAGTCCTCACTGGGCGTCGGTATGATCCTGACTGCGAACGAGCGCGGCATGCAGTTCCTTGATATAGGAGGTGGAAAGGATTCGCTGCTGCTTGATAAAATCAAAAATTCCATCCAACGCGTCCTGTTGGTCCCGGAGGAGGTTGATCACATAGCCCGTGGGCTTATTGGTGGAACCGTGTGTGAGAAATTCCGCCTGAAACCCGCGCTCGATGAGCGTTTGAGTCACTCCCCGGTCTATCTGGTAAAGATTTTCGATAATGCCTGTCTCAATAGCCCATTCCCGGCACAATCGGTCAACGAATTGGGACAATTGGCTGGTGCCCTTCAACCGCCCGCGCTGCTCGGCCCAGATTATTCTGATACTGTCAATTTCTGACGCCGCGAGTTTCTGCCACGGCATTCCAATATCCCTGATGCCGGTCTCAGGCTGCCAGATGTATTGGGTTGTGGGGGCGCTCATGATCGATGGTTTCTAACGTTTTTTGCATCTGTTGTCAGGATTCAAAAATGGGCTCGTTTTGACCCGGCCGCAATCGCTGGGGAAGGCCGATTCGGAATGAAGTCACAGAGACGGGCCTGGCCAAACCGAAGCCCTACTAAAACACCCCCGCTGCTTTGCGCCCGATCCAGAAGGCTGCCAACAGCGCGATCAAAATCCCGGCCCAGGCGGGGTGGGCCCAGAGTTGGAGGCGGCGCTCGGTCATTTCCTGAGGGGGCAAGGCGGAGACGGCGGCGAGGAGGGTGGCGGGGTCGGTGGATTCAATGAATTGACCGCGGGTGAGTTGGGCGATTTCGCGGAGGACTTCGGGGCGGGCGGGTTGGCCGCGCTTTTCTTTGCGGGTGCCCTGGACGGAGACGATGGTTTCCAGGGCGGTGCCGGCTTCGGCGCAGGTGAGACGGACTTTGTAGTCGCCAGGCTCGTTGGGGGTGAAGACGCCGGTGAAGAGACCCCAGGCTTCGGCGCCGGCAGGCAGGAGGCGGACGCTGGAGGGCTTGCCTGTGGCAGAGACGATTTCAGCGATGACGGCTCCTTCGCGCAGGGGTTCGCCGGTCAGGCTGATCACGTTGGCGTTCAAGGTCAGGGTGCCGCCGGTGCGGGGGCGGTCGGGGGCGAAGAAGAGGCGCATTTTTTCGCCCTGGGCCATGTTGCGCTGATAGGCCATCCAGCGGGCGACCTGTCCCCAGAATCGATAGTGATATTTGTCCTCGACCCCGCGCCGCCAGCGCCAGGCCCCATCCGAGCCCATGTAAAGAATCTTCCCGGCGCCATAGGTGCGGGTGACGATGAGCGGGATGCGGCCAAATTGATTGGTCTCGGTGGCGTGGGTGGCGAGGACTTCCGTGCCGGCCTTGGCGCGGAGCGCGGGGGCATACCACTGGAATCCTGGCAGGGTGGACCAGACTTTGGCGCTGGCTTCGCCGGTGTCCTCCAGTTTAGTCAGGAGACTGTTGGTTCCGGCGTCCGTCAGGGCGAGGCGGCCCGGGGCGGCGGTGCCCCAACCACGGGGTTGGGCCTCGTCCCACACCACGGGCAGGAGTTCGGCGAGAGGCGTTTGCAGGAGCGAGGCGCTGTAGCCACGCAGGCCGGGCAGGAAAACGAGTCCGCTGGCCTGATCCCGCACCAGCTTGGCAATGGAGGCGCATTGCTCCAGAGTGAGCTGACCTTTTTCCACGCCGACATCGCCGAGGAAGATAACATCAAATTTCGTCAACTCCTCGTCCTTGGGAAAAGTGGCCAAGTAGCCGCGACCCACGCCTGGTTTCCCCAGATCGGGCTGGAAGAGGAGCGTATTGACCTCCACGCCAGGGTCGCGCTCGAGGGCGTTGCGCAGGTAGCGGTATTCCCAGCGGGGGTAGCTTTCGATGACGAGAACGCGGAGCTGTTCCTGACGGATATCGAGGTCGGCTCCGATTTTGTTGTTGTCGGTGTTCCGCTCGGTTCCGGTTTTGGGAACCTCAAGGGTGAGATGCACCTTGCCAGGAGCGCCGGGCCGCCAGACTATGGCATCCTGGAGGCGGCCCATGGCGGGAAGGGTGAATTCCTGACGGATTTCCTCGCCGGTGGAACTGGTCATGGTCACACCGATCACTTCATCGCGGGGCAATGAGGAATCGATGGAAAACGGGATCCGCAGCGGCTTGCCCGCGACGGCAAAAGTGGGCACATCGAAGCTGGCGATTTCCACGTCAGGAAGCCGGCTGTCCGCACCGATGGGCACCGCAAAGACCGGCACGCCTTTCATGCGCAGACGGGTCGCTGCGAGGGACGGGGCTTCGCCGGTATTCCAATCGCCATCCGTAGCCAGCACCACAGCGGCAAGGCGGGGATGTTGCTCCAGGAGATTCATCAGCGCGGCGTGAAGGTCCGTGGCTTCGGGGGCCGGATCTTCCTTGGAGGAGAAGGATTCGATCACGGTGTCCATGCGCTCCGCGAGGGGCTGCCAGAGCGTGGGATCGGTCAGGGGCGCGGCAGTTTCCAGACGGGTGCGGGCTTCGGCGGCGGGGTCTTTGGAATTGAGAATATCTCGGGTTTCCATGCTGCCGGAAACATCATGGAGCACGGCGATGACGGGCTTCGACTCCGGCTTGAAGGTCTCGCGCCACTCTGGCTGATTCAGGGTGATAGCAATGCCCACGGCGACAAGGATGCGCAGGCATTCCAGAATGCCGATGGAAGTCCGCCAGCCACTGCGCCGCCACGCGATAAAGGCCAGCACGACCACCACGAGGACAAATAACAGCGCACCCACCACCGAGGCCGGGGTGTGGGTGAATACCAATTCGCTGGTGGCGGGCTTCATGCGGATTTCGGAAGGGGTTCGCCAGAACGCACGGCGCTAGTGGCGCGGCGTTCCGGCATGGAAAGGAGGGCTTCCAGAATCAGGGCCGCGCCCATGATCCAGAGGAAGGTGCGCCAGACTTCGCTGGTTAGACTTTTTTCGTTTTCGAGGGTGCGCTCAATCAAGCGCCAGTCCAGTCCGGCGAAGAGTTCATCCAGCACCGGCTTGGACACGGTTTGCGGGGCGTCCTCACCGGGCGGGCGGTTCAGCGCGACCAGCAGGTCCGGCTTGCCTTTGACGGCGGCAGGACGTTGCAGGATGCCGGCGCGAAGGGGGCGGTCGGCAGGGAGAATGGAAGCGGCATTTTCCACATCGAGCCTGGTCCAGGCGGCGGGGTCTTCGCCGAGGGCACCCGTCGCGGCGGAACGTTGCTGGGCATTGCCGAGGCCGGTGGCTCCGTCATTCAAGGCCCGGTGCAGCAGGGCGAACATGACCACGCCGTCGCGGGCGAGGCTGGAGGCTCCGGCGCCCGGAAGGGTCGTTAGAAAATAGGCACCGCCACCGCCATCGCGGCTGGATTGGACAAGGACCGGGGCTTTGCTGGAGGCATCACCCAGCCGCGCCAGAGGCACAGCATCGCCTTCGATGCCACACCAGCGCTGGGCTTCGGTTTCGCCCACGGGCAAGGCCGTGCCGGCGCGGGTGCCGGCGAGGAGTCCCGCATCGCTGCGCCACCATTCAATCAGCGCGGGCTGGCCGGAGGGAGCGCTTTGCCAGGTGGTCCACCGGATGCCGGAGAACGTTTTATCGTCAGGATTTTCCGGGGGCAGGAAGAGCAGGCTGCGGCCGGATTGGACATGGGATTCCAGTTGTCTGGCGACGGCGGACTCCTTGTCAGGGAGGGGAGCCTGCCAAACGATGAGCGCGGTTTCGTCCCAGGCGATTTCAGCGGCCCGGGCGGTGGAGAGGACGAGGGATTCGTATTTCCGGCCGGTCTCGGCCTGGGCGGAGAGCGCGGCCTGGAGGGGAGCAGAGACTTCGCCGGAGTCGCTCACGATCACCGATTTCAAGGGCGGCGGCTCATCGAAGACGAAGTGATAGCTATTGTCGCCGGGACTGGTATCAGCGGGCAATTCCACCCGGCCCCAGCCCCGGCGGGTGCTTTTGTCGATAGGGATGGCCTGGGCCTGGAGGAGCACCTGACTGCCTTTCATTTCGGCGTTCAGCGTGCTGCTGACGCCATTCACCACCACCCGGAGCGGCACGGTGCGCGGCGCGGCGACGGGTTCGCCGGATTGCAGGCGGATATCAAGAAGGAGTTCCGCCTTGTCCGCCGTTTCGCGGCGGGTGACCCGGCCCACGGAAATGCCGAGATCGGCCAGCTGGGTTTCTGGATAGGCGAGGACCTGGAAACGGACGCCGGGCAAGGTGGCGAATCCCGCCCGCAAGGCGGTCCAACGCCCGCCCCGGGCATTCCAGTCGGATTGCCGGAGATCGCTCACCAGCCAGACATCGGTGCGGCCGGTTTGGTTGGTGGTGATATAATCGAGGGCGCTTTGCAGCAGGGAGGGAACGTCGGCGGCAGTGTCCGTGGGGCCGGACTGCGGGAGATCGGCCAGGGCTTCGGCTTTTTCGAGGCGCACCGGCAGGAGGGTGGCACTGTCGATCAGGGTGAGCTTGGAGCGCTTGCCGTAGGCGTCCTTGATGGCGGCGGTCAGGTTTTTCAATCCGGCGCTGCGCTTGCTGGTGCCGGTGGTGAGGAGCTGCTGCTCCATGGAAGCACTGCGGTCCAGGAGGATGATCACGGAATCCGGCGCGCCTCCGGTGAGCCCGAGCAGTCCGCCGGCGAGCGGCCGTCCTACCATGAAAATCAACGCCGCCACCGCCAGCATGCGGAAGGCGAGGATGAGATATTGCCGGAGCTTGGAGAGCCCCTTGTTCATCTTCTGCGCGGCCAGGAGGAACATCATGGCGGCCCACTTCACCTGACGGCGGCGCAGGAGGTGGATCAGATGGATGATGAGCGGCAGCAGCGCGAGCGGCAGGCCGAAAAGGAGAAGAGGCGCGAGGAAGCTCATGCGGGTTCAGCGGCGGCCTTTGGATTGAAGCCGGGAGAGGAGGAAGCGGGCGAGGACTTCCTCGAACGGTTCCTTCATCATCACGCGGTGATAGTCCGCGCCCGTGGTGCGGATGACTTCGTCCATTTCATGCAGGTATTTTTTCACCACTTCCTGGTAGCGGCGGGTGATCAGGGAGGGATCGGCGAGGACGGTTTCGCCGCCTTCCATGTCCACGAAGCGGGCGGGACGGTCGAATTTGAAGTCGAGTTCAACCGGATCGAGGACATGGAATAACGCGATGTCGTGGCGGCGGAAACGGAGGTGCTGGAGGGCGATTTTGAGCTTGGCGGGCTCGACAAAGAAGTCGGAGACCACGACGATGAGGGCACGCTGGGAGATTTGGTCAGCGGCTTGGTGGAGGGATTCGAGGATGGTGGTTTCGCCTTTGGCTTCGAGGTTGGATAACTGATCCAGCACCAGCCGGAGGTGCCCTGCCCCGCGCTTGGCCGGGAGCTTTTGCCGGTGATCCCGCCCGACCCCCCAGAGGCCCACAGCATCGCCCTGCTGGGCGGCGAGATAACCGAGCGTGCCGGCGAGTTTCCGGCTGTAGTCCAGCCGGGTAGCCTTGTCAGGACCGTAACCCATGGAGCCGCTGGCATCGACGATGAGGGCGAGGCGGAGATTGGTGTCGGCCTCGAATTCCTTGATATAAAACCGGTCGGTGCGGCCCCAGGTGCGCCAGTCCAGCCTGCGGGTGTCGTCGCCGGGGACATATTTCCGGTATTGGGCAAATTCCACGGAGGAACCCCGCACCGGACTGCGGTGGCGGCCTGACACACTTCCGGTCATGGCCTGGCGCGCATTGAGCGGCAAGGCGAGCAGGCGTGAGATCACGCTGCTGTCAAGAAAGGAGGCGGGGTTGGGTTTCATGCGGGGGGCTGATCAGATCGTTTCAAATTCATGAAATATCCCGCTGGGCTGAGAACCAGCATGGCTTCAAGCGGGTCAGCCGCCAAATCATGGATTGCTTGCTGATGGAAAATAATCGTTTGAACAAGATCCTGCCGGGAACAATTGCCAATACGCAGCCAAACAACTTTCGGCGGATGACCATAGAGTAAACTTCGCTCCCGGAAGTCTGAGTCCTTGGAGACGATGATGAAGTCATTTTCCCGGGCAAATTGCCAGACGTTTTGGTCAGGACACCCCTTAAGGCCACACTCCCGCAAATGAGCACTGCCCGGGAATAAGTCCCGCAGCAAAATGGATAGCTTTGGCGAAAGATTTTCATCAAAGAGCAACTTCATGAGGTATGATCGTTAACCGGCGGTCTCGGTCACCGGCGTAAGCAAAACAAGCTTGGATGTCCTCTGCCGTAAGATCTGGAAAATCTTCAAGGACTTCTTCAATACTCATACCGCCTCCGAGATAGTCGAAGACATCGCCGACAGTGATGCGGGTGCCTTTAATGCACGGTTTGCCACTCCGGATGGCTGGGTCGATGGTGATTCGCTCAATATAGTTCATTTGATTAACCAGATTAACTAGAATGCCATACTGTTGTGGAAAGACGGAAAACCTAGCCTTCCTTCCTCAGGTCCTCAACGAGGCGCTTGGTGACGGCGATGCTGTCGATGCCGTCGGACTGGGCGGTGAAGGTGGTCATGACGCGGTGGCGCAGGACGGGTTCGGCGACGGCGGTGATGTCTTCCATGCGGACCATGTAGCTGCCCTGGAGGGCGGCGCGGGCTTTGGCACCGAGAATGAGATATTGCACGGCGCGCGGGCCGGCACCCCAGCCGACGAGGGGCTTCAGCCATTCCGGGGCGTCCTTGCCGGCGGGGCGGGTGCGGCGGACGAGATCGACGGCGAAGGCGTAGATGTGGTCCGGCACGGGGACGCGGCGGACGAGATCCTGATAAGCGAGGACGCGGGCCCCATCAAGGACATGTTCGAGGTTAGGGAGGGCGGCACCGGTGGTGCTGCGGGCGATAGCGATTTCCTCCTCGCGGCTGGGATAGTCCACGCCGATCATAAACATGAAGCGATCGAGCTGGGCTTCCGGCAAAGGATAGGTGCCTTCCTGCTCGATGGGGTTTTGGGTGGCGAGCACGAAGAAGGGCGAATCGAGCTTGTAGGTGCGGCCTGCGACGGTGACGCGGTGTTCCTGCATGGCCTCCAGCATGGCCGCCTGGGTTTTGGCCGGGGCGCGGTTGATTTCGTCTGCGAGGACGATGTTGGCAAAGACGGGGCCTTTGGCGAATTCAAACTGACGTTTCCCGCCGGGGAGTTCCTGCAGGATGTCCGTGCCCGTGATGTCCATGGGCATGAGGTCGGGGGTGAACTGAATGCGGCTGAAGTCTAGCGAGAGGGTTTCCGCAAGGCGGCTGATGAGCAGCGTCTTCGCCAGGCCCGGCACGCCCATCAGCAGGGCATGTCCCCGGGCAAAGAGGCAGATGCAGAGTTGCTCGATGACATCGTTCTGGCCGACGATGACTTTGGCGAGTTCCTGGGTGAGCCGGCCGTAGGTGGCGCGGAGGTGATCAATGGCTGCCACATCATCGTCAGGCAGAGGGGAGGAGAGGGAGCGATCAGACATAGGCAAAGGCGAACGGTGGTAAAATGTCAGACAGGACGGGCAGAACGCAACACGATCCTGCAAAAATCGTAGATTCCAAGCGCATCTCTGGAGTTCAATGGCGCGGCGGTTTTTTGCAGGTCTGCCCATTCCCAGGAAAGAACCGGCAGTGCGGGCGCGTGGTGGTGAAACCTCTGGTCCTGACGGGTAACGGGCGTATGCATTCCAGCGTCTCCCGTTATACTCCTGCCCCCACCCCACTGATTGCCCCTGTCTCCTTTGAAAACCCTCCTCGTTATTCCTTGTCTGCGTGAACGCGCCAGACTGCCACTGTTCCTGCCAGGCTTGTTGGAAGCCCTGCGGACCGCAGACGCCGCCGTGGATCTGATGGTGGTAGACGATGGATCCGGAGTGGAGGAACAGGCGTGGCTGGCCAGTTATATCAGGGAATTGCAGGCCAGCTGGCCAAATCTGCTGCCGCCCCTGCTGAACCCTGCCAATTCCGGAAAAGGCGGCGCGGTCTACGACGGCTGGAATCAGGCCACCCCTGAGCACGCCCATGTGGGATTTGTCGATGCCGATGGGGCGATCCCTCCGGAGGAAACGGTGCGGCTTTGTCTGCTGGCGGAGCGCACGCCCACCCGGGCCATCTATGCCGTGCGCACCGGGACTGACGATACCATCGTGCAGCGCCATCCCACGCGGGCGCTGGCGGGACGGTTTTTCCGCTGCCTGGTGCAGCTTCTATTCCGCTTCCCCGTAGTGGAAACCCAGTGCGGCTGCAAGATCCTGCCCCTGGCCGCATGGAAAGCCTGCGCGCCAGCCCTGACGGAACGACGCTTTTGCTTCGATGTCGACCTCACCTGGCATTTGCTGCACTCAGGAGCCACCATCCGCGCCGTGCCGGTCCATTGGTCAGAAATCGCCGGGGGGCAACTGCGGGCCTCCAGCGTTCTCGCGATGGTATTCAGCTTGATCCGGCTGCGCCGCCGCCTCGGGCCATGGCAACGGAAGGGAACTTCCGATTGACCCACCTCCGGGACGGCATCCATTAACAGGAAATGCCTTCCAAGAAGCCCGCCCCTGCGACCCCTGAATTGATTCCAGTCCCTCCGGGGTTTTGGTTCCGCCGCCGTGAGCTGCGCTGGCCCACCTGGCGCTTCTGGCTTTGCACTGCTTTAACAGCGGTCGCCCTCCTCGTGCTGACCGTCCGCCATCTGCACCGCTGGCTGTCAGTGACAGACCAGGTGCCGGATGCCAAATACCTGATCGTCGAAGGCTGGGTCCCGGACGATATCCTGATCCAAACTATCGCCATTGCCGATGACGCGGATGCCGACCGGATTTTCTGCACTGGAGTGCCCCTGGATCATGGCTCCCACCTCAGCCAGTATAAAACTTACGCCGAAGTAGCCGCCATCAGCCTGGCCAAACTCGGCATGGACCCCAAACGGATCTTCCCTGTCCCCTGCCCCGACGTGAAAACCGAGCGCACCCGCACCATGGCCATTGCCCTCAAGGCCGTGCTGGCCAATGAACCCGTGCCCTCTACGGGACGTAAAATCAACCTCATCACCAAAGGCACCCACGCCCGCCGTTCCCGGGCCATCTTCCAGGAAGTGCTGGGCCCGGAATGGCAGGTCGGCGTCATCAGCATCCCGGACCCCTCCTACGACCCCGACATCTGGTATCGCCAAAGCGATGGCGTCAAAAGCGTCATTATCGAGGTGTCCGCCCTCAGCTTCAAAGCCGTGGGGGGGAATTGAGTGTTGTGAGGGGTTATGGGTTACTAGTTACTAGTTATTAGTTATCAGCTCCCTCCCACGCTGCAACTCCGCCACGTCCCCTGATAACTTATCACTAATAACCAATAACTTTCCAAAACCCCATGACCCGCTTCCGCCCCTGCATTGATCTTCACGATGGCCGTGTCAAACAAATCGTAGGAGGCAGCCTGACTGATGAGGGTTTTGGCCTGGTCACGAATTTTGAAAGCGATCAGCCCTCCAGCTTCTATGCCGGGCTCTACCGGCGGGACCGGCTGCGGGGAGGACATGTGATTTTGCTCGGGCCCGGCAATGAAGCCGCCGCCCAGGAAGCGCTCGCCGCTTATCCCGGAGGATTGCAGGTTGGCGGCGGGTTGAACGCCGCAAACGCGGCGGCCTGGCTGGAAGCCGGGGCCTCGCACGTCATCGTCACGTCGTGGCTCTTCTCACCGGAAGGCCGGTTTTTGCCGGACCGCCTTGCGGAACTGAGCGCCGCCACCGGCAAGGATCGCCTCGTCATCGATCTCAGTTGCCGCCGCACCCCGGACGGCGGCTGGACCGTCTGCATGAACCGCTGGCAAACCTTTACTGATCTCACCCTCACGCCCCAACACCTCCAGCAACTCGCCGGCTCCTGTGCGGAATTCCTCGTCCACGCCGCCGATGTCGAAGGCAAATGTGGAGGCATGGACGAAGCCCTCCTGCCCTTTCTCGCTGAGCACAGCCCCATTCCCGTCACCTACGCCGGCGGGGCCCGCTCCCTCGCCGACCTTGAACTCGCACAAAATCTCACCGCCGGGCGGGTCGATGTCACCATCGGCAGCGCCCTCGATATTTTCGGCGGGCGCGGCCTGCGCTACGCCGAGTGCGTCCTTTGGAACCAGCGCGACCCTTTACTTTCAATCACTTAAGCCTCCCGCCCAGCGGCTTCCGCCTATCTTTTAATCATTTTCCAATGCTGGAGCCCCTTCATTATCAGCGCTTTCCAGAACGTGAAAGAAATAATTCCAGTTTGACAAAGGAAAATGACCGCGTAGTCTCCGCGCCCCGGCACCGACCCGCCCGTCCACGCCGACCCTTTATCCAACCATGAAAACATTCTCCGCCAAGAACGAAGAACAAGACCGGAAATGGTTCATCATTGACGCCAACAAACGCGTCATCGGTGCCGTAGCCGTAGAAGCCGCCAACCTCCTGCGTGGCAAAAACAAGGTGACCTACACCCCACACATTGATAATGGCGACCACGTCATCATCATCAATGCCGAGAAGGCCGTCTTCACCGGCAAAAAGGAAATCAACAAGGAATACACCCGCTTCTCCGGCTTCGTCGGCGGTCACCACAGTGAAAGCCCCAAGAGCATGCGCGCCCGCCGTCCTGAGCAGATGCTCACCCTCGCCATCCGCGGCATGATCCCCCACAACCGCCTCGGCCGCCAGATCCTGACGAAAGTGCGCATTTACCGCGGCACCGAGCATCCCCACGTGGCCCAGGAGCCCGTCCCCCACAACTTTTAATCCAATCTAACACTCAATTCCCAAAATTATGGCCGAAACCACCTACGCTGCCACCGGCAGAAGGAAAACCGCCATCGCCCGCGCCCGTCTGGTCGCCGGTGAAGGCCGCATCACCGTCAACGAACGCGCCTTCGAAGACTACTTCGTTACCCCCGCGCAGCAATTGGCCGTGCTCTCCCCGCTCCAAACCACCGGGAACACCACCAAATTCGACATCATCCTCCACGCCACCGGCGGCGGATTGAATGGCCAGGCCGGTGCCGCCCGCCTCGCCATCGCCCGCGCCCTCCTCGGCGTCAGCACCGAGCTGCGCCCTGCCCTGAAAGCCGGCCTGCACCTCCGCCGCGATGCCCGCGCCAAGGAACGCAAGAAATCCGGCCAGCCCGGAGCCCGCAAGCGCTTCCAGTTCAGCAAGCGCTAACCGGACGCAGCTTCCGCTGTCTCTTCCCCAAACGGCACCCGCTCCGGCAGGTGCCGTTTTTTGTGTCTCCCTTACCCGCCCCGCTGCCTCCCCATCTCCAGACCCGCTTGCCAGATATTCAATTTTTGAGTGTCAGGACCTTACCCGATTCCACTCCTCCCGGTTTGTAACCAGAGACCTCAGGACAGAATAAAAAAGGGGAGAACAGCCGTCCCGGCTGTCCCGCCCGGCATCCTGCCGGGTGCCGATGCCCCAGTTTTTCCATTGCACCAAGTAGATGCTCCGATGCTCCGGCACCGGGTGGGACACCCGGCGGGACAGGCGAGACGCCTGTGCTCCCCGACCCGCCTACTTGGATTCAACTTCGTTTGAAAATGCTTGTTTGACAAAGTGTAAAAATGACACTAAATACAGGGCGTGTCCTACACTTACGAATATCCCAGAGTTGCCTTGACCGTGGATGGCGTGGTCTTTGGCTTGGATGGCGGGGAATTGAAGGTGCTGTTGATCGAGCGCGGGATCGCTCCCTTCAAAGGCCAGTGGGCTTTGCCGGGTGGGTTTGTCCATGAAAACGAGACGCTGGAAGCCGCTGTGGCGCGGGAGTTGGAGGAAGAAGCTGGCCTGCATGGGGTTTTCCTGGAGCAGCTCTATACCTTTGGGGCGGTGCGGCGGGATCCCCGGGAGCGCATTGTCAGTGTGGCCTACTATGCCCTGGTGAATCTGGCGGACCACACCACCCGCGCCGCCACGGATGCGGCAGATGCCCGATGGTTCCCGGCAGCCCGTCCCCCTGGCCTCGCTTTTGACCACGCGGAAATTCTGACCATGGCCTTGCAGCGGCTGCGGGGTAAACTGCGCTACGAGCCCGTAGGCTTCGAACTGCTGCCGGAAAAATTCACCCTGACGCAACTCCAGCAGCTCTACGAATCCGTGCTGGGCGTCCCCCTGGATAAACGGAACTTCCGCAAAAAAGTGTTGGGTTTCGATTTGTTGATCCCGCTGGAGGAAACCTTCCGCGACGGTCCCCACCGCCCCGCCCAGCTCTTCCGCTTTGATCCCGCCCGGTATGAACAATTGAAACAGGAGGGATTTCATTTTGAGTTATGAAAACACGACGGCAGGGATGCCAGATGCATAAATTCCGTATCCACTCTCAGATCATCCCAACCCAGACCCAGATTCACCCGCCATGGCCTCCACCTATCTCAGCCTGCACTATCACGTTGTTTTCAGCACCAAACACCGGGAGCCCTTGATTCATGAAACGATCCTCCCGCGCCTCCATGAATACATCGGTGGAATCATCAGAGGCCTGGGCGGATTCCCTCAGGAGGTGGGAGGGGTTGCGGATCATGTGCACCTGATGTTCGGATTGAAGGCGACCGCCACCTTGAGCGATTTTATGAGGGAATTAAAAAAGGCATCATCGGTTTGGATGCAGGAGGCGGGAGGCGGTGGCGTGAGCGGATTTGCGTGGCAGGAGAGCTATGCGGGATTCACCATCAGCGCGACCGCGCGAACTGCCGTGGCCCGGTATATCCGGAATCAGGAGGAACATCACCGGAAGCGGTCGTTCCGGGAGGAATTGATCGCCATGTTGGTAAAGGCGGAGGTAAAATACGATGAAAAATACCTTGATTGAGTTTGTGATGGTCTGGCATCCCTGCCGGAATGCGGGAACCCTCGGGGGCGGGGACCGTGGATATCGCTGCGCTCAATCCCCGGCATCAAGATCAGACGCGCTAAAAGATCCCGGATGGATCACAACCATTATTCCCCACAAGATCCCACAACAGATACCGGAGGGATCACAGCCATTAGACTCTATGGCTGCGGCAGAGCGCGTCTCCAGCAGCCCGGAACTCCGTCCTGAAAAAAGGTGGGGTGCCGGCAGTGTGGAGCCGCGGGTTGTTCCGTGAAGAACAGAGCCGCAATGTTGCGGGGCGGCGGATCGGAACCCGTCCG
>CAMDJM010000109.1 GCA_945900785.1 Akkermansia muciniphila
GCCGCCGCTGCCGCCGCCGCTGCCGCTGCCTGCTGCGTTAAACCTTGGCCGCTCAAACTCTTTCCCGGCGATCCCGTGCGGTGTTCCGCCGGGTCAGCCAAGTATTGGGATAAAATCACGTCCATCAATTTCCTTAAGCCTCTTTCCCGTCCGGTCATTTCAAACATTTTCACGTCATGACCAGCCGGCTATTGACATGGGATGGGGAATAGCGAACAGATGTTCGCCATCAAACCGTGGCGCTCTCCATGAATACCCCCACTCCCCGCCAGCAGCAGGTGCTGGATTTTATCCGTCAACGTCTGGATGCCGCCCAGCCGGTGCCTTCCGTGCGCGAAATCGCGCAGCAGTTGAATTTGAAGAGTTCCAGCTCCGCGCAGGGGCACTTGGAAGCGTTGCGGCGGAAAGGCTGGCTGGAACGGTCCGGGGGGCCCGATGGCGCGGCGCGTTCCCTGCGGCTGGCCGGGGAAACGGCGAAGCGGGTGCCCGGGATTCCGCTGCTGGGCGCGATCCCGGCGGGCTTGGCGGACCTGCGGACCCAGGAGCAGGAGGGGCTGGTCCATGTGGATGTGGAATCGCTGAAAATCCCGCGCTCCAGCCGCATTTTTGCGCTGAAGGTGACCGGCGACTCCATGATCGGCAAGCACATCATGGACGGTGATATCGTGATCATGGAACAGAATGCCGATCCCAAGCCCGGCGATGTGGTGGCCGCCCTGATCGATGGCCAAAGCACCCTGAAAACCTACCTTCTCGAGCGCGGCCACCCTTTCCTCCGCGCCGAAAACCCGCGTTACCCGAATCTCATTCCGCTCAACGAACTGATGATCCAGGGCGTGATGCGCATGCTGGTGCGGACCCCTGCCAGGAAAAAAGGGTGAGGGTTCCGGCCCGCGTAACGGCGGCGCGGCCTAAAGCACTTCCTCGGACAGCGCACCGGCCGGGGTGTCTTCCATGATCTTGGTGGCAAGAGAAGCCCCGGCGATGAGGGGCAGCCAGAACAGCAGGGGCTCAAATAAGGGAACGGTTTGGAGCAGGGCGAGGGTGTGACCATCGAAACAGAGGGACGCTCCCCCGGCCGCAGAAAAAGCCAGCCAGCGGACATCAATGCCACGCACCGCCAGCCAGATGCTGCGCCGCGCCCCGGCCCAGATCAGCAGGCCCAGCAGGCCCAGCCCGATCAGTCCACCGTGATAAGCGGTGCTGATGAAGGCCCCGTGCGGGTGGGGTGCCTGCCAGGCGATTTCCACCGGCTCAGCGGTGCTGCGGGCCCAAAAACCACGACCCATCATCACTTCCGCCGCCCCTTCCACCCGGCGCCACAATTCCTGGTAGAGTTGCAGGCGTCCGCTGTCCGCGCGCGAAATCATGTGATCGCCCGGAGTAGCCAGCAGGGTCTGGCTGGCCACCGTGGCCGCCGGAAAAGCCTGGGGCAGGAGCACCGGCAGATTTTGGCAGGACCATCCGGTCACCGCGATCACCCCCAGCAGGGGCATCCAGCGCGCCATGGACCGGGTCAGCATCAGGATGACCATGGCAGCGCCCAGGCCGAGCAGGGCACCCCGGGTTTGTGTCAGGAAAACGGCCCCCACCAAAACCGCGAGAGCTACCGCCAAACCCGTCCGGCGTTTCACCTCCTCCGTCTGGGTGTAGCCGGCCGCCGCCGCCACTCCGGCAAAGGCCCATAACATCCCGCTGTTGACGGCATACAGGCCGTGAAATCCATAGGGCACCACGTTTTCCAGGCGGTCTTCCGGCAGGGTATGGCCGCGCCACAAATAATACACCGGGATGCTGATCACCGCCGTGGCCACTCCAGTGCCGATCAGCCCGCGCAGCATCCATTCCAGCCGCGAAGGCCGGCGCGCCACCCGCCAGACGCCCAGCAAAAATAGCACCAGGGCTGTTCCATTGAACAGGGCCAGCACCGGAGCCTCCCAGCCTTGGGGCACTCCATAAAAAACACTGCTCCACATCCACCCCAAAAACACCATCCCCAGCACCGGCACCGCCCTGCCCCGGCGTGCCGGCAGGTGGAACAACTCCCCGCCCTTCACCAAGGCCACCACCGTCCAGCACAGCACCCAGGCCTGCGGGATCCAGTGCAGCGGCATCACAAACAACAGCAAGGGCATGGTCAGCACCCCAAAGCCAAAGGGATCCCACCTCGCAAACTGCACGCCTTCCGCCCACCACGAAGGTTGGCGCAGCGTCCGTGGGGAAGGATCAGTCATCTTGCCGATACCAAAAGTAGATTCTGCCAGACTGCAAACGCTTTCACCATTCCTGTCCGGCAAAATGAGCTTGCACCACCCGCCGGACTGCCTTCCCGTCCCGGATGACGAGTTCAGACCGGGGTGCATTGGAAAGCTTGAAAATAGACCGAGCGGCACCGCCGGGGCGGAGGTCCTTTCCCTGGGGATGGCTGTTGATTTTGGCGCTCTGCGCCGGCGGCGGTCTCTGGTGGTGGCTACGGCCCCGCGCCACCGCCGTGCAGACCGCCACCGCCAAAGCCCAACTCATCCGCACGGCCGGAGAATCCCAAACTTTGCTGAACGCTTCCGGCTATGTCACCGCCCGGCGTGCCGCCACCGTGTCCGCCAAGGTCACTGGCAAGGTGCTCGAAATCCTCGTCGAGGAAGGCATGAAAGTCACCCACGGCCAAACCGTCGCCACCCTGGATAACAGCAATGTCACCGCCGGTCTCCGCCTCGCCGAAGCCCAGTTGGAAGCCTCCCGCCGCCTCCTTGATGAAACCCGGCCCAACCTCGCCTTCACCCAGCGCGAACTCGCCCGCTTCACCCGTCTCCGCAGCAGCAACGCCGCCAGCGAAACCGACATCGCCCGGGCAGAACTGGACGCCGCCACCACCACCGCCCGCATTGCCCGGCAGGAAGCCGATATTGAAGTCGCCAGCCGCACCGTTGACGAATGGAAACAGCAGGTCGACGACACCATCATCCGCGCGCCCTTCGACGGCGTGGTCACCACCAAGGACGCCCAGCCTGGCGAAATCATCTCCCCCATGTCAGCGGGCGGCGGATTCACCCGCACCGGCATCTGCACCGTGGTCGACATGACCTCCCTGGAAATCGAAGTCGATGTCAGCGAAAGCTATCTCAACCGCATCCAATCCAACCAGCCCGCCGAAGCCACCCTGGATGCCTACGCGGACTGGCGCATCCCCTGCAAGGTCATCGCTATTATCCCCACCGCCGACCGCCAGAAAGCCACCGTGAAAGTCCGCGTCGGCTTCGATGCCCTGGATCCCCGAATTCTTCCTGACATGGGCGTCAAGGTCGCCTTCCAGAGTAATCCGGAAGCCATCCCACCTCCAGGCGATAAAACCGCCCCTCCTGCCGCTCCTGTTATCGTGATCCCGGAAGCCGCCCTCACCGAAATTAACGGCCGCACCATCGTCTGGGTCTTCAAGGAGGGCACCGTGGAGCGCCGCGCCATCAAAACCAGCCGCCGGTCCGCTGGAGAAGTCACCCTTTCCGCTGGACTGAATGCCGGCGAAAAAGTCATCCTCAATCCACCCGCCACCCTCACCGATGGCGGCACTGCCCGCGAATCCAACCCATGAGCACCACCGGTCCTGACCTTGTCCGCATCAACCACGTCACCAAAACCTTCCACCGCGGTGCCGAGGATATCCACGTCCTCTCCTCGCTCGACCTCACCGTCGCCAAGGGGGAATTCCTCGCCCTGATGGGCCCTTCGGGTTCCGGCAAATCCACCCTGCTCAATCTCATCGGCGGGCTTGACCGTCCCACGGAAGGCTCCGTCGAAATCGGTGGCGAGCGCATCGACCGGCTCTCCGAGCGCGACCTTGCCGCCTGGCGTGCCCGGCACATCGGCTTTGTCTTTCAATTCTACAACCTCATGCCCGTCCTCAATGCGGAGCGGAACGTCGAATTGCCACTGCTCCTCACCAACCTCAGCAAACGCCAGCGCCGCGAGCATGCCGAAAACGCCTTGAAAGTCGTGGGCCTCTCCCACCGGCTGAAGCACTACCCCCGCACCCTTTCCGGCGGGGAGCAGCAGCGCGTCGGCATCGCCCGCGCCATCGCCACCGACCCCACCCTGCTCCTCTGCGATGAGCCCACCGGCGATCTCGACCGCAAATCCGGTGACGAAATCCTAACTCTCCTCCAGACCCTCAACCGGGAGCAGGGCAAAACCATCATCATGGTCACCCACGACCCCCACGCCAGCGCCCGCGCCACCCGCACGGTCCATCTCGACAAAGGCCAGCTCGCCGCCAATGCCCCCACTGACTAGCAGGACTTCAGCCACTCAGCGGCTTCCCAGGCCTTTCTGAATACTGAAATACTGACAACCGAAAACTCCCCCTCATGAAATACCTCGGACTCATCTGGAGCAATCTGAAGCGGCATAAATTGCGCACCGCCCTCACCATTTCATCCATCTTCGTCGCCTTTCTCCTCTTCGGCTTCCTCTTCGCCTTCAAGGAAGCCTTCAACTCCGGCGTCCGGATGGCAGATGCGGACCGCCTCATCGTCCGCCACCGCGTCTCCCTTATCCAGACCCTGCCGGTCAGTTACGGCCCCCGTATCATCAGTATCCCCGGCGTGGCCAGCGTCACCCACATGACCTGGTTTGGCGGCATCTATCAGGATCCGAAAAACATGTTCGCCAGCTTCCCCGTCGAACAGGGATCCTTCTTTGACTTATATCCGGAACTCACCCTGCCAGCCGCCGAACGCGCCCACTGGTCCAAGACCCGCAGCGGGGCCATCATCGGCCGCAGCCTTGCGGAAAAATTCTCCTGGAAGACCGGCGACATCATCCCCCTCACCTCCCCCATCTACGGCGAGCCCTCCAACCAGGCCGCTTGGGACCTTGAGATCTGCGGCATCTTTGACACCACCAAAAAAGGCGGGGATACCAGCGCCCTTTATTTCCGTTATGACTACTTCGATGAAGCCCGCCCGCGCGGCAAAGGCGAAGTCGGCTGGTTCACCGTCCGCGTCGCGAACGCCAGCGAGGCGGACGCCGTGGCTGCCAAAATCGACGAAACCTTCGCCAACTCCCCGTATGAGACCAAAGCCGAGCCCGAAGGAGCCTTCGCCGCCGGCTTTGCCCAACAGATCGGCGACATCGGCAAAATCCTCATCGCCGTCCTTAGTGCCGTCTTTTTCACCATCCTCCTCGTGGCCGGCAACACCATGAACCAATCTGTCAGCGAACGCACCGGCGAGATCGGTGTCCTCAAAGCCATGGGCTTCACCGGCCCGCTCGTGCTCGTCCTTGTGCTGGTCGAGTCCTGCCTGATTGCCCTCACCGGTGGACTGGGCGGTCTGGGCAGTGCGTGGGGCATGCTCACCCTCAAAAACCCTATCGCCAGCGTGCTCCCCGTCTTTTACGTCCCGGAAAGCGCCCTCCTGCTCGGCTCAGTCCTCGCCCTCGCCCTCGGTCTCATCTCCGGAGCCCTGCCCGCCTGGCACGCCCTCCGCATCCGCACTGCCGACGCCCTGCGCCGCAATGGCTGACGCCTCCCGCCAGGGGCCTGAATGCCCTGCCGCAATCGCAACCAATGGGGTGGGGCTGCTGGCACCAGGCGATCCGGCAGGGGACACCCCAGGCCAAACTCCCGGGCCTTCAGCCAGACAAAGAGGACGGGGGTCATGATCAGGATATGCACCAGGCTGCTGAGCATGCCGCCGATGATAAGGGTGGCAAGGGGCTGCATGACTTCGGAACCGGTGTGGTGGCTCCAGAGGATGGGAGGAGGTGACTCAGGCGCTTTAGTTGTTCGATCCCAGCCAGCGCTCCGGCTTCGTAACTCACTACTGCCGTGACCGGTCCCCAGCAGCCCCTCGAAGCACACCGTCAACATTTCCACGACCTCCTGATGCCGCTGCTGCGGATGCTCTCCCAGGACATTTCCGCCAAGGGCTCCCGGAAGCCATTGTAGGTCAGGAGGCAATTGGCCGCTTCCGGGCTGGTTAATGCATCGTCCATTCCGGGCGATCACCTTGCGGAATTGGCTGCCATTGCACGGACCCTGCGCTGGGTGTTCAGGGATGGTTCCTGGCTAATCTTTTGCAATTTTGCCGATTTATTGAACCGCCCTGGCCTTCACCGTGACCATGCGCCGTGTGTCGATCAACGTGACGTCTGGGACTATGATCCCCCTGTATGTTACCGGAGCTATCCAGAATCGGCCTTCGATCATGACCGGTCTACGTTCCCAGCGAATCCACTTTGAATAATTGACACTCATCCCGCCCTCTTGGACAACAGGAACTCGTTGGCTGAACAAGAGACTAACAGACAATGTATCATCGTCCTCACTTTCCCGCAGACTCGATCCTTCGAAGTGCCCGTCGAAAAACCCCACGACCTTCACCTCCTTCGTGTTCAGTTCATGCCTGTTTTCAAGTAACTGCGATACGGAAATAACATTAATTAGCCTATCCGGCGAAATAGCGCAGGAAGTCACCGCGAAAGGCGTTGCGAGTGCCAGAAAAGATAAAAGTCTGGTTACTTTCATTCTATAAGAAGGTTTTGTGGATTCAAATTCTGGTGTTAAATAGCCATTTAACTATTCCGGCACGGCAACTGATCCAACATCACCTTTTTTAGTCATCTGCCTGTTACCCCCTCTTTTCACACTGTTCTTTATCTTTCCACCAACATCTAACTGTTGCCTGAACCTGTGCGTGCCGGTGACGATGGCTCCGCTGGTGCCCCCGGTGCTCAGATTTTGGGCACTGCCGGTTTGGAGCCAGGCAAGCCCACCGACGCAACCTGCTTTCTGCCATGAGCTGCGGGCGGAGAGGCTGCTACCCACATCCGGACGCCAGAGGCAGGACCACTTCCGGGTGAGGACGCTTTCGCTGGAGGCAGATGGGTCGAGCTTGGTGATCATGACGGGGTTCCAACCGTCTTAGAGATACCCTTCCATGGTGGAGCTGGCAACTCCATTCGTGGTGATGGTGACTTTTGCTGATGCGGCGGGACAGGCCATCATAACGGAAGCTGAGCGTGATGGCATCCAAGGTGGTTTGACCGCCAAGGAACCCACCAGCGGGCTGGGTCCAGACGGGCGCGGACATTCTGATGAGCCGGTTTTGGCTGAATATTTTCAAATAGCTAGCTAGTCAGCCTGTCTCCGCTGCGCTCCGGCTCACCATCCCAAGTATAAGTCCAGCGGCCATCTGTCAGGAGATTGCCGTCCACATCGTAGGAAATCGGGTTTGGGATGGTGCCATTGAACCGCCAAGGCACGCCAAGGAACTGAACCGGGGCAGGGTCCGGGGTCAAAACAGTTGTCCCTTCCTTCAGCTTGGGCCAGTAAGGGATGCTCTCCCAGGACATTTCCGCTAATGGCTCACGGAAGGCGGCAGCAGGGGTGCCCGGCACCGGTCCGCCAGCCGTGGTGGCTTCAATCCAACGCGGTGCCCCTGGCAACCTGGACCTGGCTGCAGCCGTCTTGCCCTTGAGGCGGTAATCGCCCCGGGCATGACGCCGCTGCTGGATCCAGTTGGCAAAGGTGGGATAACTGATCCCCACCGTCCGCACGAAAGCCGCCCCCTTCAAGCCGCTGCGCTCAAACTCATCCAACAGCGCCTCGCGCTGTTCCCGGCTGTAATGGACACGCCCCGTGGCATCGCGTTTCAGAATGGCAGGTTGGCATTCATGCATAAGAGCCGTAGTTTATGGCTACGGCTCTTGAGGTCACGCTGTTTTCAACGGGGCTTGGTTTGACGGATACCGTCATTCCATTCACTCACCGAGGCCGCATTGGCGGCGGGCACCAAAGGTGCGTCCCATGACAGCCTGGGGTTTCAACCCCAGGACCCCAGCCCGCCCAATTCCCCAGCGCTGAAGGCGCGTCCCATGAATTACCGGATCACGCCGAGCCAAGGTTCCCAACACTGGTCCTCTCCAGCCCAATCGTCCCTCATGGAACGCGCCGTTGGCGCTCCCGGGGGGGGGGGGTATCTCGTTTCCTGGGGTTGAAACCCCAGGCTGTCATGCAACGCGCCGTTGGCGCTGATGGACTTGGCGCTATACTTTGCGGAATTGGCTGCCATTGCGCAGGACCCTGCGCTGGGTGTTCAGGATGGTTCCGGGCCAGAGGATTTATGAAACTCGAATTTCCAGTCAAATCGATCTTCTACTGTTTTACCGATATATTGAACCCTTCGGAAACACGAATTGGCGGGGACTTTGAATTTGTAGCAGGAATTGCTGGGGCGGTCAAGGCGCTTTTCAACTGTTTGCGTGGCAAAATGTATTTTGTCAAAAGTTTGCGCAGCAAAATGTTTTTCCTTGAGCACCAAATGCCTAAAATTACTATTTATCATTACAGTAGCTAATCAGTCTTTTGTTTAGGCTATAAAAAATTATACTCCATGAGAAAAGCTGAACTAAAATCGGCCATCTCGATGATTCATCCATACACATCACGGACAAGGAAATCGAATAAAGGGCAATTACTATTTCCTTTTTGGATTTTGCTATCATTTTGGAAGGTTACGTTGACCAGGTATCACACACTATGTGCAGCGAAATCTGCATGTGGAGTGCCGCTTACCAACCCCGGTCCATTTTTGGTAGGCCCGAGGGGGTTCCGGGCGGAGCCTCCGGCCAATATAGCATGTAGCCACATCTGTGTCTACTATTTTGCCGATTTACTGACCCGCTGCCATACCTACAAGCTCAGCCACGCGGGGCGCGGAGCTGGCCGCGTTGAATCGGCGGGTGATTGCCGCTGCTAAGGACGCGGGTCATTTCAATTTCTTGCGTTCTCTATCAAGTGACTCTTCAGCTTCCTTGAGCAATACCGCATATTCCGAGTCCGAAAGTGCGGCGGTATAGGCAAAACCAGCCACCTTCTCACCCGGCAAAATCGTGCTCAATGCCGCATGTAGTTGCTTGGCAATGGTCCGGGCGTGTTTCTTGACATACGCCAGCTCTTCCATTCTATCGGAAGCCTCAGTGTCTTTATAGCGTGCCGGCGCTGTCTCAAAATCCGTTCGCCCATCAAGAGGATCCCGCAGGCGCTCGATTCGCTCACAGATAAACAAAGCAGCAATAAGCAGGCGTTTTTGACGCGAATTTGTTCGATGCCAACTTAAGAGCAGGTAATCTCTTTGATCTGCAATCCAGAGATCGAGCCCCCTATTCAATGTCGAGGCCATTGATTCCGCGGAAGCTTCTTTATCTGAGTTGAATGCGCGCTTCGCAGAGAATATGGCCGTTTCATCAAGGCCTGAATGAAGTGGCTGCTTTGCTGCTATGGCAAGATAGTCAGTAAAAGCTCGGAAACCAGCTCGGTCTTCGTCACTTGAACCATTGGCCATTTCGATCACGAAAACTGCCAAAGCCACCGCGACAAGCCGCTGGAGAAGAAGTGGAAACGTTTTCACTATGGTGTGTTTGGATTGAAAATGTTTCCGCCCGGCATTGGGGCAGCGGGGGCTCCGCCGAAAGAATGTTCCAGCGTGACCATCCATTGCATAACCGGCTGGTCCACACTGGAGTCCTAAAAAATCGGAACGATTCACCCGATCATTCCCCACAAACCCATACAGGTTTAGTCCACCTTTTTCCCCCATCGGATCGCGATTTAGCCACCGGCCATCCTTTGGATCGTAATAGCGATAGCCGTAATAATTCAGCGCGGATTCGGGGTCGGTGAATTTGCTGCTGAAGTGGAACGGCAGGGCGTCGGCGTAGGAGGTGCCGGCGGTGAGGCCGGGTGGGGTGATGGGGGCGGCTACGGTGGTGCCGTTGGCGCGGACTTCGCGGCCGAAGGCGTCATACTCGAAATTTGCGCTCTGGCTGACGATTAGGTTGGTGTAGCTGCCATACGGCCCGGTGGAGGTGGTGGGGCGGAAGTGGACGTGGTGGCGGATATTTCCCATGTGATCGGCCATGGGAATGTGCACTTCCCCGCTGCCGGTGACGATGGCTCCGCTGGTGCCCCCGGTGCTGAGGTTTTGGGCATTGCCGGTTTGCAGCCAGGCGAGCCCACCGACTCCGCCCGCTTTTTGCCAGGAACTGCGGGCGTAGAGGCTGCTACCCACATCCGGACGCCAGAGGCAGGACCACTTGCGCCCCTGCACCGTTTCTCCGGTGAGGTTTGAGGGGTCGAGCGTGGTGATCATGACGAGGTTCCAAAATCATAGAGATACCCTTCCATGGTGGAGGTGGCAACTCCATTCGTGGTGATGGTGACTTTTTTACTATTGCGGCGAGACAGGCCATCGAAACGGAAGCTGAGGGTGATGGCTCCCATGGTCTGACCGGCAAAGGGCGGCGAATTCATTCAAGGCCCGGGTTGGAACACGGGCATCCCGCCGGTGCTGGCCTGCGGTCATCCTGACCGCATCGAATGAATTGCTGGCGTGACGCCAGCACCCCGGCACAGCCGGGACGGCTGTGTTCCGGCCTGTGGTTGAGGCCGGGACGGGAAGGGATTTGAATTGAATGGGGCCGGGCATCGATCAAAAAAGCGTGGAGTCCGGTGCCACGGGCTCTGATGCCAGGCGGATTCTCAGGGATTGCTGGAAGGCAGCAATCGCCTCCCGCTGCTCCTTCCAAAATGGGGCACCGTGCCCTGTCTCATCCGGGGCGGAGTCCGGGGTGCCCGTGAGCCAGGGGCAGGTGGTTTCTCCGATCTCCAGGAATGAGCACATTTCCGCCAAGGGCGCTTCAGCGTGCTCTGGCAGGCTCCAACCCACGGCGGGGGCCGGCTTCGCCAGCAGCAGGCCTGACGGATATTCCCACCACCCGGCTTGGGGATGCATGGCGCGGAACAAACAGCGGGCCAAGGGGACAAAGGCACGGCGAAATCGGCCGGGGAGCGGGCCGATCAGGGCGGCCTCCCCTGCCCCCGGGGCCCCGAAGGTGGGCACCAGCTCCATTTCCAGCCGCCCGTCCGCCAGCCCCAGACGGAGCCCGCAATCCGGCGGGACCCAGACGCCCGCGCGGTTGAAAGGCGGACGGTGCTCCCGCAGCAGCACCGCTTCCCGCGCCACGGCTTCTGCCGCGCCAGCGCAAATCTCCCACCCGATCCGCCAGGTCCGCCGGATCATCCTGAGGGTTCGGGGGGGATTCCGTTCGGGATCGGCCTGACGGTAGCTGCGGATCCGGGTGCGGAGGCACTGGGACTGACCGATGTATAGCAATTGCCCCGTTTCATCGCGGAAAAAATAGACGCCAGGCTCAGCGGGCAGCTCCCTGAAAAAATCCTCCCCAAAGCGTTCTGTCCAAGGCCCTGCTATCACAAACAACAGGGGCTGGCGGCGGCGGGAGGTGGAGGCCATTCCCCTCCTGCTAGCACGGCTCACGGAGCCGGAAAAGCGAAAACCCGCGCCGCCCCGGCGATGGGGGCAACGGCCAGGCACATGAAGCAGGTGATGCCTGGCACCGCAAGATCCCACTGGCCAAAAGCCGGACGGCGCGTATTTTCAGCCATGGAAATTACCGTCGTCAATCACCCTATCGTGCAGGATCGCCTGGCCCGCCTGCGGCACATTGATACCGCGCCGGATAGCTTCCGCCGCGCGGTGCATGAACTCGCCATGCTAATGGCCTTTGAAGCGACGCGCCGCCTGGAGGTGAAAACGGAAATCATCCCTACTCCCGTGGCCCCGGCGACGGTGCGGGTGCTGGCCAGGCCGGTGGTGGTGGTGCCCATCCTGCGGGCCGGGCTGGGTATGCTCCAGGGCATGCTGTCGCTCCTGCCGGAAGCCCTGATCGGCCACATCGGCATGGCGCGGAATGAAGCAACCAAGCGGCCGGAAAGCTATTTTCTCAAACTCCCGCCGGGCATCGCGGAGGCCGATGTGCTGCTGGTGGATCCCATGCTGGCGACCGGCCACAGTGGGGCCGCCGCCGCGGAAAAACTAAAAGAGGCCGGAGCCACCCGCATCGCCTTCATCAGCATCCTCGCTACGCCGGAAGGCATCGCCGTCTTCCAGGCCGCCCATCCTGACATCCCCATCTTCACCGCATCCATTGATGACGGCCTGACCGATCAGGCCTACATCACCCCCGGTTTGGGCGATGCCGGCGACCGCTATTTCGGCACCCTTTGAATAGATCCGGATTGCTTTTTCCGGAAAATTCCGGTGAATGATGAATAGATTGAATCCTCCTGCCGTCCGAACCCGCGTGAAAATCCCCACCCCTGCCCGTCTGCTCCTGGCCGCCTGCGCCCTCCTCGCCCTGCCCTCCTGTGAAGTCGTCCCCGGCCAATATGGTGGCACCCCCTATGGTTCCGGATACCGGGACAGCAGCCCGGTTTATTCCGGTTACGACAGTTACGATTCCGGTTACAGTAGCTATTCCAGCCGGCCGTTTGTGACCGGTTCCGTGGGCAGCTATTACAGCACGGGCTATGCACGGCCTTATTACCCTGGAGGCTACGGCTACGGCGGAGGGGGACCACGCTACTACCGGGGAGGCTACGACCGCTACGATCACAACCATTCCTCAAACCACAATTACGACCGGGGAGACCGGGGCCGGGGCTACAGCAACAACAATAACCGCTCCAGCAGCGAGGCCATCCGTCTCGTCAAAGCGCGTGATGGCAGTTCCGGCAATCTCCCGGAGGGCTACCATAGCAAGGAATATTTCAAAAACCGCGGCATCAGCCTGAGCAAAAACGTCTACGAAACCCGCGACGGTGACCGGCGCGGCTATTCCGGCAGTTCCAAAAAGAAGAATTAATTCTACTTTGTTAAGTTGGGGAATCAGCGGGCTGGAAGCCCGCTGGCCGCACAGGCTGGAAGCCTGCGCCACGGGGAATTTAACAAAGTAGAATTAAGCTGCGGGGGATCCATGGACACGGCGGGGCGTGGCTGGGGCATTATAGCAGCCGCTCCGGCAAATAAGGCAGGAAGCCGCTTTTTCTTCAGGAGACCAGTTGATTCATGGTCCCGGTGCTGGATCCGAAGGCGTCTTCCTCCACGCCCAGTTGCTGCAGCAGGGTGACGAACAGGTTGCAGAGGGGGGTGTTATGATCCTGCCTGAAGGCGTGGTGCTGGCCATGCTTCAGGCCGCCACCGGCGAGGACGACGGGAAGGTTGGTGTTGTCGTGTTTGTTGGCGTCTCCCATGTTGGTTCCGTAGAGCACGCTGGTGCGGTCCAGCAGGCGCGAGCCGTCCTCAGGCTTGGAGGCGAGACTTTGGATGAGCCTGGCCAGAATGACCATCTGCTGCCGGTCCGCATCCGCCAGTTGCCGCACCTTGTCAGGGGCCTGACCATGGTGGCTGAGGCCGTGATAGCCATCCGTGGTGTTATGCTCATCATGGATCCGGAAGGCAGGCGTAGCAAAGGCATCCACCATCAGGGTGACGATGCGGGTGGAATCGGATTCGAAGGCCAACTGCGCCATGGAGAGCATGAGATCCAGCTTTTCAAAGATGAGCTTTTTATCCTGGATGTCAGCGGGTTCCGGCCGTGGCGCGAGGGGCTTGGGCTTCAGTTCCCACTGGCGGGCGATGACAAGGCGTTCTTCGATTTCGCGCACGGAGGTGAGGTATTGATCCAGGCGCGAACGGTCCCCACCGCCCAGGCTGCGGCCCAGCCGCCTGGTATGGTCGGTCAGGGTATCAAGAATACTGCCCCGCTCCTCCAGCCGGCGAAGCTGCCGCTGCACCTCCGCCGGATCACCCTGAACGAACATGCGGCGGAACAGGCCCGGAGCACTGTCCTCAGCCGGCAGCAGCACGCCATCACGCGTCCATGACAGGCTGCGGTTAGCTTTGTCAATATTGACGCCCAGATTCAGGGTCGGGAATCGGGTGAGCTGGCCCAGTTTTTCGACGGCGTATTGGTCCAGGGAGATTTGATTGCGGAACCCACTTTTCGTGGGACCCCGGGCTGCCGTGAGGAAACAATTTTCCGCACTGTGTCCGCCATTCACATCGGGATGCGACATGCCGCTGAAGACGCTCATTTCATGGCGCACCGC
>CAMDJM010000110.1 GCA_945900785.1 Akkermansia muciniphila
CCGAATCGTGTTCACTTGCGTTGCGGTCGATTGGATCCTCCTCACGATGCTCCCCACCCCACCTCGCGGTGACGCAGTTTCGCTTGAGTTCTTTACTGGTTTCATGGGTCTGTAATGCCGGGTCTCCCACCCGGCAGGGTTGTGCCGCTTGATGGCGCACGAGTGGCGGAGTCCCTCCGCCATTCGCTTTGGGGAACCGATGCAATCCGCCGGGAGTTGCATGCGTCCATAAGGCCTTGGCTCTACTTTGTCATCCTGTGGCGCAGGCTTCCAGCCTGTGCGGCCAGCGGGCTTCCAGCCCGCTGGATCAGCGGTAAACTCCGGCTTGGAAGGCTGAATGCCGCACGGGCTGGAAGCCCGCGCCATCTTTGTCCGCCTGATCCAGGGCCGCCATCCGGGCGCTGCAGGATGAGCGGTTAGCCCGGTATCCTATCAAAAAAATTCCGGAACAGCGCTGCGGTGTGGGGGGTGGCCTGGGCGGAATCCAGCGCGGCATCCAGATCAAAACCGGTGGTGCCGCGCAGGGTGATGCGGCGTTCGCTCCAATTCCGGCGGAGGCGCTCCGGGGTGAATTCCGGATGGAACTGAACGCCATATTGCCAGCCGCCCGGGCGGGATTGGAAGGCCTGAACCGGCGTGTGAGGATTGCCCGCCAGCCTGACGGCCCCCGGAGGCAAGGCCAGCACCGCATCCTGGTGGCTTTGCAGCACCACGGGCTGCGGGCCAAAGCCGGCGAAGAGCGGACAGGCGAGGCCTTCTTCCGTCAGCCCGATGGCAACCTGACCCACCTCCCATCCCTTGGGATTCCGCCCCACCGCGCCGCCAAGGGCCCGGGCGAGGATTTGATGCCCAAAGCAGATGCCCAGCACGGGGGTGTTTTTTCCGGCTAGCGCACCCAGGGTGCCACAAAGCTGGAGGATGGCAGGCTCCATGGAATCCGCATCCCGCGCCGAACCGGTGAGAATCACCGCATCTGCCTGCAACGCACGCGCCGCACGATCCGGATGCGAAGCCGCCACGCAGGAAAGTCCCGGCTGGATGTCAGGCAGCGTGGCCAGCACAGGGCCGAACCATTCCGCCAGCACCTGCGCCTCCGGTTGATCAGGCGGGGCCTCCACGGTGTCGATCAGAAGGGTTTTCAAATCAGCCAACTTCATGCAGGTGATAATTGAAACTCATGGCGGACCGCGGGACCGGAGGTGTCCTGACGGCGTGCTGCGTCCCGATGATAGGCGGGAACCAATGGCAGGGCGTCGAAAAGATTTGCCTCAGCAGTGAGTTGCAAAGAGGACGGGGCTTTGATCATAATTCTACTTTGTTAAGTTGGGGAATCAGCGGGATGGAAGCCCGCTGTCCGCACAGGCTGGAAGCCTGCGCCACGGGGAACTCAACAAAGTAGAAATAATCAGGATCTTATTCCAAAAGGTCCATCCCTGCAAGTTTGCCGATCCTACAGCCGGCTGGCGAGCCAGCCCGCGAGGTCGCTGATTTTCACCCGATGCTGGGCCCCGCCGTCGCGCTCGCGCACGGTGACGGTGTCCTTCAATTCCCCGCCCTGCTCGCCGAGGGTTTCGAAGTCGATGGTGACGCCGAAGGGCGTGCCAATTTCGTCCTGACGGGCGTAGCGGCGGCCGATGGCTCCGGCCTCGTCATAGAACGTGTTCAGGCGGCCTTTGAGAAGTTGGTAGACTTCACGGGCTTTGGAGACGAGTTCCGGCTTGTTCTTGAGCAGCGGGAAGACGCCGACCTTGACCGGGGCGATGGAGGGATGCAGGCGCAGGATGGTGATGGTCTCGGACTTGCCTTTGCCGTCTTCCTTTTCGTATTGGTAGAAGGCCTTGGCGAGGACGGCGAGAGCCATGCGGTCGAGACCAGCGGAGGGCTCGATCACATGAGGCAGATAGAAGCCTTTGAACAATCGCTCAAACCAGGCGCGGACTTCAACTTCGGTGAGGCCTCCTTTTTCCTTGGCCGACTCGGTGGCGAGACGGCGCTGGATCAGCGCTTCCTTCGCCTCATCCGTGAGGGCGGTGGCGGCGGTTTTCAGCTCTTCGTCGAAGATTTCGAGGGACTTGCCGGAGTGTTTTTGATGTTGGGACAGATCGAAATCACCACGGGCGGCGATGCCTTCCAGTTCCTCGGTGCCGAAGGGGAATTCACACAAAATATCCACGCAGGCGCGGGCGTAGTGGGCGAGGTCTGCGGGCGTTTGCCAGTAATATTCCAGGACATCGCCCAGGCCAATGCTTTGATAGAATTTCGTGCGCTGATCCACCCAATAACGATGCCACATTTCCCAGCCCCAGTCAGGCTTGGGCCCGCTGAGGTCTGCTCCCTCACTCCAGGCGGCGACGCTGCCGCTGATGATTGCGACGGCTTCGTCAGGTTTGATGAAAAATTCGAGTTCCATCTGCTCGAACTCCCGGCTGCGGAAAGTGAAGTTTTTGGGCGTGACCTCGTTGCGGAAGGCTTTGCCGATCTGACAAATACCGAAGGGCACCTTCACCCGGCTGGAGTCGAAGACGTTTTTGAACTGCGCAAAAATTGCCTGGGCGGTTTCCGGGCGCAGGTAGGTGACGTCAGCCTCCGTGGCGGTGGGGCCAAGGTAGGTCTTCAGCATGAGATTGAAGGGCCGGGCTTCGCCGAGCGCGGCACCCGTCTCCGGATGATAGTCGATGCTTTGCTCTACGGTGTCGCCCTTGGTTTCGTCCAGCAGTTCAATCTCCTCCGGCTTGCCTGCGGGCTCGCCGGCATTGGAAGCGATGAGCAGGCGCACCCGTTTGCGGAAGCTCTCGATGTGCTCGCCTTTTTTCATAAGCACGGCGATGGCGCGGGGAAGTTTCCAGCCGGTGGCGGATTGGGCACCGCTGTAGTTCATCACGATGCCGTCCTGCGGATCGACATGGTCGGCGCGCACGCGCTTGTTCGTCAGGGAACACTCACGCATGAGGTCGGCGAAGGTGGCGACGTGGCCACTGGCAGCCCAGATGGCCGGGTTCATGAGAATGCAGGCATCCAGGCCCAGCACGTCCTCACGCTCGCGGGTCATGGTGCGCCACCAGGCATCTCGAAGGTTGCGCTTCAGTTCTGCCCCGAGCGGGCCGTAGTCCCAAACGCCGCCACAGCCGCCGTAGATTTCGGAGGATTGGTAGATGAAACCCCGGCGTTTGCAGAGGCTGACGATTTTCTCCATTACGGGAGTTTCGGCTTTGATTGGACTGGACATGGTCGCAGGAAAGCGGCGGGCGCGGGAGCTTGCAAAGGGAAATGAAGGCTCCAAGGGCAGCGACGGGAGAAACATGCAAGTAAATCCACGGCGCACCCCACTTGCATTTTTTGCGCTTTGGCGCTGGCATCCCCCACAGGGGTGGTAGCGTAGCAGGATGAATCTGGCCAACTGGATCACGATTTGCCGCATCCTGCTCATCCCGGTTTTTATCGGGCTGGCGCTTTATTACGGAAAAAGCGTGGAGGCAGGACAAGCTGTCGAAGCCTACCGCATTGCTGCGGTGGTGGTGTTCCTTGTGGCTTGCGTCAGCGATTTTGTGGACGGCTGGGTGGCCCGGACTTTCAATCAGCAGACCAGGCTTGGGAGCCGGCTGGACCCCATCGCGGACAAGGGCCTCGTCCTCGCGGCGCTGATCACCCTATCCTCCACCTGGCCGGAGACGCACCGCTTTCCCCTTTGGTTCCCGATCCTGGTGATCACCAAGGACGTGCTGTCCTTCGGCGGGGCCTGTCTGATTCAATATTGTGTAGGCAAGGTCATCATCCGCCCGCATTGGACAGGGAAAGTCTGCGCGGTGACCCTGATGGTAGCGCTGGCCTGGGTGATGCTGGGGCTGGATTGGTTGCCGCCCCTGGTGCCGGTGATCGTGTCAGCGGTATTTGTGGTGGCCTCCGGGATTGCCTACATTGTGGATTGCGTGGTGCAGATCCGCGATGGGCAGCGGAAATTGGAACCGCCTTCCGATGCAACCCGGATGCCATAGGAGTGGAGTCAAAAACCTTCTGCAGCTGTTGTTCAACTGAGGGTGAAGGAATTAACCGAGGGTGCGGGAAACAAAAGTTTGTGCAAGCCAGGAGGATGCCTTACCACCGCAAATAGTTTTAAAGTTCGCGGGCAAAGAAGAGGGCGAGGTCGGTCCATAACGGATCACCACCGGCGATGAAAACGCCCCCGTGGGTGCCGCCGGGGATGACTTTGGCCTGGCGCAACCGGGGGCCGGCGGCGGCGGCGAGGAGGTGGATTTGATTGCCGGGGACGAGCGCATCCTCCGCTCCCTGGGCGAGGAAGAGCGGACAGGTCAGGTGCTGGGCGGCTTCCATGGGGCGGATGTCCCAGGGATCGAACCCAGCCTTCAGGCGGGTTTCCTGACGAATCAGGGGCAGCAGGGGCTGGCCCAGGCCATGCCATTGTTTGCCGGCCTGGGCTTTGATGACATCCCGGAAATCCGCGAAGGTGGACACGGCGGCGAGCGCCTTGACTTCCGGCAGGCCGGGCTGCGCCTGGAGGGCGACGGCCCCGCCCATGGAATAGCCCATGAGCCCCAGGGGGCCGAATCCGGCTTTGCCTGCCAAGGGTCTGGCAGCCTCCAGCACGCGGTGGAGGTCATCCCGTTCATGGGTGCCGAAGGTCGCGTATTCTCCCCCGCTATCGCCATGGCCGCGGCTGTCATAGAGCAAACAGCGGAAGCCCGCCGCGCAGAAGCGTTCTGCAACAGTCAGCATGTGTTCCTTCCGGGCATTGTAACCATGCAGCAGCACGAGGGTGCCACGGATGTGCCCTGGGGCCTGAGCCAGACCCTGTTTTTTCAAGGCCCTGACGATGACCTGGCCACGGGTGGTGGTGCCCGAGGCTGAAGTGGGCTCCAGAATCATGGCCTGAAGGGCGAGATGGTCAGCGGTTTCCACCGAGAAGCGCTGGATCCGGAAGCCGGACTTCTGCGGCTGCACGGTGATGGCGTTCATCCAATCCTCTGCCGGATAACGGCGGGGCATCACAAGGCGCTGCACCGCCAAATCGCTCAGATAGCCAATCCCACCTCCGGTGAACAGCAGACCACTCAGGCTGAGCAGGGGAAAGACCCGGCGATACCATGGGCGCTGAGAGGCTACGGACATCCCGGAAGATGCCGTCAAGGCGGCGGCTGGAAAGTTAGAATTGCGCCGGCCAGGGCCAAAGGGGCTCCAACTTGACGGCACGCACCCAGCCGCGCAGCAGGGGGGCATCATCTTCGCCACCTGGCAGCAGGCAATAGACCCAATTGCCCCGGGTTTCCAGTGGCACCACCTCGCTGCCTGCGGGAAGCGTGATGATCGCCGAAGAGGCCTCAGCGGGAGCGGCACAGGCCACCGTCTCCTTCCCGGAAATGATCTGACGCTGGGCCAGAGGCACAGGATCCGACTTCGCATTCCAGGAAAGCAACAGCCCCAGGCATAGCAGGGGAACACTCCCGCCCAGCAGCGTGACCAGCGGCCAACGGCGGCCTGGCTTCGGCGTCGCCCAGGCCAGCCAGATCACCAGCAGACCCGACAGCCACGCCAACACGATCGTGCTGATAAAAATCCAGCGCGGTTTCAGGTAGGAAAGGAGCAGCAGACTACTATCAAAACTAAGGAAGGGAGCCTGCTTGCGGATGGCGCGCAGGTTTTGCACGGTTTCAGGGCTGAAGGGCTGAAGCGCCAGGGCGCGGCGATACCATAGCACAGCCTGCCCGGGATTTCCGCGGCGATATTCCACATTTCCCAAATTGTGGGCCAGGGCGGCGGAGAGTGGACCGCTTTCCACAATCGCTTTGAATTCGCGGAATGCATCGTCCCAAACTTCTGCTTTGTAAGCGATCAAGGCCCGCTCCATGGCGGCCTGGGGATCGGTGGGAGCGGTGGCTTTCGGCAAGGTCACGCTCACCGGTGGGGTCACTGGCCCGGCCCCATTTGCGGGAACGGGCGGCGGCGTGGCATCCGCCGGAGCTTGCGCGCCCGCAGGCGAAAGTGCCAGCAGCAGGCACAGGAGTAACTTCAACAAGGATAAAAATCGGGACATGGGAAAAGCTAGAGTTGCCGGAGGAGTTCGAGGATGTGGCGGCGGGTGGACTCGGGCACGGGCTCGTGGGTGAGCGCCTCCACCGGGCCATAGAGCCAGCGGTCGCGGGCGTTCTGGACTTCGGCCAGGACTGGCGACGGCGGCATGGTGACTGCGGTGGGGCGGTGGTATTGGAGCGAGACGAGGTATTCGTTGACCCTGCCAAAGAATGCCCGGTGATCTTTCCCGCCCTGGCGCAGGCCGGATAACACGGTGGCGGGTTCCGGTGGGGTGCCCGGGGCGGGACGGCGGGCGGCGGCAGCGGCTTGGAGGCGGCGGATCAGGCCGGTGCTGATCAGTGCGGCCAACAGCAGTCCCGGCACCCCATGCAATAACAGTGGAGAGACTGGTATGGGTGCGGCGGCGGTGTTGACCCAGGGGGAGACGGTGATAGGACGCTCCACAATATCCCCCAGTTCCTCGCCCGGCGGCGTGGCATCCGGGGCGGCGAAGTCCTTCGCTTCGCCTCCAGCCACCGCCGGGGACTTGAATTCCCCCAGCACCGTCAGGGCGACCGGCTGGCTGCGGCGCTCCACGTATTTGCCGGTTTGCGGATCGAAATACGTGAGGATGAACGCAGGGATCTGGGTGTGTTTCTTTTCCGGGATCAAAATCTGGGTAAAGTTTTTCCGTCCTGGCTCCGTGCCCCAGGCCCGGTTTTCCTGGCTGACCCGGGGTTCGTAAAGACGCCAGCCTTCCGTAGTCTCCATGCGGGGCGCCGTCACGGCATCGAAGTTCCCTATGCCATCGACCGCCATATCCACGGCGATGGGATCCCCGGCATTCAGGGTAACGGGAGACGCCTGGATCACGATTTCAAAATTCCCCACCGCCCCGCTGAAGTTGGCCGGCTTTCCTTCGGAGGGCAGTTCCTTGACATTGACCGGCACGGAGTTGCTCTTGAGAGGGATGGTCCGGCGGTTGCCGCGCTGCTGGCCGAAGGGGTCGGGCATTCCGCCGCCGAAGGGAATGATCACCTCCGCCTTCACCTCGGCCGGGCCGAAATCCTGGGCTCCGGCCTGAAGGGCCGTAAAAACGCTATCCAGTTGCCATGCCCGCCACAACTGGCCATTCACCTCCCGGGATTCGATCCCTGGCGAGCGGTCAAAGCGGCTGACCGCGAAGTTGGGCGTTTTCACTTGCGGGAAAAATTGGCTCATCTGCTGAACGGCCGGGTGCACCATGATGGAGACCTGCACCGGGACCACCTCTCCTTTCCAAATCTCCGTTTTACCCACGCTCAACTGCACCACGGGCAGGAATTCATCCTGCAGGGCCTCGCCCTCCTTCACTGTGAGCTTCACGGGCTGGGACTTTAACACCTGACCGTCCACGGTGAAGGACTGGGCTGGAATTTCATATTCCCCTGCTGCTCCGGCCAGCACCATGTAACGCACGCCGATCTCCCGGCGGGCCTGGCCATTCACCGCCACCACGCGCTGGGTCTGGCCACTGTAGGTCAGGGTCAGACCAGCGGCTTCTATCACCTGGGGGAAAACCTCCACGCCCTGCTGGGAACCCGCAATTTGGTAGGACAGCACCGCCTGTTGCCCGGGGGCCAGAACGCGGGAAGAGAGGGACTCTGAAATTTGAGGGCCATCTGCCAGCACCTGCGCTTGGGCGCGCGGAAAGCAGCCGGCCATGGCCAGCAGAAAGAGAAAGGAAAAACGGGAGATCATCGGGTGGGGAAATTTGGGGAGCGCCTACCAATCCTTGGCAGGCCGGCGTTCAGGAGCCTGATCAATCCGGGGACGCACTTTCATGTCCTCATCGGATAGGCGGTCAAGTTGGTTTTTGGCTTCAGCAGCGCTGAAGCCGGTTTCAGGGTTCACTTCATTATCAACATCGGCATCCGTGTCTGGTTCGCCGGGCTCTTCACCGGGCTCCTTCCCGTTTTCACCGCCGTTTTCCTTGCCCGGTTCCTTTCCGGGTTCCTTGCCGCCTTCGGCATCCTCATCAGGTTGGTTTTGACCGGCGATTTTGCCGTCCTTGTCTTCGTTACTTTTTTCACGGGCAGCCTTCTCCTCTTCGCCTTCCGGACCGGATCCACCTTCCTTTTCCTGGCCATTTTTACCTTCGCCCTCACCTTCCTCCTCGCCATTGGGGCCGGTGCCGCCTTCACCATCCTCGCCTTTGCCCTGGCCTTGACCGGGGCTCTCCCCTTTGCCTTTTTTGCCTTTCTTTTTTTCTTTCCCCTGCCCCTGCCCCTGCCCCTGCTGCTCGGCCATTTTCTTCCTGATTTCCCGGAGCTTTTGGATCAATTGATCGGTGGTATCATGGTTGGCCTTGAAGTCAGGATGATCCGGACTCAGCACCAGGGCCTGCTGGTAATTTTCGAGACTGTTTTCCAATTGCCGGATCAGCCCATCAATGAAGGACAGCTTGGCCAGGGTTTTTGGTTTGGCGTCCTTGGCCAGGCGGGCGGTGCGTTCATAGATGGCGTTGGCCAGGTTGAAATGGGCCTGGGCGCGCTGGGGAATATCATCGGTCAGGACGGCGCTGCCAAAAGCATCGACCGCAGAGTCGTAGTCCTGGTTTTTAAAGGCGGCCGCGCCACGCCCGAATTCCAAGGCGGGATCACCACCCGTCAAGGGAGCCCCGGGCTGGTCCAGACCGAGCTTCCTTTTAAAATTGTGCAGGGCGGCTTCATATTCGCCTTTTTGATAGAACGACCATGGGTTGCCCTCCCGCAAATCCGGAGGCGCTTTCTTATCCTTCTCCCGGGGTGCCGCCCCTCCCGGAAGCGTGGTCAGGATGAGCACGGCGAGGATCAGGGAGGCAAGGGCCGCACCTGGCAGGGGGGGCGGACTGTGACTGCGGTGGCGGGTGACGATGCCGGCCAGCCAGGCCGAGAGAAGCAGGAGGAGGCCTGCGCCGAGGGGCCATTGATAGTGGTCCAGCGCCTTCCGGGTTACTTTACCTTTCATAGTGGTGCGTTTGAGTTTATCCAGAATCACATCGATCCGGCTGTCGTTGATGCCATTGCCGTCCAAGGTGAGATACAGTCCACCAGTCGTTCTGGCAATGGAATCCAAGGCTTCCCGCTCCAGGCGCGAAACCACCAGTTTGCCTTCGCGGTCGCGGTAGTATCCACCGGCGGCTTCAGGGTCGGGAATGATCGCCCCATTCCGGGTGCCGACGCCGATGGTAATGATAGTCATCTTTTTATCCCGGGCGCGCTGCGCGGCGGCGAGGGTGGAGCCTTCGAGGTTTTCCCCATCACTGAAGAGAATCAGAACCTGCTGATCGGTGGTGCCGGCTTTGGCGAAGGTTTCCAAGGCGAGATCAATCGGGCGGCTGAGATTGGATCCGCCACGGGGGATGATCTCGGTGTCCAGGGAATCAATGCTTTCCAGCAGGGCATCAATGTCAGGGGTGATGGGCGCATACATGAAGGCACTGCCGGCAAAAGGCATCAGCCCCACCCGGTCACCCCGCAGGCGCTTCACTAAATCGGTCGCCGCCAACTGCGTCCTCACCAGACGGCTCGGCTTCAGATCATCCGTCAGCATGGAGCGCGAGGTATCGATGGCCACGATAAGACTGCGGCCACCATTGCCGGTTTCCTCCTCCAGATAACCATATTGCGGCCGGGCAAGGGCGATGATGAAAGCGGCGAGGGCCGCCAGTTCCAACAGCAAAACCAACCAGCCCTTGCGCGTGTCCCGCAGGATCAGCAGACCGGGCAGCAACCGTGGCGACGCGAGGCGGCCAGCCACCGCCCTCGAACGCAGGTCCCCCCAGACCTTCAACCCTGCCAGAAAGGGCAGCAGCAGCAGCAGGAGGAGAACCGGGAGGTGGGCGAAGGACATGGCAAAGGATCAGGGATTCCGGCGCAGCAGGGTTTGGCCCAGGATGACGGCTAAAAAAGCGCAAATTGCTGCAGCCGTCAGGGGATAATAATAAAGTTCGTCGACCAGGGTATTGCGGCGGATGTTCAGCTTGGTTTTTTCAAGCCGGTCGATTTCCTTGAAAATATTGGCCAAGGCTTGGCTATCCCGGGCGGGGAAGAATTTGCCATTGGTGATTTGGGCCACTTCCTTGAGGGTTTCCTCATCAAATTCCTGACGGACTCCGACGTATTGCCCATCCGGCGTGGGGATTGGCACCTGGTGATAGCCATCGGTGCCGATGGCGATGGTATAAATTTTGATTCCCAGGGTTTTGGCCAGTTTGGCCGCATCCTGGGGACTGATTTTGCCGGAGTTGTTAGCGCCGTCCGTGACGAGAATGATGATCTTGGATTTGGAATCACGGCTGGTGAGGCGCTTGGCCGCTGTGGCAAGGGAGGAACCAATCGCGGTGCCCATGTCCTTGGTCTGGTTGAACCCGATGCGGTCCAGCGTGGTCATCAGCCAGTCCTGATCCAATGTCAGCGGGGAGGCCAGATAGGGGCGGCCCGAGAAGACGACAAAGCCGATGCGGTCGCTCTGGCGGCCGCGGATGAAATCGCGGGTCACTTTCTTGGCAACCGTCAGGCGGTCGACTTTTTGGTTTCCGATCGCCATGTCCCGGATGGACATGCTGAGGGAAAGATCCAGCGAGAGAAAGATTTCCACGCCGCTTTCCTCAATGGTTTCCTCGGTGCGCAGCAGTTGGGGCCGGGCAAAGGCGAGCAGGCCAAAGCCAAGACTGAGCAGCGTCAAGCCCACTGCAAAACCACCCAGGGCCTGCCGGGTGCGCGAACCCAATCCCCGCAGCAGATTCACCGGGGAAAACCGCACCGCCGACAAACGCGCCGCCCGCGCCCGCAGCATCGCCAGCACGGGCAGCAGCAACAGCAGCCATAACCAATGAGGGGAGGCAAATTGAAAATTATCTGGCAAAAAACGCATCGGCGAGGGGGGAGACGGGCACAGGAAAAAGGATAAGGAGTGACAACTGGACGGCAAAGATACGCCCGGACATCCGGAACTATACCCCATAAGCGCTCTCTGCGACGGGTTTTTGCTGCGTGGATGGAAATTCCATAGCCCCTGCCCGTCCAAGGCACGAAAAAGCGGCCCCGATGGCGTAAAGGCACCGCATGAGTTTGACTCTGACATTGCATCTGCCCGATGAGACCCAGGCCCTGGTCGAAGCCGCTGCCGCCGCGCGCCACACCCCGGTCGGAGAAGTCGTGATGTCATTTCTGGTCGCCGGAGCCCAGGCCGAAGCGGCGCAGAGGATTCATGGAACGAAACAACTGACAGAAGCTTCGAAACTCGTGGCCTCCATTGGCCGACCTGCCAAGCTAACTGCGGACTTCGACGAAAAACGAATTATTGAGGAAGAACGCCTGAAAAAACATGCCTGCCCCTGGGACGATTTGGCCTGGATAGAGATATAATCCTTGATCTCTTCCTGCGCCGGGAGCCTTGGGCTGATGCAGCGGCCCGAATCCTTATCCGGGCTGCCATGGGAGAGGTGAAAATCATCACGTCAGCGTTGGTTGTTGCGAACGTTTTTTAGATAGTCAGCCGGGGAGGCTATTTGCTTCCCATCATCTTCATGCCCATTTCCATCTGGATTTTTGTCATCGCGGCCTGTTGCTTCTGGCTTTCCGTGAAGACGGAGAGCTGGTCCGGAGTTAGGATGGCTCCGGCCCGGGCGAGGATTTTTTCCTGTAGGGTGGCCTGCTGCTCCAAGTAGCGCTCCAGATTGGGTTGGGTGAATTTATCCGGATCAAAGTCCTTTTGGTCTGCCAGGTCCACGTCGTATTTGAAGTTGCTCCGCTCCTGATACATCGCGTCCATCAGTTGGGATTCGGCCTGCTCGGAGAGGGCGAAGCCCTTGTCCTTCATCTGTCCGCTAAGCGCATTCAACTGCATGCGCTCCGGCTGGGATTTTTCATAAATCTCGAATTTCCCGTAGGCTTCGTCGCCCAGCAATTCCTTGATCGCCTTGTCAGAGGTCTCCGTCGCCGCCTTCACGGCATCCGTCATCGTCTTCATCTCTTCCTTGCCCGGTTTTTTCCCACCCATCATGGACATGCCCAACTCCATCCCGGCGCTGGCGCGGTCGGCGAGGAGTTTGGAAAGTTTGTCCTGTTTGTCAGGATCCAGCCCCAGCATGTCGAAAAGATCCCGGTAAACCATCTCCATGGACGATCTCATCTGCGACTTCATCATCTCCTTCATGGCCGGATTCTGCATCATCTCCGCCATGGGATTCTTTTCATCTTTGGAAACGGCCCCGGCCTCCGGCTTGGTTTTTTCCTTCTGCTCATCCGCCAGTTCCTTGGCATACTCCGGCCCCAAGCCTTCCGGACCGTCGAATTTCACCTCCGTCTTCGAGGCCAGGGCGACTTTTTTGCCAGCGGTGACACGCAACACATCCCTCTCCTGGTTCAAGGCGGTGAGTTTTTCTTCCAGAGCCAGCCTCTGAAAGTGCTCCCACCCGGCCCAGGATCCCAGTCCGATCGACACCATAAATAGCGAAATAGCCAAGCCTTTGGAATTCATGGCCGCACCATACAAATTCCATCAACGGATGCAATGACCATTCTCGAGGCCCCTTCCCTCAAGCTGGACGTGACTGGCTGGAGGGACCATTACCGGGGCGATGGCATCCGCGTCAATGTGGTGGACACCGGCATTCAGACGGGACATCCTGCCCTGACAGCCAATGTGGACCGCGACAACGACCGCGATTACCGGGACGACGACTACGACCCGAATCCCCTGCCCAAGGAAGACCCTGGCACAGCCGTGGACGCGGCATCATTTACGTCTTTGCTGCAGGGAATGATGGCGATGAAGGCGGGGACGCCAGCCGGACTGGCCTGACGGCAAATCCTCACGATTACTTCGCCTTCACCGTCAGCTCCCAGCGGTAGCCCGTCGCGATATTGATCTTCTTCAGATCAAATAACGCCTCCGCCGTATCCGCCCGCTGGCCCTCCGTCACCCCGATGGCATCCACGAATTGCTTCGTCACCGGGCAAGCCGTCTCGCTCAGAAAACCCAGGCACACCGCCTTGTATTTCCCGATCGTTTCCGCTGCGGCCTTCACATTGAAGACATTCGCCACCAGCGTCAGCACCTCCACCCGGTCCCCCCGCTGACTCTCCAGCAGGCAGCTCACCGAATTCTCCGCCGCCCCATTCCCCCCCGGTCCGGCCCCCGGGCCCGGCGAAATCGAAAACGCATTCCAGCCCAGCGCATCCGTCTTCTTCCACGCCATACTGCCCGCGTAGGATTCCCCCAGGCCGAAGCGGCCCGCCAGGCGCGCCGCCATCTCCGGGCGGCGGAACAACGGCACGCCCCCCGCCGCTTCCGGCTCCGGGCGTGGCTTCGTTTTACTGACTGGCTTCATCTCCGGCTCCCCCTTCGCCGCCCCCCGGATCACCTCCGCGCCCCCTTTCCCCTCCTTGTGCTCCGCGATGGCCCCCTTGGCCTCCTTCTTCCCTGCCGCCGGATCCTGACTTTTCGTCAATTCCGGCAGGAAATACCACGCCCCACCCGCGATCGCCCCCCCGGCCAACAAGCCAGACCAGAACGTCCCCTTCCCCGTCCCTTTCGGGATCACCATTGCTTTCGCCTTTTTCTTCATACCCCAATCTTCGCCCAACC
>CAMDJM010000111.1 GCA_945900785.1 Akkermansia muciniphila
TGGTTCTTGGTTCTTGGTTCTTGGTTCTTGGTTCTTGGTTCTTGGTTCTTGGTTCTTGGTTCTTGGTTCTTGGTTCTTGGTTCTTGGTTCTTGGTTGTTGGTTCTTGGTTCTTGGTTCTTTCGTTCTTGGTTGTTGACGGGAAAGGGCAGCGGTCGGTGGGCACTTATGGCCTTTCCGAGTGCCTTTCTATAACCTTTCTTCGCTGATTTATTCGCCGAGGATCATGGCCTGGGATTAGAAGGCTGTGGTGAAGGCTTCCAGGGAATCGGCTTGGAGGGCTGCTCTTTGGAGGAGGCTAAGGCGGGCTTCATCGGAAACGGCTTGGATGGATTCACTCAGCCCTTCCGGGACAGGGCCGAAGCGGAATTCAAGCAGTTGGAGGAGGCTTTTCCGCAGTCCATTTTGAAGGCCTTTTTGAAGGCCTGTTTGAAGGCCTGTTTGAAGGCCGGTTTGAAGGCCTTTTTGGATTCCTTCTTCCATGATTTGTTGGGCGAGGGACATGGTGGTTTTTTGCAGTTCCGGTTCGGCGATGGTATGAACTTTAAGATCGAAGGCTGCTTTGTCAATCTCGGCGGCGAGCATGTATCGGAGGAGCCGCTCGAAGACGGCGCGGGGCACTTGTTTCATCAGGGCCTCGTCCCAGACCGGATCCGCAAGGAGCTGACCGCTGCGCTCAGCTTTCATCACCCTAAGCGTTAAGATACCGGCTGGAGTGCCCCGGATGGCAAAGAATGGGAGGGTGGCAAGTTGGATGAGCCGGTAGCTGAAGTCCGGGATGGCGCTACGGACTGGATCGTGAAGTGCTGCCGGGAGATCAAACAACTGGGCAAATTGGGTCGGGAGATGCCAAGCGGTGGCGTTTTGGGCGAGGACGATTGGAAGAATAAGCGGCAGCGGCAGCCCGGGATTTTGCGCCTGCCAAGTTTCCCAAATCCTGACCATGTAGGAAAGCAGACGGAGGGCGAGGGTGCGCTGCGGCGTGGTCTGGTGCTCGAAGAGGAGATAGCAAAGACAGGTGGTGTCACCGATCGGAGCAGAAAATAGGAGATCGCTTTCGGTGTGCCGGTATTGGGAATCGATAAAGGAACCCGGCTGCAGAGTGAGCTGGTTCCAGTCGATCGTTTCGGCAAGGGCGGGGGGCACTTCCCAGCGGAGGAAGGCGGCGGCGTTGATGGGATCGCTGAAGCCAGCTTTGAAGAGCTTGTCGTGCGGGTGGTGCAGTGGTGCTTCGTCCATGTTCCAGTGGGGAAGGGGCGGAGACGCACCAGTTATTGCCCGACGATAGTGGCGAAGTAGGCGATGGCTTTGTCGAGGCCATCGCTGAGGGAGACGGTGGGGTTCCAGCCGAGTTCCTTTTGGGCGAGGGTGATGTCGGGGCGGCGTTGTTTGGGGTCGTCGCCGGGGAGGGGGAAGAAGGTGATTTTGGAGGGACCACCGACTTTTTTGAGAACGAGATCGGCGAGTTCCAGCATGGTGAATTCGCCGGGGTTGCCGATGTTGACGGGGCCGGTGCAGGTGGGGTGATTCATGAGGCGGATGAAGCCTTCGATGAGGTCGTCCACATAACAGAAACTGCGGGTCTGGGTGCCGTCGCCGTAGATGGTGAGGTTTTCGCCTTTGAGGGCCTGGACGATAAAGTTGGAGACGACGCGGCCGTCGTCGGGGAGCATGCGGGGGCCGTAGGTGTTGAAGATGCGGACGACACGGATTTCGACGCCGTTTTCGCGGTGATAATCGAAGAAGAGGGTTTCGGCGACGCGTTTGCCTTCGTCATAACAGGCGCGGATGCCGATGGGGTTGACGCTTCCTTTGTAGCTCTCGGGCTGGGGGTGGATTTCGGGATCGCCGTAGACTTCGGAGGTGGAGGCCTGAAAGACGCGGGCTCCGGTGCGCTTGGCGAGGCCGAGGGCGTGCATGGCTCCCAGGAAGGAGGTCTTGGTGGTCTTGATTGGATTGAATTGATAGTGCGGCGGCGAGGCGGGGCAGGCGAGGTTGTAGATCTGGTCCACTTCGAATTTATAGGGGTCGCAGACGTCGTGCCGGATCAGTTCAAAGCGCGGGTGGCCGAGGAGGTGTTCGATATTGCGTTTTCTGCCGGTAAAGAAGTTATCGAGGCAGAGGATTTCGTGGCCCTCGTGGAGGAGGCGTTCGGACAGATGCGAACCGAGGAAGCCGGCTCCGCCGGTGATGAGAATGCGCATTGGGGAAAATGGAAAAATTGGGAAATGGAAAAATTAGGAAATTGGGAAATAGGAAAGCTGGAATGACTATTTGTCGGGGTTGTTCATTTTGGCTTTGGTCCGGCTGATCATGGCGCTCATGATGGCGATGAGTTCGGTGGCTTCCTGTTGTGGGGCGGTGGTTGTTAGGGGAGCGATGCGGCATTCTTCCTCAAGCAGTTCGAGCCAAAGTTGGGATTCGTCGAGTTCCTGCAGGGAGCCTGCCAATTTGGAGATAAATTCCGAATCGGAACGGGAACGGGAGGCCTCGCGGATGTGGGCGGCCACGGAGGTGGATGCCCTTAACATTTGGCGCGCGCAAATGGCGACTTCTTCGTGCTGGCGGGGAAGCTGGATGAAGAGCCGGATGGCAGAGGCGGCGTATCCCTTGGTCCGGGAGCGAAACTCATCTGACAGACGGCTGGGCATATGAAAATTGGGAAATTTAGAAATTTAGAAATGGAGAAATGGAGAGATTGGGAAATGGAGAAATGGAGAAATTTTGGGAGGGAAATCTGAAGTGAAGGGGTATTTTCCCATTTCTCAATTTTCCTATTTTCCCATTTCTTAATTTTCCAATTTTCCCACCGCGTAGACTTTGAACCCCATGTCCCGCAGGGCGGCGTGGTCGAGGAGGTTGCGGCCGTCGAAGAGGAAGGCGGGTTTGAACATGTGGTCGTGGATCTGTTTCCAGTCGAGGTGGCGGAATTCGTCCCACTCGGTGAGGATGGCGATGCCGTGGGCCTGGTGGGCGGCGGCGAGGGGGTCGGTGGTGAAGTCGAGGTGGAGATCGAGGGTTTCGCGGGGGACGCCGAGGTAGGCGAGGTCTTCGCGGATTTGAGTGAGGGGGACCTGGGGGTCGTGGACGACAACACGGGCCTGTTCCATGAGGAGATCACGGACGACGTAGATGGCGGCGGATTCCCGGGTGTCGTTGGTGTCTTTTTTGAAGGCGAATCCAAAGACAGCGACTTTTTTGCCGGAGACGGTGTTGAAGAGGGTTTGGACGATGTGGCGGGCGAAGCGGGTTTTTTGCCAGTCGTTCATCTTGATGACCTGATCCCAATAAGCGGCGACTTCCGGGAGACCGAAGTGCTCGCAGAGGTAAGTGAGATTGAGGACGTCTTTCTGGAAGCAGGAGCCGCCGAAACCGACGGAGGCTTTGAGGAATTTGGGACCGATGCGGGAGTCAGTGCCGATGGCGCGGGCGACTTCGTCGACGTCGGCTCCGGTGCGTTCGCAAAGGGCGGAGATGGCGTTGATGCTGGAAATGCGCTGGGCAAGGAAGGCGTTGGCAACGAGTTTGGAAAGCTCCGATGACCAGAGGTTGGTGGTGAGGATGCGCTCGCGCGGGATCCAGCGGGCGTAGACGCTGACGAGGGTGGCGACGGCGGCCTGGGCTTCCGGGGTGGATTCGCCGCCGATGAGGATGCGGTCGGGATTTTCGAGGTCGGCGATGGCAGTGCCTTCGGCGAGGAATTCGGGATTGGAGAGGATCTGGAATTTCCCGCTGGCAGAGTTGGCACCGAGGACGGTTTTGAGGGCTTCGGCGGTTTTGACGGGGATGGTGGATTTTTCGACCACGATCTTTGGGCCGTCGGAGACTTCGGCGATGGTGCGGGCGGCCAGTTCGATGTAGCGCAGGTCGGCGGCGCGGCCGGCCCCGGCCCCGTAAGTTTTGGTGGGGGTGCCGACGGAGACGAAGATGATATCGGCGTCGCGGATGGCTTGGACGACGTCTGTGCTGAAGAAAAGGTTCCGGCCGCGCGCGGTGCTTACGATTTCATCCAAGCCGGGCTCGTAAACAGGAAGGGCGTCGGAGTTCCAAGCGGCGATTCGTTTTTCATTCAGGTCGGTGACAGTGACTTGGATGTCAGGACATTTAAAAGCAATCATGGCCATGGTAGGCCCGCCGACGTAGCCGGCTCCGAGACAACAGATTTTCATGAATGGATGGAAGGAGTTGGGTAAAAGGGGAGGGAAATTATGGACACCTCTGCTTGGAAAAAGGTTGGGATGACCTCAATCAGGCAAGGGTAAGGAAACGAAGGGATTCAGAAATAAGAAATAGTGATTTTAAATTACGAAATTTCACCTATATTCTGTCGGGCAGGCTCAGGGATTGGGCAAGAGCAAGTTGGAACAGCAAGAGGTGCCAAGTCTGAAAAGATTGGTTTTGTCCCGATTCCGCAAAAAATGGGCTGGGCTGGTATTCAAGGCTGGCACTCAAGGTTTTCGATGAGGAGCGGCCATGGCTTTTTCCAAGAACTGTTGGAGCAGCGGGCTGACCCGGGCCACGCCGTAGTTGGAAAGGTGCACCTTATCCTGAAAAAGAGGGCGTTGGTCAGCATCGAAGAGCGCAATGGAGCCATCCGGACTGGTGAAAAGGGGTTCGACATCCAGAATGCTGACCTTTTTTGAACTGGCCTGACGGACGATCTGATTCACCGGCAGCCGCGCAGTGCGGTCGCTGGCATTTTCCATCCACGGGGCCCGGCTCCCCGCGCGCAGGGCCGGTCGCAGGGCTGTATCCGGGAGCAGCGGAGGCTGCGTGAGAAGCAGGATGTGATTGGCGTGGGGCCGAAGCGCGGCGAGGGTATCGGCGAGGCGTTGGGGGTGAGCCGTAAGTTTGTAAACCCAATGGCAGGTGAGGATGATCAAGGCTGGTTTTTCCTGCTGGACGAGGCGGAGGTTTGCCTGCCAAAGCTCCGGGGCAGGACTGCCGGAGGGGGCCAGAGGATCTTCCCCGGCGGCACTGATGAGGATCAGCCGGAGATTCATGGAACGGGCGAGATCCCGCAAGGCCACTCCATACATGGAAGCCTGACTATCGCCCATGAGCACGATGGTCTGGCGGGCCCCCGGTCTGTCAAAGGTGAGTTGCTGATCCGGAGCCCCGGCAGCGTCGAGATAGTGCGTGTTCCGGATGCTGAATCCCACGGGAATCAGCGCCCCAGTGACCGCAAAAGCGACAATGAATGCCGGCCAGCGCACTGGACGGGTAGAGGCAGCAGTTAGCGGCCATGAGGTTCGGCAAAGGGCGCTGCGGCAGGGGCGCTCAATCCAGTGATAGGAGACCAGAGTAGCGGCGCTGGTGCAGAGAATTTTCAGGAGCAACCGCTGCCCTGACGAGGCCAGGGGCAGCGAGTAATCGATGAAGGAAAACAAAGGCCAATGCCAAAGGTAGAGCGAGTAGGACACCTTCCCCACGGCGATCAAAACCGGGTGACCAAGGAAGCGCACCAGCGACTGGCCCCCGGCCTCCGGCTTGGAGCCACCAGCGGCCAACAGGAGCAGGGTGCCCACCACCGGCGCCAAGGCCGCCACTCCCGGGAATGGGATGGCTTCATGGAGAAAAATAAAACTGCCCGCCAAGGCCGCAATACCTGCCCAGGCCAAGCCGCTGGAGCGTGGGATTTTCCGGGCCTTGGATAAAAATGGAACCAGCAGTCCGCCAGCGATCAGTTCCCAGCCCCGCGATGGCAGCAGGTAAAAGGCCCAGGCCGGCTTGGTGAAAGTCAGGACCACACTGCAGGCAAAACTGAGCAGTCCGAGCCCCAGCAGATAACGGAACCAGCGGCCCGGGGCGCGCTGGAGAAGGAACCAGAGGCCCAGCGGGTAGAGCAAATAAAACTGCTCCTCCACCGCGAGGGACCAGTAGTGCAGAAAGGGTTGAGCATCCGGGGAAAGCGCGAAGTAATTTCCCTGGTTGAGGAGGTGGAAATTCGAAATGGAGAGCAGCGCCGCAGAAAAATCCGCTCCAGCGGAGGCAAAGTCCTGGGTGGTGTAGCAAAACCTGGCCGCCAGCAGCGTGGCGCAGGCGACAGCCGCAAAAGCTGGGAAAATCCGCGCGATCCGCCGCTGATAAAACACGGCAAAACGGAAGGTCCCCGCCGTTTGTTCCCTGACGATGATCCCGGTGATCAGGTAGCCGGACAGGACAAAAAAGACATCCACCCCGGCAAATCCACCGGGCAACCAGGCAGGATTCAGATGAAACACTACCACGGCCAGCACCGCCAGGGCGCGGAGTCCGTCGATCTCAGGTCGGTAATGCGGGGAAGTGGTCAGAGCGGGTTATCCTGATCCGGGCAGGCTTTCCCGTCAAGCTACCGCCCTTGGTCCGCTTCACCACCATGTTCATGCATCCGTCAATTTGAAGGGCTTGGTTTTAGTGCCTCGCCGGGCTCTCCATCGATCGAAAGCAACTCATCGTCAATGCATTCTGCATGCCAGAAATGCCCCTTGCATGCAAAAACAGCGGCCCCGGCGTTTCCCCCGCGTAGGTTCGCCGATCAAACAGGCCCTTTCAGGAGCCGTCTGAGCCTAGATGCAGCACCACAAAACCCTTCAGCGGGATCCACGGGATCCACGCTATTTTCTAAAGAAAACCCAGCCATAAACAGCAACTGCTAAAATACTGATACCTACCACCCAACGCCGCCTTGAGCGAACCGCTTCCCTTTCAAAGGCGGAATCAGTTGCATCTCGAGGACCCGTGGGCCAAAACAAAGCCAAAATATCCAAAAGGAACTCAAACATCATTTTTGAAATGGCGGGATCCGAACTGGATGATGGCTCCATTTTCGAAATGAAAATGGAGCGGGCGAGGCGATTCGAACGCCCGACATCAACCTTGGCAAGGTTGCGCTCTACCCCTGAGCTACGCCCGCATACCCCTGAGGAAACCCTCTCGGTGGCGGATGGACAGTATTTGCGATTTCCCGCTTTCCGCAAGTCGGTTTTTCAATTTCTTTCGTTTCTCCAGTGCCCTGCTGCTCTGTAATGCGAAAACCCGGGAGGCGTGAAGCATTTTCCCTTCGACACCGCCCACTTCATGGCCTTCGTGGCCTCCCGCCCAAGTTGCCTGCCCCTCTGCCGTCCCCTGCCCTATGAACAAACTCGACGAAATCATCGCCACCAAACGTCTCGAAGTCGAAAAACTGCGGCCCCGGTCCGAGGCCCTGCGCCTCGCTGCGCTGGAGCGGAATGATTTTCGCTCCTTCTTCCGGGCGCTGGATCTTGGACCGGATGACCTGGCGGTGATCGCTGAAGTCAAAAAGGCCTCTCCCAGCGTCGGCGTGATCATGGAAAACTTCGATCCCGTGATCATGGCCAAGTGCTATGACGACGGCGGGGCGAATGCCATTTCCGTGCTGACTGACGAAAAATATTTCCAGGGCCACCTCAGCTTCCTGCCCCGGATCCGGGCCGCCACCAGCATCCCCCTGCTGCGGAAGGACTTCATCGTGGACGAGGTGCAGATTTATGAATCCGTGGTGGCTGGAGCGGATGCCATCCTGCTCATCGTGGCGGCCCTGACCCAGGAAGAACTGGTGCACCTGCTGGCCGTGGCGGAAAAATGCCAACTGGACGTGCTGGTGGAAGTGCATGACGAAGAGGAACTGGTGCGCGCCCTGGACACGGAGGCCCGCATCATCGGGGTCAATAACCGCAACCTGAAGAGCTTCATCGTCGACCTCGGCACCACGGAGCGCCTGAGCGAGGAAATCCCGGATGGCCTCATCTTCATCAGCGAGAGCGGAATCAAAACCGCCGCCGATGCCCGCCGGGTCTTTGAAAGTGGTGCGAACGGGATCCTCGTCGGCGAAAGCCTGATGCGGGCTGATGATCCTGCCGAAGCCATCGCGGCCTTTCACGACTGCGTGCTGGAAGCATCCTGATTCCAGGTTGGTTGCTGACTTTCAGGTGGATGCCGGACCGTTTGGTTCCGTTTTCGCCGGGGAGATTATTGCTTCAGGGCTTGGAGGGGTGCGCTGTAGCCGGTCATTTCCAAGTAACCTTCTGCGGTCAGAGGCATGCCGGCCAGGCTACCGGTGGCTTCCACCGCCCCTTCCCAGTAGGCCACGGGTTGCAGGGGCAATTCCTGATCCGGCAGGAGCCCTTGAATCTCCAAGGCGAGGGATTCGGCGGGAATCCGGATTTCCCACGCGACCGGGTAGGTGCCGCCGGATTTCGCGCTCGTCCAGGTGCGGCCGGGCACCGGGTTCAGGGAAAATTCCCCGTGGGAGAGATGGCGGGCAGTGCCGTCGGCCTCGCGCAGCGTCGCGCTGGAAAACGGATCGGCGGTGCCGTCCTTCCGCCTGAGTTGATAGAGCATCAGATCGCTGCCATTGCTGAGGTGCAGGGAGATCCAGTCCCAACCGATTTGATCCGGGCCGAGCTGATTGGTCGCCCATTCCCGGTCCAGCCAACTGAGGCCGCTGACCTCCAGAGCGGTGCCATCCACCGTCACCGTGCCCGTCGTCGGCATCCGGGTCAGGGAGTAATAGTGCGAGGCATTTCCAGGTCCGGCGGATTTTTGGCTCACGCCGCCTTCGCCATGAATCAGGGGAGGAAGGGGTGAGGAAAACTTTAAATCCAGGGCGGCACCCGGCTGGGAGGCGCGCAGGGAAAAGGTCTGGTCCGGCTGCCGCGCGATTTCCCAATCCCCGATCCAGGCCAGACGCGGGTCCGCGCTCCCTGGAGCCGGAAAACCCGCCCGGCCAAACGCCCCGCGCTCCAGTCGTTGACTGGCATAAAAATGCCGTCCCGCCACATCCGTCAGGGCAAAGTGACCCAATGGCAACTGATTCACCACCCAGCGCGAGGCCACGGGAGCCCGGTCATCCGGCGGACGCAGGCCCCGGCGGAAGATGGTGAATTGATAACCAAAACGCCGGCCAGCCGCCGTTTTTACCTGTCCCGTCACATACCACCATTCTGTCCGGAAATCATCGTGGGAAGAATGATCCCTGGGAAATTGCCAGTCCCAGCCCGGCAAGGCCAGCCGCCAGGAGGCCTCTGCCGCCGCCGCAGTCTTTCCCGCTGCGGCCAGCAGGAGCAGGGTCAAAAAAGAAAGCCGGTGCCGCATGAGTGCAAAGGCTACGTTTCTTCCCGCCCGTGCGACGCGCTTTCTCACAATCCCGTGGGATGATCGAGAAATTCCCAAGGCAAGCCAAACTCCGCCCCCAGCCAGGCGGCCAAGGCCTTCACGCCGAAGGTCTCCGTGGCATAGTGCCCGCCGTAAAGCAGGTTGATTCCTGCCTCCCCGGCTGCAGGAAAACTCCAATGCGGCCCCTCCCCCGTGATAAAAGTATCGACTCCGGTGGCGGCCACCGCTGCCACTTCCGAGCCTGCGCCGCCCGTGATGATCCCTACCTCCTGCACCCGTTCCGGACCGCCCGGGCAGACATGCACCGGTCCGCCCACCGCCGCCGACAGCTTCGCCACCAGCGCCTCCCGCGTCAGATCCACCTTCGCCCGCAGGCCCAGCGGCATGCCTTTCCAATCAAAAAAGGGCACCGTCCCGGTGATCCCCAAGGCCGCCGCCAGACCGGCGTTGTTGCCCAATGCAGGATGCACATCCAGCGGCAAATGCACACTGTAAAGCGCCAGACCAGCCTCCATCGCCACCCGCAGCTTTTCAAAATAAGCCCCCGTGATCATCTGCGCTCCTTTCCAAAACATGCCATGGTGCACCAACAGCAGGGACGGCCCAGGCCACGCCGCCGCTTGCCGCATCACCGGCAAACTGGCATCCACCGCTGCCAGCAGCCGCACGATCTCCCCGCCAGCATTCTGCAATTGCAGCCCATTCATCGCCCCCGGATAATCCGGCAGAGCCGGAATCCGCAGTTCGGCCGCGATGCGCTGACAAAGGATCTCAAGGGAAACGGACATCTCCCACCAAAAACGGCATCCCGGCCCGCCGTCAACCCCGGGTCGCACGCTTCCCCATTCCCAGGGTATTTATTTCCCCCGCCCAGGCCATGGACCTGGTTTCATGCCATCAATTCAGGCCCAGGCCGGACGCATGGGCAAACTCTGTCCGGGCCTTGGCCTTGAGCACCTTGGCCCATGGACATCTTCAGCACTGGATCCACCAGATCAGACCAAAACCCGGGGGCCAAAAATGAGGATGAGTATTGACAGGCCAGCCCTGGCGCTGTTTAGGGAACGGAAATGATTTTGCCCGACCTCACAGCCTTCCTCGCCGATCCCGCTGCGGGACCGGTTTTGGCCGGGATTCAGGGTGAGCGATGGAGAAAGGCCCGGGATGCCGCCAAGGACCTGTGCCGCAAGGACAAGCCACGCTATCTTCCGCTTCTGATCGCCGCCAATGCCGGTCTCGCTCAGGATTTGTGGAACCGGGGGCTGGGGCAGGATGCAGAGGCGGTGCTGGAGTATTTAAAGACCATCGCTCCGTCGGAATTGCTGGCAGCCCTGCTGGCCCGGCAGGCGGAAAGTCAGGCGGAGGAGGCCCTCAAAAAGGCGATCGGAGGACGGCCGGAGGACATCGCCGCATGGCGTCTCGCGGAATCTGCTGCCGCCGCCCTGGAGGCCGGCGGCGCGGCACCGGCAGAGGCGATGCCTGCGGTAGATGCTATGGTCACGGCCAGTTGGTCCCCGCCGGAGGAGACCTCCGCCTTTTCCGGGGAACTCCGGGTGGTGCGTGCCGCCGTGCAGGCCACTGGGGATGGTTTATGGGAGGAAGCCCGGCTGGCCCTGCAGGCCCTGCCCCGGCGGTCCGTTTTCCAGCACTGGCGGTTTTTCCTGCGCGGGGTGCGGCACGCCCACCTCGGGGAGAAAACGGAGGCGCAGCGCTGTTTCGACGCGCTGCCACCCCACTCCACCCCAGCGCGGGCGGCGGCACCCTACCGGGATCTGCTGGAGCTGCCCCCTGCGGCAGCGGGTGCTCCGGAGGAAGCTTCCCTGCCCCTGCTGGTTGCCATGGCCGGTCTTTCCCCAGCCTGGGCCACCCCCTTGCTGGAAGCCGGGCGGCACTGGAAACGCCAAAAATTGGACAAGGCCTACGAGGCCCTCGCCAGTCCCCTGCGACAGTATTTTCCCACGGATGATCCCGGCTGGGGAGCGGTTTTGACCGATGTCGTCTTTGCCAGTTGTTCTGGAAAATCGGCTCTGCCACATGCCGCTCAACAGGGCTTGGTGGATTATTTCCTGGACCGCTATGACAACGAAAAATTCCGCTCGGACCGGGAGCGCCTCTTCGCGCTCCGCTTTTTCCTCCATGAAGATCAGAACGCCCTCGACGCCGCAGTCGCGGAGGAATGTGGCGATGAACTGGTCAAAACCTGGGCACGGGTCAGCGGTCCTGACGCCTTGAGGGAAAGCGCCATCTGGACCATGATTGGCGGGTATCTGCAACCTGCCGCCGCCAATGGCAGTCTGCCCTCTCCGCGGCACAACGAAAAAATCATCCTTGGCCGGATCCACGAAAAAGCGGCCTCTCTGGACCGGGAGAACCCGGCTCCGGCGGTGCGCCTCGCCCGTTATTATTTTTCGGTAAATAATCAATCAGCCTACAACGCGCAGCTCACCGCCCTCGGAAAACGCTTCCCGGAGCACAAAGGCGTCCTGCGCCTCAGCGCGGAAGAATCCATCCGCCGCAAATCCTGGCCGAAGGCCTTGAAAACCCTCCATCAGGCCTATGCCGCCGATCCCTCGGACCGCGCCATTGTGGAACTCATGCTTCAGGTCCTGCAGGCACAAGTCATGGGATTGCACAGGAAAGGCCAGCCGGTGCCGGATACGCTTTGGCAGGAAATGGAGCCGCTGCTCCTCGATCTGCCCACCGATCCAGCGCGGGTATCGGAGGTGACTGCCATCGGCCACTCCCGCTGGGCGCTCTACACCTTCCAGGGTTTCTCCGGCGTTCCGGGACAATCAGCCGCGGCGGCCCGCCTCGCCCCTTCCCCCTGGGCACATTTTTTCATGCTGCACCTCGTGATGCAGCGCTCGGGATTCCTCCAGGTCCAGCCAGCGCCTGACACTCCCCCGTCCTGGCAGGATCTGCGGTGGTTCGTGCTGCTCCTGCAATGGGACGAGGCCACCCGCGAAAGATCCTGGACGCATCAGGGAGATCTCAGTGGGATTTTCCGCACCTTCCTGAAGGCGCTCCAAAAAAAGGGCCTGGCCCAGGATCCAGGCGATCTGCCGGCCGCCGTCCAGGCTTTCCAAAAAGCAGTCGAATCCAGCAATCCTTCCCAGTCCGGCCTGTGGGTCGACATTACCATGGAATTCACGGCCATTATAGCCGCAGCGGCGAAGAAAAATGCCCCCTATCAAATCAAGCTCGCTTCGGCGATTTTTCCGGAACGCCTGTATGACATGGCCGGGGCCATTCCGGTGCTGCAGGGCATCCTTGCCGAAGCTACCGCAGCCAAGGACACTCCGGCCATCCAAATCACCAACCGCTATCTCGATATTGCCCTCAAAAAAAGCAGACTGCCTCTCCCTCCGGAATGGGGAGAGGAAGGCTTGCCCGGTCCATCATGGGAAAGCGCCGATGGGAGCGACGGGGAGAAAAACGACGACAGGGAGCTGGAAGATACCCTCTTCCCTGACATCCAAGCCGTCGCCGCCGCCCTCAGAATCTTCCCTAAATCCAAAAGAAAAGAGATCAAGGAACGCTTCCTTGCCCAAGGGATGCCTCCTGACGTGTTCAGCAGGGCGTTGGATCTGGCAAAATTGCTCGCCTTCACCCTGACGAAGCAACAAGCCCGGGAGATCCTCGAATCCAGCGCATGGGACCTCGGTGCCCTGCCGCCGCCGCCGCCCCCCCCGGTCATCAAGCCCGACCCTTTCCAACCTGACCTTTTTTCCGGCTTATGAATCCCTGGCTGATCCTGGACATCCCCGCTGGAACCGATGATGCCGGCATCCGCGCCGCCTGGCAACGTGCCATCCAGCAGCACCCGCCGGAGCGGGACGCCCTGCGCTTTCAGGAAGTGCAGGAAGCTTATCAGGCAATCAGGGACGCCCGCGCCCGCGCCGCCTGGGCGGTGCACCCGCGCCGTGCCCCGGCGGACTCCCCGGGGGATGCGCTACGGCTTTACGCGCGCCGCCGCCCCACCCTCACCCCGCCAGGAGCCCCTGCCTTCCGCGCCTTTCTCCAAGCCTGCACCCCACCCCCTGACAAAAAATGACCAACTGCGACAGCCCCACCGGCCCGGATGCCCCACCGGTCCCGGATCTTCCTGCGGAGGCCAACTCCAGCGGGACCAGCATTCATTCCGGTGAAGTTGCGGGAATGATGGAAGCAGCATCCCCCACCGCACCGGCCCCAACACCTGCCGGAACCATG
>CAMDJM010000112.1 GCA_945900785.1 Akkermansia muciniphila
ATGGCGAAAGCAGGTCCGGCGGCGGCGAGGATGGTCTGGAGGTGACCGGGGTCGGCCTCGGCGAGGGTTTCCCAGGTGCTGATACCGGCGGCGGTGAGGAGTTCGCTGATTTTGGGGCCGATGCCTTCGATGAGGGTGAGGTCATTGGGTTTGATGGCTTGGCCCATGATCGCACTGGCGCTGCTCAAGGCGTTGTCGCTTTCTGGGACGGCGGCGGTAACGGGACTGGTGGCAGATGCCTCAACGGAGGAGGCAGGGGCTGAGGCATCCAAGTCTGGGATTGGCTCTGAGGCAGGGGCTGGCGCAACGGGAGCGCTGTTGGATTCAAGCGTCGCAGTGGCCGCAGCCGGGGGCGCATCGGTGGCAGGGGCGGAGGTGTTTGGTGAGGCGGGGGCGGATTCTGGAGCGGCGGGGGTGAGGTCAAAGCCGAGCAGGTCGAGGGAAGCGCCGGGGGTGGTGCTGCGGGGGGCGATGGTGCGGGGAGCGCGGGCAGTGGTCGCAAGGGCGCTGGCTTTGAGGGCGTTGAGTTCGGCATTGCGCTCGGCAAGCTGGGATTCCACGGCGCGGAGACGGGTGCGCACGGTTTCGATTTCGCCTTCGAGCCGTTTCATGCCATCGGTGTTGGGGCCGCTGAGGGCGAGGAGGCGCTGGATTTCAGTGCGGGCGGTGGAGAGTTCGTTTTCGAGAGTGATGGCGCGCGCCTGGATTTTTTTGCCGGCTTCGTTGGCCTGAGCCTGCAGGGTGGCCTGGACGTCCCTGGATTTGCGGAGCTGGACTTCCAGGGCGCTGGCGTTGGTGCGGGTGGTTTCGAGTTCAGCGGCCAGCGTGTCGTGCTGGGCTTTCGGGACGCTGGTGGTGGTCAGGGTTTTGATTTGTTCAGCTGCAGCAGCGGCGGCGGATTCGGAGGCGCGGAGTTTGGCTTCGAGATCGCGCAGGCGTTGGCGCTCGCTTGGGGAAGGCGCGGCGCTTTTGGCAGCGGACGTGGACGCAGCGGCGGCGGCGGCAGGGACGGCTTTTTTGCCCCTTAGCCACCAGCCGATCAGGGCAAAGAGGCCAGCGGTGGGCAGCAGATAGGGAAGAAGTTGAGTGAAGGTCATGGAGTGGAAGGAGTTAATCTAGCGCGGCAGGCGCTATGTTTGACACGGATTTTACGGAAGGCACGGGGATTTATTCACGGCGGCAAGGCCCGGCGTGGCTTAGCCGCGGCTGCGTTCGAGCAGGGTCACGAGGAGGAAGGCGAGCATGAGATTAAGGGTTTCCCGGTCGGTGGAGGGGCCTTCACGGTCCATCATGAAGCGGCCTTCCAGGAAGGCGGGCACTTTGGTCAGGGTGATGACGGGGCCGCCTGTCTGCCGGGTGGCGGCGTATTTCGGATGAAACAAATACAGGGTGAGGAGGCCGATGATCGGAATGGAGCCGACCAGGCCATCCACGACTTTGGCCATGGGATTGACTTCGCGGATGGAAAAATCCGGGACGCTGTCGCCGGGGTTGAAGACATCGTAATGGGCCCGCCAGATGGACCGCCAGCCGCGCCGGCCGACGGCTCCGATGGGGGCTCCATCCGGCTCGGTGAAGCTGTAGCGGGCGGACCAGTCGATGATGCGGTCGGCTTTGATATGAGCGACTTTTTGAGTGCGGGTGTTATCGGTAAAAACTTCGATCTGCTCGCGGAGGCGGAAGAATTGGCGGCGGACGAAGAGCAACTGTCGGCCGGTGGCATCCGCAATGGTGATGGTGGGTGTGAGGGTGAAGAACTTGAAGCTCATGCGCAGGGGAAACTGGGCCCCCTGAAGGATGGGCATCATGTCCTTGGGCTGCGGGATCGGGGGGATGCCAAGACCGGCGGGCGGGGTGTAGGGATTCATGGGATATGACAGGACAGGAAAGAATAGGATTTGAAGGAAACGGACTGGAAGGTGCCGGAGCGGTGAAGCGCCGGGCAGCAAGGCCGCATGATAGGCAGGCTGCGGGGATTTGCAGGTGGAAAATGCAGCGGCTTGACGTGGCGGAGGGCCGTGGGAAGATGGCCGATGAAACCGTTCTGTTTTCCCTTCAAGACCCTCCTGGTGATGGGGGTATTGAGTTACGTGCTGGTGGACTATCCGCCACTGAAGCTGCGGCTGGCGACCGATGGGGAGATGGTGAAAAAAGCGGAATTTTATCCGCTGTCGTCCTTTCCGATGTATTCCACCTTTTCGGATAGTCCCTTTCTGGTCTTCATCACGGATTCCAAAGGGGAAAAGGTGGCGATTGAGACGGCGCTGCAGCATCATGCCTCCGAGTTGAAGAAGACCTATGAAGTCCGGCTGAAGGCGGCCAAAAAGCAGGCCGATCTGGATGGTCGCCTGACGGATATACCGGTGGAATTGCGCACCGCAGCCGGCCGGGCCACCCTGGAGCTGTTAAAGGCCCGCCCCCAGGTGCAGAAGTATCTGGCGGCGAAAGCGGACAAGATCCTGCAACTGCATGAAGTGGTGCTGACGGCAGGAAAGGATCGGGTGGAGCGCCGGGAGACCCTGATTGCGGAAATGAATTGCCAGTGAGGACACCGCCGCCGGGAGGGGAATAAGGCAGGAAAGCGGTTCCTGTTCAAGGCAAAAAAAGTCCGGCTCCAGCCTGAGGCTGAAGCCGGAGGGGTAGGGCAGGACCATCCAAAACCTGCGTCCACCAGATGGGTTTGTGCTTACTCCTCCCGGCCGGAGAGGAGCGGCATCAGATAATAAAATAAATAGGCGAGGGAGGAGACAAAGGCAGCCACATACGTCAGGCCGGCGGCATTCAGCACCTCATTGACACCCCGCTCCTCTTCACCGGAACGGATGATGCCGCTGCGTGTCAGAAGCACTTTAGCCCGTTTGCTGGCATCGAATTCCACGGGCAGGGTCACCAGATTGAACAGCATGATGATGCCCATGCCAACGCACATGAAGATCATCCCCAGTTTGAATAATCCCAGCAGGGAAAAGGCGATAGGGAGGAACATCATAGCCCCGGAAGCAAAGGTGGTCACCTTCACCGCACTCATCCGCCATCCGAGAGGCGCGTAGGCCTGGGCGTGCTGGAGAGCGTGACCGGCTTCGTGAGCGGCGACTCCGAGCGCCGCCACGGAGCGGCTGCCATAAACAGCTTCAGACAGCGCAAGCCGTTTGTTCACCGGATCATAATGGTCGGAGAGGATGCCTTCGTGGGGAACGACTTCGACATCGTAAATCCCGGCTTGGCGGAGGATTTGGGAGGCGGCCTGCGCTCCGGTCAGGCCGGATGAGGCGGCCACACCGCTCCAGCGGCGGAACATGGATTTCACCCGGGCCCCGGCGATCAGGGAAATCGCCATGGTGCCTCCGAGGAGTAGCAGAAATGGAATCAGATTTTGCATGGGGGGGAATGGGACCGGATGAATTCCGGCGTTACAATCAGAACGTCGCCAACGTCATTTTCCCTTTACAAAAATGAGCCGGAATTGCACCTGCGGCAAATACCGGCTCCCCTTGCTGGCAGCCATTTCGCTTTCCAGAATGGCTCCATCCCATGAAATCCCCACTTTTCCCTGATCTTCCGGTTTTTCTTGGCATCGAAGGCGGCGGCACCCGCACCACCGCACTCCTGGAGGATGCTGCGGGACAGGTGCGATTTGATGGCAGTTTTCCTCCCGGGAATTTGAAATTGCTCTCGGACCGGGAACTGCAATGGCGCCTCAAGGAAATTGCCAGCCGCCTGCCCAATGGGTCTGCCGGCATTTCAGGCATAGCGATAGGGCTGGCCGGCACGCGCACGGAGGCCGACCGGGACCGGATCCGCCGGGCGGCCTCGCGGGTGTTCCCCAGGATCCCCTGCCTGGCCACCAATGATCTGGAAACCGCGCTGGCTGCGGCCCCGGAACTGCCCGGCACGGTAGCCCGGGTGCTGCTGCTGAGCGGCACGGGCTCGTGTTGTTATGGCGTGGCCACCGATGGCCGCACCGCCAAAGCCGGCGGGCGCGGACACGTTATCGGCGACCGGGGCAGCGCCACCGACATCGGCCTGAAAGCCCTGCGGGCGCTGGTGGCCCAGGCAGACCGCTCCGGGCGCTGGCCGAAGCTGGGCAGTCTGATTCTGGATGCCCTTGCCCTGAATGTGCCGGATGATTTGATCGATTGGTCCATCCAAGCGGACAAAAGTGATATGGCGGCCCTGGCCATTCCCGTCTTCCGGGCGGCCGCGCTGCGGGATCCGTTGGCAAAATCCATCCTGGACGAAGCCGCCGAAGCCCTGGCCACCGATGCGGCGGCCTGCGCTGCCTATCTCGCCACGCGGGATCAGCCCGTGCATTTCATTCTGAATGGCGGGGTGTTATTGAAAAATGCCGCCTTTGCGCGCGACGTCACCCGGCGGATCAAGGCAAGGCACCCTGCGGCCCGCATTACGCCCCTCGCCCGCCCCAGCGTGCATGGCGCGGTGGTTCTGGCAAAAAGCCTGCCTCCCCGCCTGATGGCGTCTTCTCCAGCGGGGGAAAAGGCACCGGGCCCGTCAATCGCTCCCCTCACTGCCCTGATGGACTCCCCCACAGAGAAGCGCAACCCCCGTTCCCTCCATCTGGACACGATGCCGCTGGGCGAAGCGGTGGACCTCATGCTGTCGGAAGAAAGCCAGGTGCCGCAGGCCATTGCCAGGGAACGCCCGGTGCTGGTGAAGGTTGTGGAGGCCATCATTCATGCCTTTCAAAACGGGGGCCACCTTTTTTACATCGGGGCGGGCACCAGCGGCCGGCTGGGGGTGCTGGATGCCAGCGAGTGCCCCCCCACCTTCCGGGCTCCGCGCGAACAGGTGCAGGGCATCATCGCCGGAGGACAGCGGGCACTTTGGAGCGCGGTGGAAGGCGCTGAAGACGATGCCACCGCCGGGGCCGAAGCGATCCGCTACCGGAACATCAGGGCGCAGGATGTTGTTATCGGGATCGCCGCCAGTGGCCGCACGCCTTACGTCTGGGGCGCTCTGGCAGAAGCCAAAAGCCGGGGCGCGGTTAGCGTTATGGTCTGCTTCAATCCCAACCTCAAAGCGGTGCTCAAGGAGAACCCTGAGGCGTTCCAACCGGACCACCTCATCGCCCCGGATCTCGGTCCGGAGGTGCTCACCGGCTCCACCCGGTTGAAAGCCGGCACGGCCACCAAACAAATTCTCAATCTTTTCACCACCCTGGCCATGAGCCGCACCGGCAAGGTGATGAGCAATCTGATGATCGACCTGAATCCCTCCAACGTCAAACTGCGCGACCGCGCCGAACGCATCGTGGCGGAACTGGGCGGATGCACCCGGGCGGACGCCCGCGCGGCCCTGGAATCCAGTGGCTGGGTCGTGAAAACAGCCTGCAGTTTAATGCAAAGGACGTAACCCCAGTGAAAAGTTGGAATAAACTCCCCCGCCGGAACGCCCCACTGGAGTCTCGTCCACTCCACACCCCAAACACACTCCACACCCCAAACGCTTATGAAAACAATCACCCTCCTCCTCGCCGCCTTTGGTGCCCTCTTCCTCTCCGGCTGCGCCAGCAGCAAGTCCGGCAGTTGCTGTGCCAGCAGCATGGCCGGCAGCTGCTGTGCCACCAAGTCTGGCGGCGGGTGCGAGTCCTGCGCCATGGGCAGCAAAAATCTGACAGCTCCATGAAAAAAGGGACTGCGGCCAAACACGACATGAAGGCGATGTGAGCCGTTTCCTTCCCGGTAAAAAGCCGCAGGCGGTGGCCTGCGGCTGTTTCGTTTTAACCTGGCCTGACAGCAGGCAGGGCTGTTCCACTCCTATCACAAAAAGGATCTGGTGGCCAAACTGGTCAGGGATATCGCCGGCGTGAAGAGTGTCACCAATAACATGACCTTCGTCGTCGCCGCCGCTGGACAGTAAAACGGAAAGCCCGAGCCGGCTGTTGCCTTTTGGCTTCAGCCGGCCTTGTTGTGTCATCCCCCTGCCCCCTGCCCGTCCCATGTCCTCTGCGGCCCCTGTCCCATCTGCCCCCCCCAGAGCAGTCTGGAAAAAGGAAGGTGCCGGCACCGTCCTGGAAATCAGCGGCGCATGGCACCGGGAAGGACCAACGGTGGCGGTGACTGGCGAAGCCCCCGAAGAACCACCCCACCGCTATCAGGCGGATCAGCTCACCAGCTACGACTCCATCCTTCCTGCCTTCATCCTGGCACAACTGCGCAGCGCCACCCCGGCCGCCGGGGCCCACGCAGCTCCTGCCCTGCCGCACGGGTTGCCTGACGATTTGCGAGGCCTCCTGGAATTGGCGCTCGCGGTGCCGGAGGAAAGCGGTGCGAAACCCGCCGTCCCCTGTGCCAGTCTGCTGGCCAGGCTGGGCCTCTTCGCCCGCAGCCAGCGGAAAGGCCTCTCGGCGCTCCTGGGCTTCACCGGACAGGCGATGCAATCCCTCGGCCGGTTTTGCCGCGGCCGCGCCCGCTTCCGCAAACGGGATTTCTGGATGATCGTGCAGGAATGTGGCGTGGAAGCCCTGCCTATTGTGACCCTCATCAGCTTCCTGATCGGCCTCATCCTGGCTTTTGTCGGAAATGTGCAGTTGGCCAACTTCGGGGCCAATCTCTACGTGGCGGACCTCGTCGGCATTGCCATGGTGCGGGAAATGGGGGTCGTAATGACCGCGATCATCATGAGTGGCCGCACCGGGGCGGCGTTTGCGGCGCACCTCGGCAGCATGAAGGCCAATGAGGAAATTGATGCGCTGCGCACCTTCGGGTTTATCCCTTTCGACTTTCTGGTGCTGCCCCGGCTGCTGGCCCTGGTGCTGATGATGCCGCTCCTGACGATTTTTGCGGATGTCACCGGCATCCTCGGCGGCATGCTGGTAGGCTTTTTTGTGGGCATTCCGCCGGTGTTATACTGGACGGAAACCCTGACCGCGGTGGATCTCAGCAACACCTCCCTGGGCGTGATGAAGAGCGTTTTCTTCGGCATCGCCATCGCCATCTGCGGCTGCATGCAGGGCATGCAGTCCGGGAACTCCTCCGCCGCCGTTGGCCAGGCCACTACCCGCGCCGTAGTCTACGCCATCACGGCCGTCATCGTGCTGGACTCCGCCTTTGCGGCAATTTTCACCGTGCTCGATATCTGAAAATGCCTCCGCCTGCCTCTCCTGCTCCTGCCATCATCACGGTGCGAGGCCTCACCATGGCCTACGGGGAAAATGTGTTGATGCATGACTTGAATTTCAGCATCAGCACTGGCCACATCTTCGTGATCATGGGCGGCAGCGGTTGCGGAAAAAGCACCCTGCTGCGCCACCTGATCGGCCTTCAGGAGCCAGCCCAAGGCTCCATTCTGTATGGCGGGGAGGATTTCACGGCCACCGATCCCAGCGCCCGCGGGCGCTTCATCCGGCGCATCGGAGTAATGTATCAGTCAGGGGCACTGTGGTCTTCCCTGACTTTGGGGGAAAACATCGCCCTGCCCCTCGAAGAGGCCGGCCCGCTCCCGGCCAAAACCCTGCGCGATCTCGTTTCCTACAAGTTATCCCTCGTCGGCCTGGCAGGTTATGAGGACTTCTATCCTTCCGAAATCAGCGGCGGCATGAAAAAGCGCGCCGGGATCGCCCGTGCCATGGCGCTGGATCCTGACATTCTTTTTCTGGATGAACCCGGCGCCGGCCTGGACCCGCTCAGCGCCCGCCGCCTGGATGATCTCATCCTCCGCCTGCGTGACAGCCAGCGCTGCACCATCGTCATTGTCACGCACGAACTGGCCAGTATCTTCAGCATTGCGGATACGGCCCTCTTCCTTGATACAGCCACCCGCACCCAGGGCGCACTGGGCCCGCCGGCCGGGCTGCGCGATCACTCGGAAAACGCCGCCGTGCGCCTCTTTCTGAACCGCGGCGTCACCCCCGCCCCCTTGCCATGAGTAAAAAAGCCAACCCCGTTTTAATCGGAATCTTCACCCTCGCCGGGCTCGTCCTCGCGGGCGGTGCCCTGGTGTTATTCGGGGCGGGAAAGTTCTTTGAAAAAACCAGCATCATCATGCTCTACTTTGATAAAAGCGCCAACGGGCTTTTGGTAGGATCCGAGGTGCGCTTTGGCGGCGTCCGGATTGGCCGGGTCACTTCCATCAAGGTGCTGATCGATCCCAAACAAAACCGCAAGATCATCCCGGTCACGGTGGAGCTTTCCCAAAAAGAACTGGCCGATGTGGGCTCCACCTCCGGCGACAGTCTCGACTTCAGCAGTGACACCGGCGTGCGCAAAGCGGTGATCGATGGGCTGCGCGCCCGCATGAAACAGCAAAGCCTGCTCACCGGACAGCTTTACATTGAATTCGACATCGTCCCGCACACGCCTGCCATCACCACCTTTACCTACGAACCGGAAACAAAACCACCCTGGCCTTCCGTCCCCACCGTCGCTACCGAGATGGATGAATTGATTTCCGGGGTGGCGGACGGTTTGAAAAAATTCAATGCCCTGGATCTCGGCAGCGTCACCACGGAACTGCGTGAATTGATCTCGGTGACGAAAAGCCAGGTGGCCGCCCTGAAGATGAAGGAGATCAATGAAAACCTGGTCGGCATTACCGCAGACGTGAAGCATCTGACTGGCAATGAAAAACTGGCCAAAGCCATCGGAAGCCTGGATGAGGCCCTAACCGCCGTCCGCGACCTCGCCCTGAAATCCAACGACAAATTTGAGCCGCTGGTGCGGAATTTGGAAAAAGTCATGACCCAGGCCTCCACCAGCCTGACCAAAATCAGCGAAGCCTCCACCGGGCTCTCCCAGGCCAGCAATCCCCACGCGCCTGTCCTGATGCGGCTGCAGAACGCGATGGATGAAGTCGCCCGCGCCTCCCGCGCCATCACGGATCTCGCCAATGACCTGAAACGAAACCCCAACGCCATCCTGATGGGAAAGGATCCTAAACCATGAGCGCCCGACTGCTGCTTCCCAGCCTGATCCTATCTTTCCTGACGGGCTGCCGCGTCCTCCAGCCCGTGAAGGATGACGCCGTGCTGCATCTGCTGGAACCTCTGGTGCCGGACCGTCCCCTCACCGCAGCCCGCCCCGCCACCGCCGTCAAGCGCCCTGCCCTGCCCGGTTATCTGGACCGTTCCCAACTCATCACCCGCGCCTCCGGGGAACTGCTGATGAGCCCCCTGGATCTCTGGGCGGAACCACTGGACACCAGCCTGGCGCAGGTCATGGCCAGCAACCTCAGCCGCCTCACTGGCTCCCTGAAAATCCAGCCTGTGGAGAATTTTACTACTTTGGACTATACTGACGTCCTCGAGTTGAAGATCGCCCAATTCGATCCGGACCCGGCCGGCACCCTGATCCTGCAAGGCACCTGGACGCTTCAACCCGTCACCGGGGCCCCGGCCCCGGCCCATTTCTTCCGTATCACCATTCCTGGAAGCCCACCGGCAGAGGCCGCACCCATGGCCCAGCGCGTCCCCGCGATGAATCAGGCCCTGGAGCAACTCGCACGTCAGATCGCGCCCGGACTGGATGCAAAATAAAGGCCCAAACTCCACCAGCGGACCTGAAATGGAACCCGCCGGGAGGAATCCATCGGAAATGATGCCTTCCCCCCATTTTCCCACTGGCAATCGGCAGCCGGGGTGTCCATATTTCCCAAGCTGCCATCCCCCAGACGGGGTCGGCAGCCTTTTTGTCCCGATCAATCCCGCTTTCCGATTTTTCCTGTCATGAGTTCAACGATCTCCGCCCGCCTCAATGTGGACCTTTTAGAAGAGAAGTATCAGCTATGGCTGAAGGACCCACATGCTGTGGACGGCACCTGGTCGGCGTTCTTTGAAGGATTCGAACTCGGCACCGCCCAGCCGAAGCCGGCGGCGGCGGCTCCCTCCAGCGCCGAGCCCGCCCGCAGCAGCCTGAGCCAGCCGGAAATGGCCTTCCGCGCCAGCGTCACGCGGATGATCGAAACCTACCGCTCCATTGGCCACATCGGGGCCCACCTCGATCCCCTCAGCCTGACTGCCAAAGAGCAGCCCCGCCTTTCCCTGAAGGAATTCGGCCTGACAGATGCCGACCTGAATACCGACGTCGAGACCCACTTTTACAACAATGGCCAGCGCACCAAACTGAAGGAAATGGTCGACCGCCTGCGCCGCACCTATTGCGATCTCACGGGCTTCGAATACATGCATATCCTGAACTATGAAGTCCGGGAATGGCTGCGCGAACGCATCGAAACGCGGCTCGACGCCCCCGCGCCTTCCACCGCGGATCAGGAAAAAATCCTCCGCTGGGTCTGGGAACCGGAAGCCTTTGAGCAATTCCTCCATACCCGCTATAAAGGGCAAAAACGCTTCTCCATAGAAGGGGGCGAAAGCGCCATGGTCGTGCTCAATACCATCCTCAACAACGCCCCCGGCCACGGCGTGCAGGACATTGTCATGGGCATGGCCCACCGCGGCCGCCTCTCCGTCCTTGCCACCTACCTGCAAAAACCCCTCAAGGTTCTCCTCCACGAATTCAGCTCCAACTACATCCCTGACCTCGTCGCCGGGGATGGCGATGTGAAGTATCACCTTGGCTATCAGGTCGTGCGCGAAGTCCCCGGCGGCTCCGTCGGCGTTTATCTCGCCCCTAATCCTTCCCACCTGGAAGCCGTCGACCCCGTGGTCGAAGGCTGCGCGCGCGCCAAACAGCGCGAAATCGGCGACACCGAGGACCGCACCAAAGTCCTCCCCCTCCTCATCCACGGGGACGCCGCGTTCGCCGGACAGGGCATGGTCGCAGAGACCCTGAACCTCTCCCAACTCCCCGGCTACCGCACCGGCGGCACGATTCATCTGATCATCAATAACCAGATCGGCTTCACTACCTCCCCCGCCGATGCCCGCTCCAGCGCCTACGCCACGGACGTGGCCAAGATGATCGAGGCCCCGGTTTTCCACGTCAACGGAGACCACCCGCTCGAAGTTCTCTTCGTGGCCCGGCTCGCCATGGAATTCCGCCAAAAGTTCCACCGCGATGTGGTGATCGACATGTATTGCTACCGGAAACACGGCCACAACGAAGGCGACGAACCCTCCTTCACCCAGCCGAAAATCGCCAAACTCATCGCCGGCAAAACCACCGTCGGAGACCTTTTCAGCGAAAAGCTCGTCGCCAGCGGCCTCATCACCGCCGAGCGCGGAAAAGCCATCCGCGCCGAAATCGAAGGACGCCTGGAAAAAGAATACGAGGAACTCCGCGCCATGGAGACCTCCCTCAGCACGCCCGATCTCAAAAAACGCGTCTTCGCCGGCTCCACCGCCGTCTTCCAGCCGCCTTACTCCCACGGCCCTTACCTGACGGGACTTCCGGTGGAGAAATTCCGCTCCCTCGGCCTCAAAATCTCTGAAGTCCCTGCCGGCTTCCGCCTGCATCCTACTGTGAAACGCACCGTGGTGGACAAGCGCCGCGCCGCCACGGAAAATGGCGGTCCCTTCGACTGGGCACACGCGGAGCACCTCGCCTTTGCCAGCATCCTTTGGGACGGCAAGCCTGTCCGGCTTTCCGGTCAGGACGTCCGCCGCGGCACCTTCAGCCAGCGCCATGCCTGCCTCTACGACAGCGAATCCCGCGACCGTTTCTTCCCCCTGCAACACCTCGGCGAAGGCCAGGCCAGCTTCCGCGTTTACAACTCGCTCCTCAGCGAAGTGGCGGTGCTGGGCTTTGATTATGGCTACAGCCTGATGGCACCTGACATGCTGATTCTCTGGGAAGCCCAGTTCGGCGACTTCGGCAATGGAGCCCAGGTCATGATCGACCAATTCATCGTCCCTGCCGAATCCAAATGGCAGAAGCCTTCCGGCATCGTCCTCCTCCTCCCTCACGGTTATGAAGGCCAGGGCCCGGAGCACTCCAGCGCCCGCCTCGAGCGCTTCCTCCAGCTCTGCGCCGAGCAAAACATCCAGGTCTGCAATCTCACCACCCCCGCACAATACTTCCACGTCCTGCGCCGCCAGATGGCCCGCCCTTTCCGCAAACCACTCGTTATCATGACCCCCAAGAGCATGCTGCGCAAGGAGGAAGCCGTCTCGGTGGAGACCGACTTCACCACCGGCACCTGCTTCCGCGAGATCCTTGACGACCCCGCGATCCGCGCCGAGCCAGCCCGCATCACCCGCCTCATTTTCTGTTCCGGCAAGGTCTACTACGATATTCTGAAACGCCGCGACGAAGCCGACGACCAGACCACCGCCATCATCCGCATTGAGCAGCTCTATCCCTTCCACGAGGACATGCTCAAGGACATCGTCGCCCGCTACCCCCGCGCCAACAAAAAGTGGGTCTGGTGTCAGGAAGAACCCAAAAACATGGGAGCCTGGGGCCATATCAGCTGGCGGCTCGAAAAACTCTCGGGCACCACCGTGCGCTACGCCGGCCGCCGGCGCTCCGCCAGTCCCGCCGTCGGCTCCCTGACTCTTCACAACGCCGAGCAAAAACAACTCGTGGAAGCCGCCTTCGAAGTATAATCCAAAGGAGCACGGGGCTCCGGCCCGTGAGTTTCTCCAACGACTCAGCCTCCCCCCTCAAGCAGAGCCCCCCCATTTCAAATCTTAAATCTTATATCTCAAATTCCATCCCCATGTCCCCTATCACCGTCCCCTCCGTCGGGGAATCCATCACCTCCGCCGTCATCTCCTCCTGGCACGTCGCCAACGGAGCCACCGTGAATAAAGGCGACCTCCTCGTCACCGTAGACACCGACAAAGTCTCCACCGAAATCACCGCCGAGGCGTCCGGCATCATCACCATCACCGCCCAATCCGGCGACGAAGTCAAAATCGGAGCCACCATCGGCAGCATCGCCGAAGGAGCTGGCAGCCCAGCTGCTGCGGCCGCCCCAACGCCGGCTCCCGCCCCAGCCGCCGCCGCCCCTGCCAAAACCGGGATCCCTGCCGCCGGTGCCGCCCCAGTTGCTGCTGCTGCTGCTGCTG
>CAMDJM010000113.1 GCA_945900785.1 Akkermansia muciniphila
ACCTTTTCATGGACGCCCGTTATGAAAAAGTGCGGGTCGGGGGCACCGTCCGCAGTTGCGCCGTGCTCATTGCCATCGGCATCCGCGAGGCCGATGGCCGCCGTGTCATCCTCGGCGTCTCCGTCTCCCTGTCAGAAGCCGAAGTCCACTGGCGCGGGTTCCTGCAAAGCCTCCGGGAACGCGGCATCGGCAGCCCCGCCCTGATTATCAGCGATGCCCACCTTGGCCTTGGGGCCGCCCGCGCTGCCGTCTTCCCTGGCGTGCCGTGGCAGCGCTGCCAATTCCACCTCCAGCAAAACGCCCAGGCCTACGTCCCCAAAGCCGATCAAAAGCTCATCGTCGCCGGCGGGATCCGCCGCGTCTTCGACGCCGCCAGCCTCGCCGAAGCCGAAGCACGCCTGCGCCAGCTCGTCACTCAATACCGCATCAGCGCTCCCAAATTGGCCGCCTGGATGGAGGAAAATCTCCCCGATGGCTTCGCCGTCTTTAGCCAGCCCGAGGCACAACGCCGTCGCCTGCGCACCTCCAACGCCTGTGAAAATCTCAACCGGCAGGTGCGCCGCCGCACCGCCATAGCGGGACTCTTCCCCAACGAAGCCTCCCTCCTGCGCCTCGTCAGCGCCATCCTGATGGAAATCTCCGAGGACTGGGAAACCTCCAAGTGCTATCTTTCCCTTCCCAAAACCACCCACTCCCGCTGAAATCCTAAAAACTTTTCCCCATCCCCACTCCCCGCTCTAACTGAATCGAAGAATTTACAGAAAAAAAGTTGCTCCGCCTTTCCATGCCGGTGCAGAAGGAACTCGACAAGCAGTTGGTTACGATCAGCATGAAGATGTCGCCCTTCGCGGCTTTGGAAACGCTTGCCAATGAAAATGGCATCGCCCTGGTCTATGACAAGGGCGTCTGGCATCTGCGGCCGTTCAATGATAGCGAATTGATCGCCCGCACCTACGTGATCAAATACAACACGGGTGAGATCGCGGAAGCTTCCGGTGGCAGTGGCGGCGGCGGTTCCTCCTCGGCATCCGGTGGTGGTGGCGGTGGTGGTGGATTCAGCGGTGGCGGCGGCGGTGGTGCGGCATCCGGTGGCGGCAGTGGAGGCAGCGGTGGGGCCGGGATGGACCTGGGTGCTGCGGGAAACATCTTCAAACTCGACTCCAAGGAAATGGTGGAAAAGGTGAAGGAGATCCTGGGGGTGGGCACCAATGGATTCAGCGCCAACTATGCCGGGGAGGTTGATGTGGATGGATTTTCCAATGCGCCCATTCTCGTTCCTTCCAGGGCGCCCCGGGCTGCCGGTGAGGAAAAAGCGGGTGAAGCCAAGGTGGTCTGGAACTCGGATAGCAACACGCTCTTTGTGGTGGCCAGCCGCCAGCAGCACCAGATGGTGGAACAGTGGATCTCCTCCGTGGACCGCAAGCAGTCCCTCATTTCCGTCGAATTAAAATTTGTGGAAACCACCAAGGATCCGAAAAACCAGCTCGGCGTGGACTGGAGCAGCACCTTTGATGGGGGGTATAACCTGACCCTTTCAGAGCTGCAGGGCGGCTCCCTGGACCTTAATCAAAGCATCAGTGAACTGGGCCGGCAGTTGGTTCCCACCGCCGCCATCCTCTCCCCATCTGATGTGAGTGTGAAGCTCAATTTCCTGCTCAAGGACCGCGAAACCAGCACCGTCAGCTACCCCCGGGTCCTGACGCAGAATAACCGGGAGGTTTCCCTGAAGAGTGTGGTGAACGTCCCCGTGCTGGCCTCCAGCTCATCGGTCAGTGGCGGCACCGGCACCGGTTCCAGCACTTCCAGCGTCAGCTTCCTGCCGGTGGGCACCACCGTGAATATGCTGCCCAAGCGCATCAACGCGGACAAGGTCATCATGCACACCAAGATCGTGGTCGCCAGCATCATCGGTTCCGATGTGATTGAGGGAAATAACTATCCGATTACCACCTCCCGCGTCTAACAGGCCCCGCTCGAAGTTCAAAGTGGCTACACTGTGGCGATTGCCGGTTTGGATGAAGCCACGGATTCCCGCAGTGGCGCTGGCTTGCCGGTGTTGAGCCGGATCCCGGTGGTGGGCTGGGCCTTCAAGAGCCGCAACCGCGACCGCTCCCGGAAGAACCTGATGATTTTCATCACGCCCACGATCATGCCAATTGATGGCAATGGGGTCGGCGAGCGCCCGATCTCTGAATTGCCGCGCTATCATGGTGACGAGCCGGTCGCCCCCCCCCCAGATTTATCCCAACGGGGATCTGGCAGGCGGACCGGAGGCTCTGAAAAATGCCGTCACCTGGTGTGGGCAGGAGGAGCGCCGGATCCGCAACATTTGTCTGGAAGCCCGTGGAGCCTCCACGGACCGGGCATGGGCCCGGGGCGAATACTCCCAGATCCTGCAGCTCGGCAAAGCCATCAAATCCCTCCGGATTTATATGGCAGGCCTCAAGAAGCAAAACGTGGTGGATCCTGCCACGCTGCAATTGCCTGAGTGGAACCTGAAGCAGATTTCCCAGCGCAGCTGCAGCCTCTGGCTCGAGCACTTCCGCCAAATGATCCACACCCCAGGCATCGCGGAAAATGCCAGCATCTACTTTGAGTAGGAGGAGCCGCTGCGGCGGACCGAAAAATTGGTTTAAATAAAGAGAGAAAAACCAGGAGGGGCCGGGCGCTTTGCGCAAGCAGGGTGCCCGGTTTTGCTTTGGAGAGCAATGACCGTCCGGTCCGTCATCCATCTGACCATGGATGGATTGGATAGGCTCCCCGCCGGTCACCTCTGCGGTTTCATGGCAGCATTTCTCATCCATTGCTCCAGGCGCAACAGGACCCGGCCAGGCGCGTGTTGCTGCCACCGGTGCCAGCGGGCGGCCCGGGCTGTCTGCTCCTCCTGCTCCTTGCGGGCCCGGTGACGCCGCTCACGGTGCGGGTCTTTTCCTCCCTTGAAGGCCAGAGCCTCTTCCCGGTATCGGGCGCACCACTCGTCGGTGGTGGCGTCCGACTGCCGGCGGATCTGAATTTTAGGCCAGTGCCAAACCGTCGGTTCAGGCAACCCCAGCGCTTTCAGAATGGCCACGGTTGATGCCTGCGGGTTCTGCACAAAGTCTTCAATCACGACCCGTTGAGGGCTGACGTTTTCCTCACGGAAAAGCTTTTTCCACTGGTCATCCTCCAGGGTAAACTTTTCGACATAAAACCGGATCAGGTGAAAATCATATTCCACAGGAGCGGCAGGCTGCTTGAGCCCTTTGTCCAGATGCACCGTGGAAAAGACGCCGGTTTGTTTGGCCCTCACCATGGAGATGGCCTGGCGCACCTTGTCATTCCGGGTCATCCAGATCACTTTGGGCGCAGGGTGGAGCTTCACCACCGTCTGCCATGGGGTGGATCCGGCAAAGGCTTCCCCCGCCGGGTCTGCCTGCACCCGGGTGTGCAGGAGATCGAGGTGGCCCCACATGATCTTGGCGGAAAACACGCCATTGGCGCTGGTCCATCTTTCCAGAATGGCGCGATGGTAGTCAAGGAAGGCAACTTCCGGATCGGGCAGGTTTTTGGCCTGGGCCAGATCAATAGCCAATTCCTCCCCGTAATATTCCCGGGGCTTCCCGGCCATTTCAGTGGCTCTCAGATACTGCTCCAACAGATTGGAACCCGTGCGGTGGGTCGCGCAGATCAGGAGGTGGGTGAAGGGAGCTGGCATTTGGCTGAAGGATGATCAAAACAAGGCTGAGGCAGAACATGGATCAGGGCGGACTGCAATGGCAACCCTATTTCCAGAGGATGGATGGCATGGCAGGGGACGGCAACGCTTGCACAGTCTCCCCCGATGCCGTAACCGGGAAGAGTGAGAACCAGCTTTAAGCCGAATCCATTTTCCCTCCTGCCCATCCGACTGCGGCCCGGCTTGCTGCGCTGGATTGCTGCCTTTGGGCTTGTCGCACTGGCGGTGCCGCTCATGACTAAAATCAAGGAATGTTATCCCTTCAGTAATTTCCCCATGTATTCCAGCTTGGAGGACGTTTGGACCCTTCAGCTCACCAATGAGAAAAACCAGCCCCTCAGCACCCAGCGGGATTTTTCCGGCGATGCCAATTCCATCAGAAAGCTCACCACCTCCAGACTGAGACAGGTGCAGCGGGAGAGGAATATCACGACCATCAACCTGAGGCCTGAAGATTGGCATGAAGCCGGCCGGCGCACCTTCCAGTGGTTGCTGGAGAATCATGAGCCGAAAGCCCCGGAAGCGGTGGAGGCCAATGCGCTGCGCCTCTGGCGAAAAGAATACACCATCCAAAACGGTGGCTTCAAAGGGCAATACACCCTGCTGATCGAATACCCCATGCCGGGTAAAAACTATACCCCTTCCGCCACTGCCCCCAGCCCGCCTGGTGAGGCTCCTGCCGGGGATACCGGGACAGACTTTGAACCTGAAAAATAATGTCCCGTTTGTTCACCTTCATGCTGTCCAAGCTACGCAGCCTTTTCCGTCTGGAACCCATTTCCCATGCCTGGTGGGAACACCTCATTTTCCGCCTCGCCATAGCATATCTGCTGATTGACAATGTGTTGGGCATGAGGCTCAACTATGATTGGGTATACCCCTTTTTCCAGATCGCCAAGGATGGGCCAAAGTATTTCAGTCTGCCCGCCCCTTCCGGGATTGGCCTGATCTGGCCTGGCATTGTCAATTTGTCCGATCCGGCTGTTTTTGGCACCGTCCGCATCTGCTTCTACGCCGCCGCTTTGTTGTATATCTGTGGCTTGTTCGCCCCCCTGGCGCTGGTTTACATGCTGCTGGTGGAATGCTGCATGGGCAGCCTCCTTGCCTCCCAGGGAGCCATTGGCCATTCCCGCCAAACCATGGCTCTGGGACTGCTCGGAATCACCATGGCCTCCTATGTATGCCTCTTCCCCGGAAAGCGTGGGGGTTGGAGGAATTTGTGGCGGTGGAGCGGCGGGGCCCAGGATCTGGCCATGAACTGGGGCCGCCAGATGATTGTGAGCGCCTATGCGGTGTCAGCCGTGACCAAGGAAATCAAAAGTGAAGGCTTTTGGTTTACCAAGAGCGAAGGGTTCACCCTCGCCGTAGCCAAAGCCCAGGAGGAAGCCACCATCAAAGGCGTCGTGGAAATCAGCCGCAGTGCACAGGAGTTCCTCGTCTGGATGGCCTCGCATCCTGGCGTTTCAGTGCTAATGCTGCTGGGAGCATGGCTGTTGGAATTCAGTGCCCCCCTCATGCTGCTCAACCGGCGTATGGCCCTATTCATGGGAATCCTGTTGTGGATCTTCCATGGCATCAATGGCTGGTTCATGGGACTCGGCTTTCCTCTCAACCGGGCCTTGCTGCTGGTTTTGTTCATCAATATCCCCTGGTGGATTTACGCGGCTTTCAAACCCGGATCAGCTTCCCCCGCTCCAAGCTAGGAAATCCTCCGTCCGTTCCGGAAGCCTGGCCGTTTCCGGAGCAGGCTGCACCCCAAGGGCGATGGCCTCCGGTTACTTGAGGTTTTCCATGGCCTTGATGCGGTAGCGGCTGGGGAGGAACTCGGCGTTGTCCTGCTTGGCCTGGGCGTCGTCGAGGTAGATGGTGCGGGGACCGTCCTGGACGTCGATGCGGTGGATGCCATCGGTGGGGGTTTTGACGGCTTCGGCGAGGGAGGCGAGGTCGGTGATGTCTTTGCCGTTCACCTGGTTGACGACAAGGCCGGACATGCGCTCGTAGCCGATGGTGCAGGGGGCGGGCAGGACGCCGCTGATGAAGACGAGTTTTTTGCGGCCGGCTTTGAGGAAATCGTCCTGATTGGCCTGGGCGTAGACGAGGCGGAAGGAGGCGCGGTCGCGCCATTCCTTGCCGGCGAGCTGGAGGAAGGGGAGGGTGAGTTCCTGGAAGAGGACGCCGCCGAGGATGAGATAGCGGGGCTGGCGGTCGAAGACGTAGGGGTCGACGAGGTAGTCCTGGGCCTGTTTGCGGAGCATGATAACGTTGAGGTCGAGGGGCTGGCCATCGCGGATGATTTTGAGCTTGATGGTATCGCCGACGTTGGCTTTGCCGCGGACGAGGTGGCCGCTGCCGAGCAGGCCGTAGTCGGGGTCCTGATAGGAGCCGCGGCCGTCGATTTTAAAGCCGTTCATTTCGGTGATGACGTCGCCTTCCTTGAGTCCGGCGGAGGCGGCGGAGAAGCCAGGGGTGACATCGGTGATGAGGATGCCGCCGTCCTCTTCGCTGAGCTTCAGCCAGGAGCGGAGTTGGGGGTCGAGGGTGGAGGCGGTGCGGATGCCTATTCCTGGCAAACCTTCGTAAGGAGCGGTGGCGGCGTCCCTGATGAAGCGCTCGACCATGATGGCGGGGAGGATGTCGGAGACCTGGTCGCGGGAGTTGTAGCGGACGAGCATGCCGGCGAGCTTGCCCTGGTGGATAACGGGGAGGGTGAAGGTTCCGCTGCGGTATTGGACGGCGCCATTGGCTTGGAAGATGAGGAAGAATTGGTCTTCGAGGAAGTAGGGGGCGAGGTCGACGCGGTTGAATTCAACGGAGGAGGTGACGGGGGCGCCGTTGTTTTCAAATTGCCAGACGTCGAGAGTGGCTTTGGGGCGGAGGGTGGTGTCGAGTTCGAGGGCTTCCATGCCCTGGAAGAAGGTGCCGGGGTCGCCATCGGGGATGACGGTGGCGAGGTTAAGTTCATAGTCGACGGCTTCGACTTTGGCGGTGATGCGTTTGCCGGAGGCGGCTTGTTCGAGTTCGATGTAGTTGGCGTCCTGGGCGAGTTCGGCGGTGACGAGAACGCGGTTCCCGGCCAGGAGGGCTCCGAGGCCGCGGCGGGTGTTGGGGCGTTGTTTTTGCCAAGGGAGGGCGAAGTTATAGCCCTGGCTGGTGATGTTGACGCGGAGGATGGAGGTCTCGGGAGCGGGGGCGGCTTCGGCCCCGGCGGGGAGGGCGAGGGGGAGGAGCAGGGCGGTGAGGAGGAAACGGAGTTTCATGTCGGAAAAAAGGGATAGGGTCAGGCGGGGCCGGGAGGATCAGGGGGCGAGGTAGCGGTCGGAGGTGAGGCCGTATTTCCGGCTGATGCGTTCCTGGGCGGCGGCGATGAGTTGTTTTTCGAGGACGATGGGGCGGCCTTCGCCGGCGAGTTTGATGACGACGTGGGTGCTGTCCGGCTGCTTGTCGAGGGCGTCGGCGGCATCCTTGAGGGATTTGATTTTGACGCCGTTGATCTCCCCGACGACCTGGCCGGTGTAATCGCGCAGCCAGGTGTTGATGGCGTCCGGCAGAATGCTGGTGAGGACGACGACTTCCGGGAGTTCCTTGTAGAGTTCGTCCTGGGCGTAGTAGTCGTAGTAGTAGCGGGTGCGGAGGTTGGTGAGGGAGAAGGCTCCCATCAGTTCGTGGTCGAGCGGCTGGAAGACGAGGCCGGCGTGCATCAGAAATTCGGGCTGCTTTTCATATTGGTTGGCGGCCATCAGATAGGCGGGGAAGGCCTTGAGAGTGGCTTCAAATTCCTGTTCCCTGGCGTCGCGCCAGACTTTGAGCTTGAGTTTGTCGCCGACGAATTTGCGCTCCACCACTTCGGCCATTTCAGTCTGCTCGCCATCAATGTCGATGGAGCCGGTGCTGTCGACGTGGTAGCCGTCGAGTTCGAGGAGGACGTCGCCGACCTTGAGGGCATTGGCACAGGTGCCGGTGCTGTCGACGGCGGTGATCATGACGCCGGTGTCGTTGTCAGGAAGGTTGAGGGCTTTGCGCTGGGCAGGATTGAGAATGGGATAGTGCTGGATGGCGAGTTCGCCGTAGTGGTCGTATTTTCCATCTTCCACGTCTTTGAGGAAGCGGCGCATGACGGGGGTGGGGATCATGTAGCCGGTGTTTTGGGCGACGTCTCCGCTGTAGCCCTGGAAGGCGACGCCGACGACATTGGTGCCCTGGATGACGGGGCCGCCGGAGTTGCCAGGATTGATGGCGGCATCGATCTGGATGGCGAGGTGCTGATCCACGCCGCTGTGGCTGAATTCCTGGTAGTCAACGCGGCTGACGACGCCGCGGGTGACGGAGATGCGCTCCCCGCCGATGGGATAGCCGACGACTTTAACGGTGGTGTCCAGCTTAGGGATCTCGGTGCTGATGGTGAGGGGGATGGCTTTGGCAAAGGCGGGGCCGGGGGTTTCGAGTTCGAGGAGGGCGAGATCGCAGTCGTGGGCGATGAATTTGACCCGGGCGCGGTGGGGGGTGGAATCGCCTACTTTTTTGATGGTGATGCGGCTGGCGTCGCTGACGACGTGGGCGTTGGTCATGAAGAGATTCGGCCCGATGAGGAAGGCGGTGCCGGTGCCGCCGGAGGGGGTGGCGGCGTTCCATGGAGTGCGGTAGTCGACGCGGAGCGCAGAGCACTCAACATTGACGATGCTTTCGTATTGCTTGCCTAGGGAGCTGGTTTTTTCATCGGCGCTGTCCTGGGCGCGGAGGGCAGGGGGTGGGGCGATGGCGGTGAGGCAGACCAGCAAAGCCGGCCGGAGGAAGGAAGGGCAAAACATGGAATCGGATTGGTTTTTTGATATAGGAAGGAAATTCCGTCGGGACCGCCTGACATAGGGGGGTTCCGGAAGAATGTAAAGTCCGGCATTTCATCCGCTGGACATCGCCCGGGGAAGCATGATATGTTCCCATTCTTCAAAAATGAGCCGGTATCTGAATAGTCCCCGCGAGGCGGATTGGTTTGCCTGCCCGACCTGCGGCGACGAGGTCAGGGTCGGTTCACCGGGCTGTCGGAAATGCCGGGGCATCAATCCGGCGGATGAGGTGGATCCGGTGGATCAGGCGGATTGGCCGGACGGGGTGGACCTGCCGGAGGATCCGGATGACTTTGATTATGAGGATTGGAAGAAGAAGGAGTTTGGCAGGACGGCGAAGTTCAAGCCCCATCACCTGCCTTGGAAGTATTGGCTGGCGGGCATCGTGCTGCTGGCGGCGATGATCTGGGGCTGGGTGTTCGTGGGCTTTGTGCGCCATTGATATCGCGGCAGGACGGGATCAGGCTGAGAGACCGGGCGTCGTGTCAGGAGAACGGGCCACGGGTTTTCTTTATCTCCTCCACTCCAACCTGAGTTTTCCCATGCCTGTTATTTCTGCTGAATCCCTCAAGGCGCTGCTGGCTGGAGCGCACCCGCCGGCGCTGCTTCATGTATTGCCGGAGGAGTCGTGGATGGGGTGGCGTCTGCCGGGCAGCCACTGTGCTTGTGTTTATGAGATGAGCTTCCTGGAAAAGGTGCACGGGCTGTGCCCGGATCCCTCCGCTGAAATTGTGGTTTATGGGGCGGGCCCACCTTCTCTGGATGCGGCGGTGGCTGCGGAGAAATTAAGTGCTGATGGCTATGGGAAGGTTTCAGAATTTGAGGGCGGGTTGGCTGCCTGGCAGGCGGCGGGGTTTCCGTCGGAGGGGGATGGGAGCACGGAGGTGGTGCCCGTTTTCGATGGATCATGGAAGGTCGATCCCGCGACGAGTGTGATCCGGTGGACGGGGCGGAATTTGTTCAATCACCACGAGGGAACGGTGCGCCTCAGCGGGGGATCGATGGAAATCGCAGGGGGAAGGCTGACGCAGGCTGTATTCACGATCAATTTGCGCAGCATTGCCTGCTCTGATTTAACGGATCCGGGCTATAACGCGATGCTGCTGGGACATCTCGCGGACCGCGATTTTTTCGAAACCGCGCGTTTTCCAGAGGCCGTTTTCAAGGCAGATGCGGTGGAAGCCATCGCCGGGGCTACCCCGGGCACGCCGAATTACCGGATCGGGGGCACCCTCACCATGCGTGGGGTGACGCAGCCGCTGAGCATTCCGGCGGTGATCGCGCTGAATGACGCGGGGCAGCTCACCGCTCAGGCGCAGATCGAGATCGACCGCACCCGATGGGGCGTGAATTACGGCTCCGGACGGGTTTTCGCATGGCTCGGGAAACATGTGGTGAACGATGCCATCGCGCTGCACTTGAAGCTGCACGCCACCCGGGGCTGAAATCCGTGGTGTTTTCCCCAGGAAACGCCGGATCCTGGCCGTTCAAGTTTTGATCCCAGCTTTGCTTTCTGCACCATGTCTTCTCCGTCAACCCCCACTACTGCGGCTGACTTGGTGCGCCGTGGCGTGGCGGAGTATGAATCCATGCTGTGCGGCTACATTTATAATCTGACCAGCGACCTGGAAATGGCCCGTGATGTGGTCCAGGAAACCTTTATCAAGCTCTACGCGCAGGATCCGGCGCGGCTGGATGGGCCCGGGCTGAAGTCCTGGCTCTTTACGGTGAGCCGGAACCGGGCGCTGGACCTGATGCGCCGCCGCCGCCGCAGTGTGAGTTGGGAGGATACCCCGATGGATCACCTCGCGGATCCTGCGCCCGGTCCGGACCGCCTGGCGGCTGATGCGGATGAGACCGCCCTGGTGCTGCAAACCTTCCGCCGCTTGCCGCCCAACCAAGCGGAGGTGCTGCGCCTGAAATTCCAGCATGAGCTGTCCTACCAGGAGATCGCGGCCGTCACCGGACTCACGGCATCCAATGTCGGCTTCCTGATCCACACCGGCCTGAAGCGCCTCCGCATCCTGCTGGCCCCGGAAGCAGCGGCCTGCGCCATGATTTAAGCGATCCATTTTCTGTTCCACCTTTTATTCCCCAACGCTATGACTGTCATTCCTGACGACTCTTCCTTCACGGCCTGTGTGCTTGGTGAGGCTTCCGCCTGCGACGGGGCGGCCTTCCGCGCTGGCTTGGCAGAAAATCCTGCCTGGCAGCAGGAAGCGGCAGCGGTTTCCCGCACCGCCGGCCTGCTGGGCGCGGCGCTGCGGCAGGAACCGGTGGTGCGCCTGACGATTCCCCAGCGGCAGTCCGTTTTGCAGCCGGAACGGAGGATGGTGCCTGCTTCCGGGAGCCGCAAAGCTTGGTTGGTTCCGACTTTGGTGACGGCCGGGATCGCGGCTGCGGTGGTGGTGGGACTGTTGGTGTTGCCGGGCGGTCCGGCTGGGACCAGTGGCAGCGGGGCCTCCGATCCAGGCATTCCAGCGGTCGCGGTCCAGCCAGGCCCCCCCCAGAAAAGTGGCCTGCGGCCGGTAACTCCGCTTCCGGGCATGGCCAAAGGTCCCAAGCTGGAAAATCCCTTGCCAGACCCGGTGGTTCCAGCTGCTCCAAGCCTGCGGAAAACCCCGGAATCCATGGCCGCCACGCCACCAGCGGTGGAGGGGCTGTCTGCGCCCAGCGGGCCGGAGGCTGATCCCACCAAGGCGGACGGACCTTCCGGCAAACCCATCCGCCCGGGTCCGGGCAAGCTGCATCCCGGGGAGTCCCTGGGGGGAAGCGGTCCGTAGCAGTGATGCTGAGTAGGGCAATGGATTCCGGCCAACCCCCGTATTCTGTCCGGAACGCAGTCAGGGATCAGGCTTGTTTTAATTTATTGAATGCCCGTCCCTGTCCTGATTCGGGGAATCCACCTTTGAAAAAAGCGGGGCGGTCATTTATCATGTGGATATGACGGCACCCGGGTTTGAACTTTATGATCACCAGTCCCCGCTCACCTTGGATCTGGAGCGGCTGACCCACTTGGCGGAGGCTGCCTGGCAGAGGGTGATCGTGGAGCCCGGGCCGGAGGAGCCCGCCTTGCCAGGGCTGGCGCTGGTCGAGGTGTCCTTCATCTCGGATGAGGCGATCTCCCAGGTGCATGCGGAGTTTCTCGATGACGCCAGCGCCACGGACGTGATTACTTTTGCCCATGGGGAGATCCTCATCAGCACAGACACCGCGATCCGTCAGGCCGCAGAACAGGGCCAGACCCCGGAGCAGGAGGTAGCGCTCTATTTGATTCATGGACTGCTGCATCTGAATGGGCATGAAGACCACACGCAGGAAGGATTTACCCGCATGAGCCGGCTTCAGGAGGCAATTTTGCGGGAAGTCTTCTGAATGCCTCAGGCAACACCCTCCGCGCGTTCAGGGCGAAACCGTGATGTTATCGACCCAGATCACCTCGGCAGAGCCAGGGCCGGTGTCCTCCCTTGAGAGGGAACTGGTCCAAGGGGTGCCGGTGGCAGGCTTCGCCTTCACGAGGTAACCGGAAATCAGCACAATTTGTCCTTCCCGGAGTTCCATCAGTTGGGATCGGACAAAATCGCTGGAGGGAATCACGTGCAGGTTGGCGACATTCCGGGAGACTTCCCAAAAAGCAAAGGCAGGGTCTTTGCTGTCCCATTCCAGATTCCGCCCGGTGTTGGTGAACGTGGCCTGATTGACTTTCAACTCGTTGGAGAGAGGCCCCCAGCCGATGCCGAGATCCATGGGGGAGATGACGGACATGTCGTCCCAGTGGTAACGTTCCAGGTGGAGAATGCGGGCTTTGCCCCAGAAGGTGGCCAGCGGAATGATTTCGGTGGTGCCGACGTTCCATGCCTCCAGGTTGGGGGGAAGGGCGCTTTGCGTAGGCTCGTCCGGGGCTAAAGTGCCGGGGGCCTGTGTCAGGGGGCGCGAGTTGTGCCATTGCCACCAGCCGGCGGCTGCCAGAAGGGCGATCGTCAGGGAGGAGCGGATGGATAAAATCGTGCGCTTCTTGATCGGATGCACGGGTGACAACCTGGGACGGTTGACTTTGGCAAGGGGCGCGCCGGTATAATTGCTGGAGTAGGCATTTTCGGGCAGGCTGGCTCCGCAACTGCGGCACTCGTGCGCCATCAAGCGGCACAACCCTGCCGGGTGGGAGACCCGGCATTACAGACCCATGAAACCAGTAAAGAACTCAAGCGAAACTGCGTCACCGCGAGGTGGGGTGGGGAGCATCGTGAGGAGGATCCAATCGACCGCAACGC
>CAMDJM010000114.1 GCA_945900785.1 Akkermansia muciniphila
GCGGCGATGCGGTCGCTGATTTTTTTCATCCACAGGCTGCCTTCGCGGCAGGGGGTGCACTGGCCGCAGGATTCGTGGGCGTAGAAGTTATTCAGGTTATTCAATACCCAGGCCATGCTGCGGGTATCGTCCATGATGATGACGCCGCCGGAGCCGGCCATGGAGCCGCACTGGGCGATGGTGTCGAAATCCATGGGGATGTCCATGACGGTGAGTTCCCGGATGGAGCCGTCCGGTTGCTTGAGTTTGAAGACTTCGTCGGCACGCAGGACTTTGGCGGAGGAGCCGCCGGGGATGATGGCTTTGAGGGTGCGGCCGGGTTTCAGGCCTCCGCAGAGGTCATTGATGACCTCGCCCATGGTGATTTTGCCGACCTGCACTTCGTAATAACCGGGTTTCACCACATCGCCGCTGACGCAGAGGATGCGGGTGCCGTTATTGCGGGGGGTGCCCAGTTTGGCATATTCGGCTCCGCCCAGTTCGATGATATGTTTGACGTGGCAGAGGCTTTCCACGTTGTTCACGATGGTCGGGCACATATAGAGTCCCAGGGCGGCAGGGAAATAGGGGGGCTTGATGCGGGGGTAAGGCCGTTTGCCTTCGAGGGATTCGATGAGGCCGGTTTCTTCCCCACAAATGTAGGCTCCAGCGCCGCGGTGGACGAAGATTTCCAGTTCAAAGCCGCTGCCGCAGACATTTTTGCCGAGGAAGCCTTTTTGATGGGCTTCCCAGATGGCGTATTCGAGGATTTTGGCGGCTTCGGGGAATTCCTCGCGGACGTAAATGTAAGCGAGATGGGCACCGACGGCGAAACAGGAGATGGCCATGCCTTCGATCAGCTGATGCGGATCCTGGTGCATGATGTAGCGGTCTTTGAAGGTGCCGGGCTCGGACTCGTCGGCATTGCAAATCAGATAAACCGGCTTGGTGTTGGTCGGGGGGATGAAGGTCCATTTCACGCCGGTAGGGAAGCCGGCACCGCCGCGACCGCGCAGGCCGCTGACTTTGACTTCCTCAATGATGGCTTTGGGCTCCATCGTGATGGCCTTTTTCAGCTGGGCGTAGCCGCCTTCAGCAAGATAGCGGTCCATGGAAACATCCCAGTCCACCCGGTCCACATTGCGGAAAATCATGCGGTGTTCCCGCGGGTGGGGTTCTTTGCCGGGCTTGTATTGGATGGCCATGGATGGGGGAAATGAAGGTGGGAAACTACGGAACAGGAACGCGCAGGAAGCCGTTTCCGGGTGTAGGGAATTTCCGGTTCATCGCCCGTCCGGCAAGCGCATTTGTGAAAAGTTTCACAAGCGGTCTGCGGCAAGGCTGGTCCAAAGCCGGAGGCCTGCTGGCGGCGGCTCAGGGTGGGTCGGGCACGACCATGTGCACCCGGAAGTAGAGCTTGGCCGGAGATCCTGGAGCGCTGGCGGGTGTGGGCACCGTGAGGCTGACGTCGTCGGTGCCGTCACTGTATTGGATGATCTGGGCGGGGAGATTCGTGATCTTCCAGGTTTTGAGATCATCGCTTTGTTCGATGATGAGGGAGAGTTGGGAGGCCGAGGAAGAGGGGCGGGTGAAGCTGAAGGTGGCACCGTTGCGGGGGCCGGTGGTGAGGGCCTGGGTGCGGGCGATCATACCGGGGGCGGCTTCAGCGGAATTGGGCGGGATGACCACGGCGGGAGTGAGCCGGTTGGTGTTGATCGCTTCCCAGGACTGGGTGTTGCTGAACCAGTAGAGGCTGATATTGGCTCCGCCGTAGAGTTCGGCATATTCCACCTTGATCGGAATGGCCTGGCCGGCGGTGAGGGGGATGGTGAAGTTATGCCAGCCACTGATGTCGGTGGGGGTCCACTTGTCGAGGATGAGGTTGTTATTCAACCAGACGCGCACGCCGTTGTCCGAGGGGACGTAGATGGTGTAAGTTTCGCTGTAGAGGGCGGTGAGGGTGCCGGTCCATCGGGCGGAGAAGTAGTCGGCGGGCACCAGCGGGGAAGGGGAGCCATTGCCCCAGTCGAAGTCGATCACGGCATCCGTGCGGGTGAGCAGGGGAGCGGCGGCACCGGGCACCATGCCATCGAAGTATTCCGCGCGGAGACCGTGGAGGGGAGCGGCGGTGGTATTCCACGTGAAGGAGGTGCTGGCGGTGAGGTTTCCGGAATCGCCAACGGTAAGAGTGACGGGGTAGCTGGTGGCCGCGTTGGTGAAGACGGTGCCGCTGATCTGGCCGCTGGCAGGGTTCAGGCTAAGGCCGGCCGGAAGTCCGCTGGCGGACCAGGTGAGGGCATCGCCATCGGCGTCATAGGCAATAGCGGTGAAGGTGACGATGGAACCCCGGATGGAAGTCTGCGTGCCGGGATTGCTGAGGGTGGGGGCGGTGTTGGCCGGGGGGGCGGTGGTGCTCCAAGGGAAGGAACCGGAGGTGCTGAGGGATCCGTCAGACAATGTCAGGGTGACATTGTTGGTGGCAGCGGCCGAGGCGGCGACGGTGCCGGAGATGCGGCCGGTGCCGGGATGGATGTCAAGGCCGGCGGGCAGGCCGGTGGCGGACCAGGTGAGGGGATTGAAGTCAGGATCGCTGCCGCCAGGCTGGAGGGTGGCGGCGCGGGTGCGGATGGAGGACTGGGCGGCCGGGGTGCTGAGCACCGGGGCGCGGTTGGCCGCAGGCTCGGTGGTGTAGCGGCTGCTGGCGATGGCTTCCCAGGGCTGGGTGGCGCTGAACCAGTAAAGGGTAATATTGGCCCCGCCGGTGAGTTCGGCGTATTCCACCGTGATCGGGATGGCGGCGTTGCCGGTAAGGGGGATCGTGAAATTGTGCCAGCCGGCGATATCGGCGGGCGTCCACTTGTCGAGGACCAGTTGGTTATTCAGCCAGACCCGGACTCCATTGTCGGAGGGGACGTAGATGGTGTAGGTTTCGCTGAAGAGCGCCGTCAGATAGCCGGTCCAGCGGGCGGAGAAGAAATCGACGGGCACGGGCGGGGAAGGCGAACTGCCGCCCCAGTCGAAGTCGATAGTGGCATCCGTGCGGGTGAGGAGCGGAGCGGCTGCGCCGGGGACCATGCCGTCGAAGAATTCCGCGCGCAGCCCATTCACAGAGGTGGAGGCCGCGGTGGTATTCCAGAGGAAGGAGATGGTGGCGGAGAGGCTGCCATCGCTGACGGTGGCGCTGATGTTATGGGAAGCGGCGGCGGTGGTGGCCACGGTGCCGGAGATTAGCCCGGCGGAAGGCGTGAGGGAAAGGCCTGGGGGCAGACCGGTGGCAGACCAGGTGAGGGCCTGGCCATCGGGGTCGGAGGCTTGCAGACTCAGGCTGGCGGTGCTGCCGCGGGTGGTGTTCTGAACGCCGGGATTCACTGCTACGGGGGCGCGGTTCGGCTGGGGCCAGGAGACGCTGATCGTGTTGGAGGCCGTGTTGGGATTGCCTGCAGCATCGTTCACTGTTCCATCAGGCAGGCGGACGGTGATGGTGCCGTAGCCTGCAGGGGTGATGATGACACTGTAGCTGCTGCCGCTGCCGGTGGGGGTGGCGGCGGTGCCGTTGGTGACGGTGAATTCCCCGCTGTTCAGCCCGGCGACGGATTCGCTGAAGCTGGCGCTGACGGTGAAGGCCCCGGAAATGGTGGCGGAGGGGGTGGTGAGGGTGACGCCAGGGGCAGTGGTGTCGCTGATGCTATAAGTGACGGGCAGGGCATTTGAGACCGTATTGCCCAAGCCACCGGTGCTGATGGCGCTATTGGCGGGCAGGGTGATGGTGACGCGTCCGGCAGCGCTGGGATTGATGCGGGCGGTGTAGCTGGCACCGCTACCACTGAGGCTGGCGATGGTGCCATTCAACACACTGAAGTCGATGCTCGTCAACCCGGTGACGGAGGAGGTGAAGGTGGCGGTGATGTCGAAGGGACCGGTGACGGTGCCGGAGGAAGTGGTGAGGCTGACGCCAGGCGCGCTCAGGCCACTGACGGTCCAAGTGATGGCGCGGGTGACGGTGTTCCAGCCATCGGTGATGCCGAGGGTAGTGGTGTAACTGCCCAGGGCGGTGCTGGCGATGGTGCCGGAAATGCGGCCGGTGGCGGAGTTGATAACCAGCCCTCCGGGGAGTCCCGAGGCGGAGAAGATGAGGGCGTCCCCGGTGGGATCAGAGGCGGCCAGGGTGAAGCCGACGGTGGCTCCACGGGTGTGGGTTTGATTGCCGGGGGAAGTCAGGCTGGGGGCAGCGGTGCTGCCTTCGCGGAGGGTGAGGAAGCGATTAGGCAGGACGTTGAGGGCCTCATCGACCGCGCCGGAGGGCCAACGGACGCGGAGCCGGGTGGCGGCCCCGGCATTGCCCATGCCGAAGATCTGGGTGAAACTGTGGGCGATGCCATAACCTTCCCCGGAGCGCACGTCGCGGAGCTGCGTGCCCCATGGGCCGTATAGTTCGATGCGGGCTCCGGAAGCGGTGGCGTTGGAAGCGGTGCCGCGGAGGGTGAGGGAAAGGAAGTTATTGCCGTTTGGCTGGGCGAGGAATAGCTTGTCAGGCCGGGCGCTGGAGGGGGTGTTGTAGATGGAGGCGTAGCCAGCGTAAATGTCTGTGAACCCATCCCGGTTCAGGTCGCCGGTGGCGCAGGATTCCATGATCGAGGCGTTGAAGGGATTGGCCGCCAGGGTGAAGGTGCTGTTGCGCTGATTGATCCAGAGCTGCTGCTGCTCGCCGGTGAGCAGGAGGTCAGTCCAGCCATCGTTGTTGAAGTCGCGGAAGACGGTCTGGATGACGCGCCAGGTGACGCTGCCCATACCGGCAGCGGTGGTGATATTGCTGAAGGTGCCATTGCCGTTGTTCCGCATCAGGTAGCTGGTGGCCCCGTGGTTGCCAACATAAAGGTCCATGTCGCCGTCGTTGTCAATATCGCCGAAATCGGAGACCCAGGATTGTTCACCAAAGGCGACGCCGGCGCCAGGAGCCACGTCGCTGAAGGTGCCGTTGCCGTTGTTGCGGAAGAGTTGGTTGATGCGGCGGGGATCGGTGGAGCTGGAAGCGGCGAGCCGGCATTTGGACAGGTAAAGATCCTGGTCGCCGTCGTTGTCATAGTCAGTCCAGACGATGCCGTAGTTGCCGGAGTTGTCGCTGGCGGCACGGGTGCGGGCGTCGATCAGGGACGTATCGGAGGTTAGCGTGCCGTTGCCGCTGTTGCGGAATTTTGCGCTTTCGCCATCATCGTGACAGGCGAAGAGATCCAACCAACCGTCGCGGTTGAAGTCGGTGAAGCCAGTGGCCTGGACGAAAATGGATGGGGTGGAAAGGGTGGTGGGATTGTAGGCGGTCCCGTTGCTGTTGGCCCGGTAATATTTCAGGCCGTCATAATAGCCACCGACCATGATGTCAGGGTAGCCGTTGTTATCGGCATCGCCCATGCAGATGGCCCATTGGCGTCCGGCGGGGGCGGCACCGACGTTTTGGGCGGTGAAGGCGGCCCCGCCGGGGCTTTGATATTCGAGGCGGAGCTGGAGGCCGTTTTGCAGGTGCAGGATGTCGTCCATGCCATCGCTGTTCATGTCCGCCACACCCATGGCGACCCCGCTGTAGCTGGTGGGAGCGGTGAGGCGGCTGGTGCCATCGAAGAAGGCCACGGAGTTGGAAGTGGCCGGGGGCAGAATGCGGATAGTGACGGTGGCTGTGGCAGATCCGCCGCGGCCATCCAGCACGGTGTAGAGGAAAGTGGCAGTGCCGGTGAAGCCGTTGGCGGGCGTGTAGCGGTATTGATTTCCGCTCAGGGCAGCGACGCTGCCGGAAGATGGTGTGGTAGGGGAGCTGACGGTCAGGGCGTCATTGTCCGGATCGGAATCATTGGCGAGGACGCTGAGGGTGATCGGGGTATTGAGTGGGGTGCTGGCGTCGTCATTGAGCGCGACAGGGCTGCGGTTGGTGGCGGGTGGGGGCTCAATGGGGATGGCGTTGATCCAGGCGGTGAGGGTGGTCACTGCGGCATGGTCCACGGTGTTCCGGCCGATGGGGGGCATCTGGTGCAGGCCGTTGATGCTCAGGCGGGTCAGCATGACGCTGCTGGCAGGGGCCTGCGGGGCGATGATGCGGGCATTGGTCAGGCCGAGGTCGTAAAGGACGGAGCCGTTGACGATGTTTTGCTGGGCCAGCGGCGTGGCGAGACGGGTGTCGAATCCTGCGCTGGGGTTGGCAGGATTCCCTGGATAGTGACAATGGGCGCAGTTGGCGGAGAGATAGGAGCGCACGCGGTGCTCCAGGGTGGCACCGGTGTCGGTGACGGGGACGGATTTGGCGTAGGCTGGGATGGCGGACTCAGTGATAGCCGGGGAGAAAATGCCGAGGCGGTTCAGGGTGCGGAGTTGGTTATCACTGCGGCCGGTGGAAGGATAGGTGAAGTTGCCATTGAGCTGGGAGGTCTGCATGCCGAGCACGCGGCCCGCGCCGGCATTGTGACAGGTGCGGCAATCCGCGCGGCTGGGGAAGGACCAGGTCTGGGTGCGGGTAACGCCTGCGGCATTGGTGATAGTGACGTCCGTGCTGTCGCCATCGGGCAGCAGATCGGCATCGGAGCCATCCGCGCGCCAACGGTAGGTCACTCCATAATAGACTCCATCATCGCCGTGAACCATGAAGCGCGTTTCCATGCGGCGGCGGATGGAAGGATTCCGTTCGTCCGTGGGCAGGTCGAATTGTTTAACCAGCACGCTGCCCTTGGGAAATTGCCACGGCCCGCTTTCGGCGAAGGTGATTTGTTCGGCGGCGGTATCGGCCCGGCCGTCATTGGGCAAGGCGAGCCAGCGTTGTTTTGCCGCCCCGTCGGTCCACAGCGGGGAGTTGACGGTAAAAGGAATGAGCCCGCTGCGGGGCGTGAGGGTGCCCAGATTGGAAAAAGCACCGACTTGCGATAGCCGCGCGGGCGGCTGGGCGGTGCCTCCGGTGCCAGGAGTGGTGGACGGCAGTTTATTGTCGAGAAACTTCCCGATAGGTTGCAGGGCATCCAAGCCGTAGGCTTGCGCATGGAGGGTGACGGGGAGCAAAACCGCCAGTCCGCACAAGAGAAGAGTGGATCTTTTCAGGAGTTTGCAGGAGAAATGGGGAAAAATCATTATTGCGGATTTTATCAAAACTACCGCAATTTTGCAAAAAGTCAATATGGATATTATGGTTCCCGTGATTTATAATGAGCCTAGTTTGTTTTACTTCTGAAAATTGCACTGGATCCTAAATTACGAAGGGGGCGTTCGGGCCAAGGAGGGCTGTGGGGGGGCTCTTGGGAGGCAAGCTTATCTGTTGGAAAAGGCGTTCGCTTTCCAGCCTCATTTCCAGGAAGTGACTGCGGAGGTCCTCTGGCATATCGACCGGCAGCGGCACGGTGACGGTGATCCAGATCCCGAGACCGATCCAGAGCACCAGGGTGACAATGGTGCTGATGATCCCAAAGGCCCCGACCGGGCTATGCACGAGCCGGGAATTCGCGGCCTGATCCCATAGGGTGGAGCCGGTGCGTTGATACATCACCCAACCGAGCACCGCTTGGATCATGGGAACCAGCGTCAGATTGGCGTAAACGCTGATCAGGCCTGGCATCATGTAAAGGGAAAGCCCGATGGCGTTTCCCGTCAGTTGGACCAGCGCGGTGCGTTTCAGTGCGGTCAGGAAGGAAAGCCGTTGCCCCAGGTCGTCGGTGATGGCGATGCCGAGCATCCATTTTCCAGGGGCGGTCCCCAGCCACGCGAGCAGGCCGGCTTCCACGGGCAACCAGACTACTGCCGCGCCGATCACAAAGAAAGGTGGGGCCAGAATTAAATCCCATTGCGTTAGAAATCCCGCCGCCAGGGCCGCCATCCACACCACCACCCACCAGAGCAGCACATCGATCAGCCGCGCCATCCAGCGGGTCCAAGCCCGTCTGCGGCGGGCGGACCATTCTTTTATGACAGGATCGATTTCAGGATCGGCGGTCGCTTTGGATTCATTCTGCCCGCTTGGCGCGGCCAATTCCTCGGGGGTTGGCAGCGGGGGCGGTTGGGTAGGATCCCGCGGCACCCAGGCGCGGAGCGCCTCGATGGCATGAAGTGGTGCCCATGCTTCCATCCCTTCCATCCAGCCAGGATCAGATGGGGAAAACACCTTGTCTTCAAGGAGTTCGCGGAGTTTAAAGGGCTGGAAGGGGCCACGCCGGGCTCCCTCCTTGAGAACATAGATTTCCATGATGGACTGAGGTAGGGAGGGCAGGGAACGTGCAAGCGCAGAATGCTCATGATGGGCCATCGGAGCGCGGATGGCGGCAAAGAGGGTCACCAAAGCATGCATCCTGCGACTTGCCCGCTCTGCGCGCTCATTTTTCCAAAATACGCATTGGCAGGCGGCGCGGGCAGGCTTAAAAGCGGGGACTATGAGCTTAATTATTGGAGTTGACGATGATCGTGCACAGAAAGCGGACCTCGGGGATAAAATCCGCGAACTTTGCGAAGCGCTGCTGGACGATGACAATGTGGTCGCCGCCCGCGAGCGGGTGGCTGGCTTCATGAATGATCCTGCCGCTACCGCCGGCTACGCCAAGCTGGCTGGCCTCAGCGAGCAGTTGCAGCGCAAGGAAATGGCCGGTGAGGCCATTACCGAAGAAGAAGGCAAAGCCTTTGAAGAGCTGCGGAAATCCACCCTCAGCGAGCCTGCGGTGCAGTCTTTCATGGAAGCCCGCGGCATGCTGCAGGAAATTGAAAGCTTCATCATGGCCTACGTCAGCCGCACCCTCGAACTGGGCCGCATCCCCAGGGAAAACGAACTCGTCGCCAACCAGGGCGGCGGCGGCGGTGGTTGTGGCGAAGGTTGCGGTTGCCACTGAAATCGTTTCATCCTGAAGCTGGCGCTTTTTGACAGCGGGCATTCCCTGAGGAAATGGCGCGAGCCAATTCCCCAATGGAACCCCCACTGGCGGAAAGCGCCAGTTTTGTGGTCGCAGCCCGGCGGAATGGATTGATTGGTCCTCCCGCGCTCTCCAGCAGCCTGCCTGCCTGACTATTTGTAGCTGCGGGTCGAAAAGTGCACCTCTTCGTATTCGAGCCACTCCTTGTTCAGTTTGGGCTTGGCAAGGTCGCCGGAGTATTCCCAGGCAGCAACGTAGGAATAGTGTTCGTCGTCGCGCTTGGCTTCGCCTTCGATTTGGTGCTCCTCACGGAAGTGGCCGCCGCAGGATTCCTCGCGCTCGGAGGCATCGCGGCAGATCAATTCACCAAACTCGAGGAAGTCAGCAACGCGGCCGGCCTGTTCGAGTTGCTGGTTGAAGGTGTCGCCACTGCCGGGCACCCGGACATTTTTCCAGAATTCCTCACGGAGTTCGGGGACGCGCTTGAGGGCTTCAGCCAGGCCGTCCCTGGTGCGGGCCATGCCGCATTTGTCCCAGATGAGCAGTCCCAGCTCGCGGTGGAAGCTGGAGACGCTGCGCGTGCCATTCACGGAGAGGATCTTTTGGGTGCGGGCCCGGGCTTCGTCTTCCACGGCGCGGAAGGCGGGGCTGTCGTCTTTATATTGGCCGGGTTTCTGGTCGGCCAGATAGTTGGGCAGGGTGGCGGGGATGATGAAATACCCATCCGCCAGTCCCTGCATCAGGGCACTGGCCCCCAGCCGGTTGGCCCCGTGGTCGGAGAAGTTTGCTTCGCCCAGGACATGCAGGCCCGGGACGTTGCTCATGAGATTGTAGTCCACCCACAAGCCGCCCATGGTGTAATGCACGGCGGGGTAGATGCGCATGGGCTGTTGGTAGGCATTTTCACCGGTGATCTGCTCATACATGGTGAACAGGTTGCCGTAGCGTTCGCGGATTTTGTCCTCGCCGAGACGCTTGATGGAATCCGCAAAATCGAGATACACGCCCAGTCCGCCAGGGCCGACGCCACGGCCGTCGTCGCATTGTTCCTTCGCGGCGCGGCTGGCGATGTCGCGGGGGGCGAGGTTGCCGAAGCTGGGGTATTTCCGTTCCAGATAGTAGTCGCGGTCTTCCTCGGCAATGCTGGCGGCTGGCTTGCCGCAGTCTTCCTTCCGCATGGGCACCCAGCAGCGGCCATCATTGCGCAGACTTTCCGACATCAGGGTCAGTTTGCTTTGATAGTCGCCGCTGACCGGGATGCAGGTGGGGTGGATTTGGGTATAGCACGGATTGGCAAACCATGCCCCGCGTTTGTGCGCCCGCCAGGTGGCGGTGACGTTGCAGCCCATGGCATTGGTGGACAGATAAAAGACGTTGCCATAGCCGCCGGTGCAGAGCAGCACCGCATCACCGGCATGGGAGGAGATTTTGCCGGTCACCATGTCGCGGACGACGATGCCTTTGGCATGACCGTCAATGACGACCAGGTCCAGCATTTCCGTGCGGGGATACATTTTCACCTGCCCCTGGGAGATTTCCTTGTTCAGGGCCGCGTAGGCCCCGAGGAGCAGCTGCTGACCCGTTTGACCAGCCGCGTAGAAAGTCCGGGACACCTGGGTGCCGCCGAAGGAGCGGTTGGCGAGCAGGCCGCCGTATTCCCGGGCGAAAGGAACGCCCTGGGCGACACATTGGTCGATGATCTGCACGCTGACTTCCGCGAGGCGGCGGACATTGCATTCCCGGGCGCGGAAGTCGCCTCCCTTGATGGTCTCGTAGAACAGCCGGTAGGTGCTGTCGCCATCGTTTTGATAGTTCTTGGCCGCATTGATCCCGCCCTGGGCGGCGATGCTGTGGGCGCGGCGGGCGCTGTCCTGATAGCAGAAGCATTTGACGTTATACCCCTGTTCGGAAAGCGTGGCCGCAGCGGCAGAACCGGCCAGTCCACTGCCGACCACAATGATGGTGTATTTCCGGCGGTTGGTCGGGTTGATCAATTTGGAAGTGGCCTTGTGGCGGGTCCATTTGTCCGCCAACGGGACAGGCGGAGAACCGTCCGGCGGGGTATCGCTGACACGGTTGGGGTTGGAAGCCGGGGGGTCGTGGAGTTCGCTGATCATGACTCGGGAAGTAGGGAAAGGATTTTAGGAGACGAGGCCGAAGAGAACAGCCAGAGGAATGGAGATATTGCCGAAGAACCAGCCCCAGGCGAAGACCATGCCAAGCACCTGAATGGGCCGGCGGGTCCGGGTGGTGGCTAGGCCGAGGGTTTGGAAGACACTGGCAAATCCATGGCTGAGGTGGCTGCTCAGGAGCAGCAGGGCAATGATGTAAAAGGCGGAAACCCACCAGACATTGAAACCATCGACGACCATATTATATACATTGTGCACCCCTGGGGATGCCCAGTAACGGGCGATGGAGGGATCACGGTATGAATTCCCCAGCGCCCAGGTGAAATGGGCCAGGTGATACACCACAAAAGCCAGGATGGTGAGCCCGCTCCAGATCATGATGCGCGAGGCTTTGCTGGCCTGCCGGACGGTGTCCACGGCATATTTCTGGGGACGCGCGGCGCGGTTCAGCCGGACCAATTGAACCGTGCCAACGATGTGGAGCACTACGATGGCGAGGAGCCCGCCGCGGATCAGATATAGCGCCGGTCCGAGATCGTGCAGCTTTTTCGCGTAACCATTGATGGCCTCAGGACCGGCAAAAAGCAGCAGATTGCCCAGCAAATGGCCGATCAGAAAGCCGATCATGGCGAGGCCGGTCAAGGCGACGAGGATTTTCTTACCGATGGAGGAATCATAAAAACGGATCAGGGACTGAACGAGGGGAGGCATGGCGGAGGTTTCCTAGGATTTACGCCTGGGGAATGCAAGAGGATGAAATGTCCATGGCGGGCATTTCAGGGTTATTTTTGGTAAACGGCAGCGGCATCGTAGGCTTTGCCGGCATAAAAAGGCTCCAGGGCCACGGCTTCGCCGGAAGCCGGGGTGGCCACCCGGCGGAAAAAACAGCTCCGGTAGCCCGTGTGGCAGGCCCCCGCCCCGGTTTGACGCACCCGCAGCACGAGGGCATCCTGATCGCAATCCGTCAGGATTTCCACAATTGCCTGGGTGTGGCCGCTGGTCTTGCCCTTGTGCCAGATTTCAGAGCGGCTGCGGCTGTAATAAACCGCTTCCCCCACCGCGAGAGTCATCCGCAGGGATTCCTCGTTCATGTAGGCGACCATCAGCACCGTGCCATCGTCCGCGTCCACCGCCACGGCAGTGATCAGGCCAGCGGCATCAAATTTCGGGGCAAACCCCAAGCCAGCCTCCACCGCATTCCGGTCGGTGCGGGGGCTGAATAGGATCTTTTCGGCAGTGGGTAAGCTCATCCAGCCAACCTGCGTGCCCACCGCCGCTGAGCAAGCCGGGAAAACGGCCTGAATGGAGTCTTTTCAAGCGCCCTAAAGTTCAGACCACCGTTCATAAAACCCTCAAGGCCTCCCTGAGCTATTGGGACAGTTGCCGTGGTCAATCTGGTGCGGGGGACTGGTCACTTGGACAATTTAAGCGGTCAAAATATAGTGAATGATTTATTTTACGGTTGATCAAAAAAATTCCTGAAATTGCAGAAATCACAGTTAGTTTTTGTGGTCCGCTACGCCGGTCATCTTCCGGCATGTGGGCTCATTCGTAAAAATGACTAACTAAACTAAAATAAAAATAAGCCATTTAAACCACCTCCAATAAACCGGCACGTAAGGCCAGCCGCCTCCCCTTCGTCACCGCCCCCTTCTGACTGCGTGGCAGCACCGCGCCCCGCCGCTCCACCAACCCTGCCACCATCAAGCAGCTCAGCGCTGCCCCGTCTCCAGTGCCCACCCAGGGAGCCATCCGCCTGGACATTTCCAATCTACGTCCGCGTCCGCTCCGTCGGAGCCAAAGGCTCCAGCCCCTGGAGTGA
>CAMDJM010000115.1 GCA_945900785.1 Akkermansia muciniphila
ACCATTGGTTTGGCGGCCTACACTCCGGCGCAAGGACACGCGTGGTATCGTGCCGGAGGTCACGCCGTGCAACAGAGTTACTCCCCGTCCCCAGCGGCAACGCCGGTTCTTTGCTGAAAAGGACGCTGACGGGCCACGGATGGCAGGATGATACTGATAATCACAGATTTATGGGAAAAGATGCAATCACCCGCAGAGTGACGATCAGATTTGGGCGGGACCTTCGCAAGTTACTGATTTTGTGTCCTTCGCGTCCTTCTGTTCAAATTCTACTGCCGTTTTTAGGATCAACTCCACCAACTCCCAACTCACGGTCCTGCCCTTGAATCTGAATGTCCTGACAGGAGAGGGACCTTCCGGCTTTTTCAGGGACGGCCTTCACCAGCCCGCAGGGAGACGGTATTTTCCGCTGAACCATTCCCCGCCGGCCCGCCTTCCACCGGGCGTAACCCAGCCGATACCGTAATCGCCTGGCCGGGTGAGCCGGCTGGCCATGCATAAATTTCAATCGCCCGCGCCCGGTCTCCCACCACCAAATCCGGCCATCCATCCCCATCCGCATCATCCACCACCAGATCTCCTGATGCCCGGTAATTCCCGTCCCCATTCCCATCCACTGCAATCAGCCGGCCGGTATCGTGGTCATAAATCTCCAAGTGGCAGGGCGCACTGGCTGTCACCTGGAGATTCTGCACCCGGGCGCGGCCTGTTCTTTGGTAAATTTCGTGATACAACGGGATACTCCACCCTGCATTCAGTTGAAACACCCCGGCATTCACCACCGATACGGCCGGCAGGCCATCCGAAAAATAAAACGTCCCGGAAGCGGTAGCCGATTTCGCCCCACCTTCCCATGCCACCTGCACGGTATCCTGTGCCAGCCCTGGCTCATGCTCCACATACACCTCCAACTGCTGGCCTGGCAACAGACGCAGGTGCCGGGCTCCCTGCACTGCAGTGCCCTTTCCCAAGGTCACAAAAAGGCCCGAACTGCTCCCCTGCCAGGCGGTCACCGCCGCATGATCCGCCCGGATCGCCAACTCCCCTTCGGTGGCGAAAGCCGAGGCATTGGTCAGCAAAAAGCGGCTCCGGCCCAGCTCCCGGTCCGGGGCTGAAACCACCACCCGCCCATCCCTCGGCTGCAGATCCACGCCCGTGATGGCACCCCCCACTAAGCCCAGCCGGGCCAGCAAAAGCGCCCCTGCCGCGCGTTCGGTTTTCAAAGCAGCCTCCAATTCCCCGGATAAAACCACCGGACGGTCCGCTATCACCTGATCAATCCTCACCCACACCTGCCGCAGCCGCCAGCCATGATCCGCCCTGCGGCAAAGCCGGGCCATCTCCAAAAAGGCTTCCAACGCACGGGGCACCGCGCCCTCATCCAAAGCCAACTGCGTCGTCCGGTCCTGCGCCTTCACCGCCATCAGCCATTGCCCCTGAGCCACCATCACCTCACCCCAAAGGGCGTAGACCTCCGCCTCCTCCCCCCGCAACCCCGCCGCCTGACTCTCTTTCAGCAAGTCTTCCAAAGCCGGGGTTAAATCCGCCTCCGTATGGTCTGCCAGAGTAAACCGCACCCACCACTGCTGCGCCTGCAGCCAGACCAACTTCAAACCCCGCGACTCTGCCTCCGTAGCGATCAGTTCCAAATCACTGCGGGCCTGCCGCCGGTTTCCCTTCTTCCCTGCTGCAATCACATGAGCCATCTCCAACCCCAAATCCGTGCCTTCACTCAACCACGCCTCCCCCCGGCGCACCAGCGCCTCCGCCGGAGCCTCCGCCGCTACCGCAGCCGTTCCCGCCACCCCCCAAATCCCCAGGGCAGCTATTCTCAAAAATTTTTGCATTCCGGCGATCATAACCCACGATTTTAGAACCGAAACTGAAATTAACCTGGAAAAGATTATAGAGTTTGAACAGAAGGTCACAAAGGGCAGGAAGTAAGGGACTTACGTGGTAATCGTCCTTGAAAACCGTTCACCCTCTGGAGGAGTCTGCCCAGGTCTGGAACTCGTTCTTTTTATGGCCTTTGTGCCCTTCTGTTCAAATTCATTCCGGTTTTTAGGATTAACCAGGACTTCCGGCGGCGCGGGGTCCCAGGCCACCAGTGGAACACGGGCGTCCCGCCGGTGCTGGCTGGCGGTTATCCTGACCGCTGCTGGCGGGACGCCGGCAACCCAGCACAGCCGGGACGGCTGTATTCCTTCCATGATGCACCCAACAGGTGCCATTCAGCAGTCCCTGGGTTCAGCCGGTCCGGTTTTGATTTCGTCGAGTTGTGCCACGGACAGCGCACTGAGCAGCGGGAACAGAAGGAACCCCCTCAAAACCGCATTTATTTATTGACTTCCTGGTATCCATGGCAGAATCCACCCGCAGGTGGTGGAAAGCGGTAGCGGGCTTCCCGGCAGGGATGTCAAATCCCGGCATGGCAGGGTCCCGGTCCCCGGCCTAGCGTTTGGGAAATACCGGAGTGAAGTAAAACAGGGCGCGGTTCAGGTTGGGAGGGAAGGAGGTTTCATCAAGGACCCGGCCATCGTAAATGAGGCGGGCGACGTAGCCGTAGTAGCTGCGCCTGCCATAGGCTTTCAGCTCCGGCGGGCTGAAGGCGGGGCGCACATAGGTGATTTGCAGCCATTCGGGGACGCCGGCCTGCCAGTCCGGGAGCACGGAGAGCCAGGCGACATCCGGCGGGTTGGCGGTGGAGAGGTCGATCTCGGCGTCGTTGACTTTTTCGAACAGGAAAACCTGAAGCTCCATCTTTGAACGGTCGATGTTGGTAGCGGTGCTGGCAGGCTTGCCATCGGTGGTGGGCACGGGGACGATGACGGGGCCGATGATGGGGAGGCGGAGGGCGATTTTTTCGGCCCTTGGGGGCATGACGGCAGGTTCCAGTTTCACGGTGGCGGGGCCGAAGCTGAGCGGGCGCTTCCGGTCTTCCTCGACGCGGGCTTCATAGCCGCTGCGCAGAAAGGCAGCGTAGCGGTCGACGCCCTGCACGATGGCGGAGGCCAGTTGGACCTGGTATTCGGGGGTGGAGAGCTTTTTGGCTTCTTCCTTATGGGAAAGGTAACCCAGCTTGCAGGAGATGGCGGGCATGCGGATGTCGCGCAGTTCCTCGACGCGGACGCGCCTGATGCCGAGGTCGAGGGTGCGGGCGTTGCGGATAACGCTGTTTTGGATGGTGGTGGCCAGGGCGAGACTTTCGCGGTCGTTGATATTGCCAGCGAAGAATCGTTTGTCGATATTTGGACTATCACTTTCCACGGTGGCCGGGGTGCCGGCCGGGGGCAGGGTGGAGCATTCAAATCCGCGCACCGCAGCGGCACCGCTGGCGGCCCGGAGATTGAGGTAGATGGCTTCCTCCGGGATATCGTTGGCGGTGGCAATGCGGAGGCCGGGCAGGACGGCCTTGTCCTCCTCCCGGGTCAGGAGGACGCGGTAGCCATTCGCCCGCAGCAGGGAGGCCGTGTGTCGGGCCACGGCGAGGGTGAGGTCCTTTTCTGCGATAAAGGGGCTCCTGATGCCGGTCTCCTTGCCGCCGCCGGTGGGATCGATGACAACGGTGCGCAGGATGGCGGGATCACGGCGGTCATTGGGCCGGAGGATCGGATCGAGGATGTTTCTGACATCGAATACCGAGAGCATGGGCATGTCCTTGGGTTCGACGACAGGGAAGCTGAAGTAGAAGGTCCAGCCGCTGAGCTTGATGCGTTTTTCCCCGGTGGTGCATTCGATGGTAAACTTCCGGTCGGGAGTGTAGAGAGTGAAGGTTTTTTGCCAAAGCGCGGGAACCTGCAGATCATAGTAGGCGGCCACCTGATTGGCGGGAACGTAGGCGCGGCCTTTGTAATAGATCGGCTTCCATTCTACCTTGGGGGTTATTGGCGTGCCTGGTTTGGCTGGAACACCCGGCTTCTCGGGAGCGGGCAGCGGTTTCGGCTTTTCCGGTTCCTTGGGGGTTTCCTTTTCCTTCTGCTTTGGCTTGGCCTTCGGCTTGGTTTTTTCCTTGTCCGCGTCCTTCTCCTTGGTTTTTTCCTTGGCAGCGGCTTTTTCCTTGAGCGTGGCTGACTTACCCGGGGCAGGCAAGGGGCAGGCCAGGAGGCAGAACAGCAGGGGAATCAGAAATCGCACGGAAAATAAGGAGTCGGGGGACTGATTCTATAGCGTCAATCAGCGGCTTGTCTTGTGGCAAAATCAGGGGGGGGCCAAGGGGGCCATGCGGGCGGATTCGGCCCTGGACGGGGCATGATCCGGGGGCGGGCGTGGTGGCTGCCAAGGGAGCAGGAAACACCCGGGCCGGAGCCCCGGGCTCCCCTTTTGGATCAATCCGTATCCTTGGCAGGGATAGGATCCGGTCCCAAAGGAGCCTGCCCCGGGAAAACGTTAAAGGGCAGGTTGGGGTAGATGGTGGCACCTGGTGCAACCGGTGCGGGGGCGGGTGCGGGAATTGGAGCGGGGTTGGCAGGCAGGAGGGAGGTGAGGACAATGCGGAAGCCGCAGTTTTCCGCAAATTCATCTGCCGGAATGGCTTTGCGGAACTGGGTGGCGAGTTCCTCGCGCTCGATGGCGAGGGTATTCCAGGCACCGCCACGGACCACGGCATAGGTCACCAGTTCCGGGGTCTTGCCACCGCCGTAATCATCCTCAACCAATTCCCAGACGTTGCCCCCCAAATCACAAACGCCGCTGGTGGTGGGAGCAAAGCGGTCCACGGGAGCCGTGTAGGGCATGCCGTCATCGTAGGCCAGATTTTCGATCGCTTTGGCCTGCCAGGGCTTCAGCGTGCCCAGGGCATTGGCCTTGAGGGCGCTGAGATCGCCATAATTTCCGGCGGCTTTGACGGCTTGGGTGGAGCTATTGCCGGGGCGGCCGGGCGGGGGAGGGAATTGCGGGCGCGGTGTCCAGGGGTAGACGCCGGAAACGGTGAGGTGCCGTTGGTAGGGGGTGCGGGGGAATTCCTCCAAATCCGGGGCTCCGGCAGCGAGACTCCATTGGGCATCGCTGGGCAGCCGGTATTCCATGGTTGGATCGATGAAGCCCAGGCCTCGCTCGGTGGTGGTCAGCCATTGGCAATATTTCCGGGCGTCCGCGCGGGTGATATTGATGACCGGGTGGTCGGGGCCCTGATGGGCGGTGGCTCCGGTGGTTTTATCCGGCGCGGGCACCCGGAGGGGAGTGTTGGTGGCGGCGGCGAAGGCGGCGTAATCCTTCACCCGGGTCTCCCAGGCGGCGACCAGAATGTCAGGGCCGATGGGCCGGAAGGGCACCTCCTGACCGTTTTCCCAATCCTTGCCAAAGACCGCCAGCTTGCTCTTTTTCAGCGTCGTGGTGAGGACGAGCGAGCCGCCGGATGGCAGGGTGCCGGTAACTGTGGAGTTGAGGTAGCCTGGCAGGGAGAGGCGGAATTCGATGGGCCCGGTGCGGTGGCGGAAGTCCTGCCAGGGAGTGGTGCCGCGGCGTTGCAACCCTTCATAGACTTCTGCGCCGGAGGGATCCGAGGAGATGGTGATACTGCCGTATTTTTCAATGGCAAGGCGGAAGCAAATTTCGCCTGGCTTGATCATCCTGGCTTTGGCAGGATCCTTTGGCGTATAGGGCTCCGGGCGGTAGCACAGGTCCGAAGTAAGGTGACCGTCCATGGTTTCGCGCTGGGTCAGCTCATCACAAAACCGCAGCGCATCCGCCATGGGGATGCTGACCATGTAGAGCAGTTCGTTTGGCCCGGTTTTTTCCTCAATGGTGCGGCCGGAGACAATTTCCTGGACCTTGACAAACCGGTCGTAATCGACGGCGCGGCGGGACAGATGGCCGTTCATCACGGGATCGAAAAGGATGTCCAGGCTATTGGTCCAGGTCTGGCCTGCCAAGGGGGGCTCGAACAGCAGCACCACGGGATCCACCACTTTTTTCAGACCAGACTCGACGCCGGTGACCAGGAGGTCGTAATCACGGTATTTTTTCCGGCGGAGAATGAAGGTGGCATCGCCGGCGGGCACGCTGGCTTTCAGGGGGGTGCGTCCGATGGTTTTTCCTTTCCAGATAACCTCGGCAGAGCTGGGAGAACTTTCCAGGAGGACGAACCCGTCCCTGGAGGGCGGGGGGGGGGCGATGCCTTCCCCAATGGCAAAGCGGCCCGGCGGCCACGGCATGGCCCCATGATGTTGCCACGTGACGATGAGGAAAGCTGCTGCCGCCGTAACGAAGGGCAGGAGGAGGAGCCGACCGAGCCACGGGGCTCCCTTGGGCTTTTTCCTTGCGGCGGCGCGCAGGGCGTCGGCAAGCTCGCGGGCACTTTGATATCGCTTTTTCGGCTGAAGGGCGCAGGCTTTGAGGATGACGTCATTCAACGCCAGACGCTGGGCGCGGTTGCGGGCTTCACCTGGATCGTCCGGGAGTTCCGGGTATTGCAGGCGGTCCTTCCCGGTGCTGACCTCATAGAGCACCATGCCGAGGCTGTAGATATCCGCGAGCTTGGTGCCGGGGCCTTCCGGCGGGACAAATCCCTCCGTGCCGACAAAGGTCATCTGCCCGGCGGCGGCGACCAGTCCAATGTCCGCCAGCTTGGCTTTGCCATTCACGAAGATGATGTTGGACGGCTTGATGTCGCGGTGGGTGAGACCGCATTCGTGGAGGTGGGCCAGACCTTCTGCAACTTGGACTCCATGCCCGATGCAGTCGGTGACGGGCAGGCGCTGTTTGAGGACTTTATCCGTGCCCAGAGTGCGGGCCTCATAATCGGCGGCCTCCGCGCGGGAGCCGCGCTCCTTGTCATCCCCCAGCTCCATCACGTAGTAGTAGAACTTTTCCTCGTCATTCCTCCCGACGTGCAGGATGTGCACGAGACCGGAGTGGTCCCGGGAGACAGGCTCAAATTTCATGATGCCCTCGAATTCACGCTCGAAAGTGCGGTCCAGCTCGAAGTCCTCCCGCCGCACCACCTTGACAGCGCGCAGGGTGCCCGTGACCGCACGCGCCAGCCAAACCTCGCCGTAGCTGCCTTTGCCAATGCAACGGAGCACGTCGTGGTCGGGGATTACCGGGGCGGCGGTGCGTATCTCCACTGGATTTAGATCAACTGTTTACTGAGTTCAGCGAGTTCTTTTTTAATCAATCCGCCGACCCGGTGCTTCGCGAGATACACCTGGGCCATGCTCACGTCCAACTCCGTCATGACCTTTTTTACGCCCCATTGCTTGATCACATAGGCATCAAAAATTTGAAACTGGCGCGGGGAGACCCGTTGTTTCACCGTGGCAATGGCACGGTCGGCGATGTTGCGCTTCCATTCCACTTCCCAGATGCGGTCCAGCTTTTGGGCCTCCGGGTCTTCCACGCGGTCCAGCACGCTGGTATTCCGGCCATCCTCGTCACCTGGAAAATGGTGCATCGCGGTATCCTTGGCGCGGCGGCGGAACTGATCGCCAATGCGCCAGCGGGTCATGTTCATCAGCCAGACCTTGAAGGAGCCGGCCTTCGGGTCGTAGCGGTGCTCCTTGGACTGCTTGGCAATGGCGAGGATGGTCTCCTGCACCACGTCCAGCGCCTCCTCGGAGCGCAGGCCGCTTTTCAGCCCCACCCCGTAGATCAGCCGCCAGTAGGTGCGGTAAAATTCGTCCCAGGATTTCTGATCTTCCCAGTTCCCCAGCCGTTCGATCAGGCTTTTGCGGGTCTTTTCATAGACCTGCTTCACCACCTCCGGCGGGATATCCGCCACCGCATCCGGTGCGATGGCATCGGTGATCTTCACGGGCGGGCTTTTGACGGGAGTTTCCTTGACCTTGCGGGCTGGCATAAGAGTTAAATCTATCACGGTTTGGCACTTGTCGACCACTGATTTAATCGACCCCGGCATGAAGCCCATGAAAACCATGGGAGTGGCAATGAAAGAGTAAAAGCGCCGCAAGGCAATCCCGGAAAACCAGCTTTTATGTCCTGGGAAAATGTGAAGTTTCATTCACAATTTGAAAGACCACTTCAGACCCGGATGGCTGCCCACTTGACGCCTCCACCTGCCGCCACTACCACCCGCGATGATCCGCAGAAAGAAAATCGTCGTCACCATGCCGGCCTACCACGCCGGCAAAACGGTGTCCCGCATGTGGGACACCATCCCACATGATGTAGTGGATACCGTGATCCTGGTGGACGACTGCTCGAAGGACGATGGTTTTGAAAAAGCCCAGGCGCTCGGCATGGTCGCCTATCAGAATGAGAAAAACCTGAATTACGGCGGCAATGTCAAGCGTTGCCTCCAACTCGCCCTGGATGACGGGGCGGACATCATCGTGCTGCTGCATCCGGATTGCCAGTATTCCCCGGCCATGGTCCCTGCCATGGCGGCCATGCTCATCGGCACCCCCTACGATCTCTGCCTCGGCAGCCGCACCAGCGGCAGTGGCACTCTGGGCACCGGTATGCCCATTTGGAAATACCTGCCCAACCGCATCATCACTGGCATCATGGGAGCCTGCCTCGGCATCCGCCACACGGAATTCCACACCGGCTACCGCGCCTACACCCGCCGCGCCCTCGAGACCATCCCCTTCCACGATCTGGCGAATAACTTCATCTTCGACAACGAAGCCCTCGTCGCCTGCCTCGAAAAAGGCCTGCAAACCTGCGAGGTCACCTGCCCCACCATTTACGGGGACGACAGCTCCTCCATCCCCTTCAGCAAGAGCGTCAAATACGGCCTGCAATGCTTCCGCCTCAGTTGGGGCTTCCTGAAAAAACGCCTCGCCGGGAAAATCCCAGCTGCCCTCCCAGCCGCCGGAACAGGATCCCGGAGGGATCAAAGCTAGTAGCCGGGGATTGAGCGCAGCGGCATCCCCGGAAAATCAACCCAAAGTCCTCCGACCCCGGATGGGGTCGCAGAGGCCCGCCTATGGCCTCAGAACAAAAAACCGCGCCGGGGAGCGGACTCCGCCCGGCGCGGCTTGTCAATAATGGCGTTTTCTTTCAGTCTCAGGCGGCTGCCAAAGCAGCGCTGAGCAGCTGCTCCAGCTTCACGATATCGATCGCAAACTTCCGGATTCCTTCGGCGGTTTTTTCGGTCGCCATGGCGTCGTCGTTCATCTCCAGGCGGAAGGTCTTCTCGTCGTAAACGCGTTTTGGAATGTCCATGGCAGCGGAAACGGCGGGATCCAGCTTCCGGGTCAGGGGTTCATCACTGGCGGCCAGTTCTGCCAGCAGGGTGGGAGCGATGGTGAGCAGGTCGCTACCGGCCAATTCGGTGATTTCACCCTTGTTCCGGAAGCTGGCGCCCATCACTTCGGTGGCGTGGCCGTGCTTTTTGTAATAGTGATAGATCTCCGTCACGGAAAGCACTCCCGGATCTTCCGTGGGAGCATAGTCCTGCTTGGTGGAAGCCTTATACCAATCCAAAATGCGGCCCACGAAAGGTGAAATCAGCTTCACGCCAGCGTCGGCGCAGGCCACCGCCTGGGCGAGGGAGAAGAGCAGGGTCAGGTTGCAGTTGATGCCTTCCTTTTGCAGAATCTCAGCGGCTTTGATGCCTTCCCAGGTGGAAGCGATCTTGATGAGCACGCGCTCCTTGGGGATGCCTTCCTTCGCGTAGTCCGCGATAAGTTTGCGGGCCTTGGTCACGGTGCCTTCCGTGTCAAAGGAAAGCCGGGCATCCACCTCGGTGGAGACGCGGCCAGGCACGATTTTCAGGATTTCCTTGCCGAAAAGAATCAGAACGCGGTCGATCACGCTATCCAGCAAGGCCGGTCCGCTCAGGGCGCTGCCTTGATGCTCGGCAATGGCCTGATCCACCAGCGGACGGTATTGGGGCTTCCCGGCGGCTTGCAGAATCAGGGATGGATTGGTCGTAGCGTCCTGGGGCGTGAAGGCGCGCATGGATTCGAAGTCGCCGGTATCGGCAACCACCACAGTGAATTTCTTTAGTTCATCGAGCTGGCTCATATATAGTGTGGAGGAAAGCAGCGGCTGATCATTTTCCGCCGCACTGGAGGATTTTTCCTAGGTGGGGACGGCGGGTGGTGCAATCGTTTTTCGGTCCGGGTTGCGCATGAGGGCCTTTCATGCTCGTGGTTCATCCGACATGTCCCAAGAGCCCCTCCCCGCCCCGAGCACGCCTGAAAATCCGCCCCCTGCCTCCAACCGGCGGCTCACCGGCGGCTGCCTGATGATGCTGGTGGTCGCGGGCTGGATCGTGGCCCTGGGCGTCTGGATGGCTTGGCACCTCTACGGGCAGGTCAGGGAAATCCGCACTTTCACCGATCCCACCGCCCAGGCTATCAGCCCCCTCGCCCCCACCGGAGCCCAGAAGAGCGAACTCCAGGGCCGGCTCGCCGCCTTTGCCACTGCCATCGGGGCCAAACAGGCCGCCTCCCTCACCCTATCCGTTGACGACCTGAATCATCTGCTCGCCGCCCAGGAACCGGTGAACCGCCTCCAGGACATCGCCCGGGTCGAAGCCATCACGGACGTCATCCGCGTGAAAGTCGCCCTCGCCCTCAACGGCATCCCCTTCACCGGCGAGCGGCTCTATCTGAATGGCTTCATCAGCGTGCGCCCTGACTTGAAAAAGGATCTGGGGCCCGTGCTGCTCACCCGCGCCATCGAAGTCCCCGGCCGCACCCTCACGGAAGGCTTCACCAAAACCTACCTCGAAGCCAATCACCTCGACAGTCTGGCGCTGGATGAAGTGCGCAAGGACGAGGGCTTGAATCCCCTGCTGGGCAAGATCACCAGCCTGCGCTGCGAGCCAGGTCAGGTGATCGCGGAATACGTTCCCTGAAATCGAACGGGCTGATTACCCCAAAATCATCCGGCAGAAAATGACGGCGAAGATCATCGCACAGGCATCCGCAAGGAGCCCGGTGGGGATGCCGTGGCGCATCCGCCGCACGCCGACGGATCCGAAGTAAACGGCGGCGACATAAAACGTCGTTTCCGTGCTGCCATTGATGGTGGCGGCAATGCTGGTGAAGAGGGAATCCACCCCGTGATCCGTCACAATGCTATCCAAAACGGCCCGGGCGGCCCCACCGCTCAGCGGGCGCACGATGGCCATCGGCAGCACTTCTACCGGAAAATTGACCAAAGCCAGCACCGGCTGGATCAGGCGCTCCAGCAGACGCAGCGCCCCACTTTCCGTGAACATGCCAATCGCCACCAGCATGGCGACAACATATGGGATCACCCGCAGGGTCACACCCATGCCATCTTTGGCGCCTTCCACCAACTCTTCAAACACCTTCACCCCTGCCAGGGCGGCATACAGCACAAAAAATCCAATCGCCCCGGGAATGGCTGCCACGGAGACAAACTTAATGAGCCGCGAATACCAGGCCGCCGGGGCGCTGGTAAACCAATCCATGCCAACAGGAGGTTTCCCCTTGACCTTCAAATAGAGTTTCGCCTGCCATTCCATCAGTCCTGATGGGTCCACGGTATACCACAGCATTGCCCCGCAAAATGCCAGGACGGACAGCACGAGGAGAATCCTGCCCCACCACTGGATGCGTTGCCCTTCCACTACGGCCACCTCTTTCACCGGGGTCACCGCCGGCTGTTCCTCTACCGGATAGGGCACCACGCGGAACAGCGGGAAATGTTGCAGTAGTTTGCAGATCATCACCGCACAGATCGTCCCTCCCAGCGAGGCGAGGATGGATGGGGCAATGATATTGGTAGGGTGGGCCGCATCCCTCGCCTGGAGCAGCGCGATGGTGCTGGCCGGGATCAGGGTGATCGCGCTGGTATTCAGCGCCAGCAGCATCACCATCGCATTCGAGGCTACCCCTGGGTTGGGGTTCAGCTGATTGAGCTGCTCCATGGCCCGCAGGCCCATCGGGGTCGCGGCATTGCCGGCTCCCAGCATATTCGCCCCCATGTTCATGGCGATGGATCCCAAGGCCGGGTGGCCCTTGGGCACTTCCGGAAAAATCAGGCGCAGCATGGGACCGAGCAGCCGGGCGATGCCATGAATCAGTCCGCTGGTTTCCACCAGACGCATGATGCCCATCCACAAAGTGATGATTCCCGCCATGGGCAGCATCACATTCATCACCGCCGTCTCCGCCCGGCCCAGCACCGCTTTGGTTACGGGTTCCAGCGTCCCTGTCAGGAGCGCCACCGCCACCGAGACCACCACCATGGCCAACCAGATGTAATTCAGCATGCTATTCGATCAAAGTTATTTTTTTGCTCCCCGGAAGATGCCATCCCGGATGGCGATGGCCTGCGCCGCCGCGTCCTTGATGGCATTCCAGTTGCCGGACTGAATGAGCGGTTTTGGGGCCAACCATGATCCGCCAATGCCCCCGACCAGCGGGTGACTCAGCCAGGTCTGGCAATTCGCCGGATTCACCCCGCCCAGCGGAATGTATTTCACTCCCAGATGGGCGTAGGGGGCTGCAATCGCCTCCAAATACTTCAGGCCGCCACTCGGCTCGGCTGGGAAAAACTTCAAAAAGGTGCGCCCGAATTCCAACGCCCGCTCAATATCTGAAGGGGTGCAAATCCCCGGCGCAAAAGGCAGGCCTGCCGCCAGCGCGGCTTCCACCACCCGGGGATTCATGCCCGGAGCCACCCCAAAAGCCGCCCCGGCATCCACCACTTCCTTCACCTGATC
>CAMDJM010000116.1 GCA_945900785.1 Akkermansia muciniphila
TCCTGCGCCCAGCGCTTCGTGGAAAAAATCTCGCACTCATCAAAGCCGGCAAAGCCTGCTGCCGTCACCCATTGCTTGATTTGCTTCAGCGGGATGCAGCCCTCGCCCATCAGTCCCCGGTCGTTCAGCAAATCCTCCGTCGGCGTGCGCCAGTCACAAACATGCCAGGCCAGCAGGCGGCCGGCGGCCCCGGCCCGTTGGATTTCCTGCTCCAGGGCGGCATCCCACCAGGTGTGATAGACATCCAGTGCGATTCCCACTTCCGCCGGGCTTCCCAGCGCCTCACAAACCTCGTTCGCCTGCCCTGTCGTCACAATCGCGGAGCGGTCGTCGGCATACATCGGATGCAGCGGCTCGATCGCCAGCTTCACCCCCGCCGCCCGTGCGTGCTCCACACACGCGGCGATGCCCTCTATCACCTGCTTCCGCGATTCCGCCAGGGCCTGCCCCGGCACCGCCCCGCACACCAACACCAAAGCCGGAGCCCCGCAAGCCGCCGCTTCATCAATGGCCCGCTTGTTCTCATCCACCGCCGCCTGCCGCCCCGCCGCCGTGGCTGATGGAAAAAAACCGCCCCGCGCCAAACCCGTGCACGCCAAACCTGCCTCGCGGATCTGCCGCCCCACCATTGCCGGATCGCGCCCCTCGAAGTTATACCGCCACAGCGTCATCCCCCCCACCCCAGCCTCCGCATACGCCTCAATGCAGCGCTCCACCGGCCAGGGTTTGTTGGTGATGGTGTGAATGGAAAATCGGCTTAAATCAGGCTTCACACGATCCTTCCGCCTCCCTTATTTGTTGTTCACGCCAAGCTTCTTCAAGAACATCAGGAGGGCTTTTGATATGCACATCAATAGGGATAAGCATTCCAGATTCTAATTCTTTAAAAATATTAGCCGGTCGGGCGTCAAAAATCCGGATACCTAACTCTGGCGAATGCCACGCATGGCTCCTTGTCGGCTCAATTCCACGGCTCTTCATGAACAGCTCAATTTCGTCTTCGGGTGCGGGACTGCCTTGAATCCAAGGCAGAGTCACTACAACTTGCAAACCCCCCGACTTTTTTAGAAATGTTTCAACCAGGATATCATCCCCATGCAGATAATTATTCAGAACTAAATTATCCAAATAGGATAAAAGCTCTCCTTCAGCGCCAAACCCTGGAGGATTTGTTATCTTGATGGCACGCTTTCCGTCTCGGGTTTGGAAGACCCTATGCTCATTTCCCCCGGGAACCTCCTGAGCATCATCAAAGATATTCTCTGAATCATTCTCTCTCCAACCGTAGGATTCTTCCCATTCCATTGCGGATTTGGCCTCCATTCGCAACCGCTCGCCAAAATCTGCTCGGAAACCTCTGCGGGCGTCATCTTGGAGGCGCGCTCGGAGCTCGCTAAGCGCACGCGGCGCATCTCGTTTATTTCTGATCGGGTGAGGTTCATTCATTCAATTACTTAGTTTTCCTGATGAATTCAAGCAGAAGAATTATTGATAAAACTTCAAATACGGCTCACCCCGGCCCATCCGCTGGATCATCAGCGCCAGTTCCCGGGCGTGATAGTCGCCCCACATGCTGGACTCACCGCGGGGAATTGCGCTGCCGGGGGGGGTGTAGTCCCAACCATTTGGCCGATGATAAATGGAATGCAAAATCAAGCCTTCGTGCGCGGGGTCCTGGGAAAGATATGGCCCGCCCAGCACGGTGCGGGCGGTGGTCAGCCCGGCTTGATAGTAGCGTTCTCCTGCTTCGCCACCAATCACCTTTCCAAGCCGCAGCAGGCCCTGCGCCGCGATGCAGGCGGCGCTGCTATCCACGGGCTCGAAATCGTTTTCGATCTGCGCCGGGGCATTCCGCCAGTCGCCCAGCGAGGCCAGCCCGGGGGCTCCGGTGTCCCAATAGGGCACGCCATCCACCGGCGTGTGTTCCAGGTAAAAATCCGCCGTAGCTTCCGCCGTCGCGCGGAACAGCGTCAGCCATTTCCCAGCGCCACCAAAGGCTTCCAGCGCCCCGTCAGGAAGCGTCTGGAGAAACTCCAGCAGTTCTGCATAACCACAAAGTATCCAGGCCAGCCCGCGCGTCCAGGTGCTGAAGGGACTGTATCCCTGTTGCGTTGAAGGACAGCGGTAGGCCTTGTCCGTCAGGTTGAAAATCGACTCATGCGCCACCCGGCCCCGGATATCGTAGGCATCGCGCCCATCACCGAACCACACATTGTATTTGCTGGTCGTCTCCGCGTGCTGAAGCGCCCGGCCCAGCAGGTTGATCTCGCGGTCGCCTTCACCCATGAACTTGTGGCCCAGTTGCCAGCTCACCACCAGCGCCCGCATCGAGCGGATGGTATCGGCAAAGAGCGACTGCGGTCCATTAAAGGAATGCACGTATCCCGCCGCCGGCCCCAGCGCCGTCCAGCGCGCCGCCTGCACCGCCCCTGACAACTTCAGAGCCAGTTCATAAAAATGCCGTTCCCATTCGTTTTCAGGGATCCGTTTTTCATTCATCAGGCGGAGCAGATTGCCGTAGGTGCTCACGTTATTAAATCCATGATCGTGCACCCCGGTATGGCTGACGTGCGGGGCCATCCATTGCAATGTCGCCGCCTTTCCACTGGCCAGAAACCCCCCGTCCCCCGTGGCGTCAAATTGCAGCAGGGCCGAGCCAAATTGAAAGCCCTGGGTCCACTCCGTCCATCCCCTTGTGCTGTATTCCCCCGCCACGGTGAACACCGGCGATCCCATCGCTGAATCCCACCGCGCCTGCAGCCGCCGCAACTTGGCTGCGGAAGCCGCGAATAAGTCAGAACAAATGCCGGAGAGTCCGGCTGCGGTGAGGGTTGGGTCAATGTGGATCATGGAAAAAATCAGGAGAACAGGCGTCCGGCCAGTTCGTTTACCGGGTTCAGCGTCAGTTTGATCAGGAAAAATCGAATCGTAAAATAAAAGCACACAGCCAGGATGGCCGTGCTCCTGTTCTTAAAGCAGCGGCAAATGCAGGCCGCCATCAAGGTAGATGGCTTCGCCGGTGCAGAAGGGGAGATCGCCTATCAGGAAACTCCGCACCGCCCGGCCCACGTCGGAGGGCTGGCCCCAGCGGCGCATCGGCACCTTGCCGCCACTAATGATAGGGTCGTATTTCTCCTTCACGGCGGCGGTCATGTCTGTTTCCATGATGCCAGGCCGGAACTCCACCACCTGCGCCCCGTGGGCAGCAAGGCGGAGCGCAAAGACCCGCGCCATCATGCCGATGCCCGCCTTCGAAATGCAATAGTCGCCCCGGTTCATGGATGCCATCTCCGCTGAGACGCTGGAAACAAAAACCAACTTGAAGCCCCCCTCCAGCCGGGACTCCCCCGGATGCTCCACCCACCAACGCGCGGCCTTTTGGGAGATAAACCACGGGGCTTTCAGGTTCACATCCATCACCTCATCCCATGCCGCCTCGGTATTGTCCAACACATCCGCCCGGCCCGGCGAGGTGATACCTGCATTGTTCACGAGGGCATCAATCCGACCGAGGGCCGCCAGTGTCTGATCGATTAAAACATCCCGCCCTGACGACTGAAAAAGATCCGCCTTCACCAGGGGAAACAACTGTGCCGCCCCGGGAGCCACGGCCGCGCATTCCTCCGCCGTTGCCTTGGCGGCGGCGTCATTCGCTCCATAATGAATCGCCACCGACATCCCGGCGCGGGCCAGCTCCAGGGCCACGCCTTTACCCAGACCACGGCCGGAGCCTGTCACTAACACAGCAGGAGGATTTGCATTCATTCCGGGATGATACGCGTTGCAGCACGTTTCTGGTAGAAGCACGTCCAAAATAGTAGCACAAAACCGGCAAAATAATTCATGGCTGGAAAAATGTGCTGCCACACCGATTCAAAACCCTCCCGGCTTGCCACTGGCGCGGAGCGTGCTCATGCTTCCACCATGAATCCCGTCTACCGCTTTTGCTATACAATTACTAAAACCGTGGCCCGGGCCGCCTTGAATTTTCGCGTCATCCACCCGGAGCGGCTCATCGAAGAGGGCCCCGCCCTGATTTGTGCCAATCACGTTAGCTTTTTCGATCCCCCGCTCATCAGCATCAGCTTCCAAAAGGAAATCCACTTCCTCGCCCGCCACACCCTTTACAGCAATCCCGCCGCCCGCTGGATCTTTCCCCGCCTCAATGTCACCCCGATCGACCAGGACCGCGCCAGCATGGCCGGCCTCAAAACCGCTATCCGTATTCTGAAGGACGGCCACCGCGTCCTCATCTTCCCGGAAGGCGGCCGCTCACCGGATGGCCAGATCCAGCCCGCCGCAGGAGGTGCCGGCCTCGTCGTCGCCAAAGCCCGCGTCCCGGTCATTCCTATCCGCATTTTCGGAGCCTACGAAGCCCTGCCCTACGGGGCGGGCCTCCCCCGTTTCATTACCGCCACCACCGTGATCGGCGAGCCACTCCACTTCCCCGAGAGCGATTTCCCCGCCACCCGCGAAGGTTATCAGGCCATCTCGAACACTATCATGGCGGCCATCTCCAAGCTGGAATGCCCCCCTGACCGGCTCCCCTGAGGCCCCGCGCCTGACTCATTCCAACCCGCTCAACATCTTGCATTCCCTGCGGCATCTTCTATGCTGAATCCCCTCCCGCAGCCACTGAGCGGCCTGCCTTCCTGACATGTATCCCAAACTCGGCCTCACCCGGAACATCATCCGGCCCCACTACGCCCTCATCACCCCGGATGGCCTCGTGCCCAGCGTCCTCCCCGGCTGGCCCGGCACCACTGCGCACGTCATCCTGAGCGCCGCCATAGGGGCGGGCCTGACACAATTCCTGCTCAAACCCGGCCCCGGCACCACGGCCCAGGTCCAGACCGGGCCTGACGAATGGTTCCTCTATCTCATCACCGGCAGCGGCAACCTCGATCACGAAACATTGCCCACCGGCAGCTACGCCTGGATTCCGCCGGACCAATCCTTCACCTTCCAGCCCACCGCGCCTGATACCACGCTGCTCGTTTTCCGCAAGGTCTACCAGCCACTCGAAGGCCACCTGCCTAACGCACGTTTCACCGGCCACCCTGACAACATCCCCGCTATTCCTTTCCTCGGCGATCCCCACGCCCGGCTCCAGACCCTGCTTCCTGACCATCCATCCGCCGATATGGCGGTGAACCTTTTCACCTACGATCCCGGGGCCACCCTGCCCTTCGTGGAAACCCACGTCATGGAACACGGCATGTTATTTCTCGAAGGCAGCGGCGTTTACCGGCTGGGCGACGAGTGGCATCCCGTCACCGTCGGCGACGCCCTCTGGATCGCCCCCTACTGCCCCCAGTGGTTCATCGCCGCCGGACCTGGGCCGGCCCGCTACATTTATTACAAAGACATCAACCGCTCCCCTGCATGACCCCCAGCCCCACCCTGACTCCTGCCGAACTCGCGCCCGTCATCAAGCGCCTGAGCGCCGCCAATCATGATTTCCTGAAACGTTATCCCGGCGAATCCAACCGCCGCCAACCGGTTCACGTCGTTTATGGTGGAGCGCATCTGTTCAAAGCGGAAACCGCCAGCCGGCTCGGCATGGTCTCCCGCAAAACCCTCACGCAATACGCCCCCGACGGCCCGTCCCTGGCCAAAGCGCTCGGCGCGGAGTGGACTTTGGAGTTCGCCAACGACCTCCACGCCCGCATCGTTGCCAAACTGGAGCGTGAACCCGTGGAAGACTTCCGGCTCGACTTTGAAGACGGTTATGGCTCCCGCCCGGATGCGGAGGAGGACGGCCATGCCATCGCCAGTGCCCAGGAAGTTGCCGCCGGTCTCGCCGCCGGCACCTTGCCGCCTTTCCTGGGCATCCGCATCAAACCCTTCAACGAAGACACCCGCGCCCGCAGCATGCGGACGATGGATCTCTTCCTCACCACCCTGCTGGGTCTGACCGGCAACAAACTCCCTGACAATTTCGTCATCACCCTGCCAAAAGTCCAGCTCGCCGCCCACGTGGCCGCCGCCGAGAGCATTTGTGATCTGTTGGAAGCCAATCTGAAGCTCCCCAACGGCACGTTGCATCTGGAACTGATGGTGGAAACGCCGCAGTCCATTCTGGATAAAGATGGCGTCTCCCCACTTCAATCCTTCATCGCCGCTGCCCAGGGACGCTGTGGCAGCGTCCTCTTTGGCGTTTACGACTACACCGCCAGCTACGGCATCACCGCTGCCTATCAGGCCATGGGGCACCCCGCCTGTGACTTCGCCCGCACCGTCATGACCGTTTCCCTCGCAGGAACCGGCGTCCACTTGTCCGATGGTGCGACCAACATCCTGCCGGTCGGTCCGCATCGCGGCGACTCCCTTACCCCGGAACAACTAGCCGAAAACGAAGCAGCCGTGCACGGATCCTGGAAGATGGCTTTCGGGGACAACCTGCACTCCCTGCGCCAGGGCCTTTACGAAGGCTGGGACCTCCACCCCGCGCAATTCATCCCCCGCTATGCCGCCGTCTATAGCTTTTTTCTCTCCGCCCTTCCCGCCGCCACCGGCCGCCTGAAAACCTTCGTGGAAAAAGCCGCCCAGGCGTCCCTCTTCGGTGATGTTTTCGACGACGCCGCCACCGGTCAGGGTCTGCTGAATTTCTTCCTGCGCGGCATCGCCTGCGGGGCCATCACCGAAGCCGAAGCCCTTGCCACCGGCCTCACGCTGGAAGAAATTCGCACCCGTTCCTTCCAAAAAATCCTGGAAGCCCGCAGAAGCTGATTTCCCAATCATTTTTCAGAGAAGCATTCCCCGGGCTCAGGAAGCGTGGTTTTATTTCAACAGGCCGACCCGGGAATCGTGCTGGATGGCCCAGCGCTGGACGCCCTTGGGGCTCTGCCAATTCACTGAGCACTGGTAACCGGCATCGGTTTTTTCCAGCTTCCAGTCCTTCCACGCATCGCCCGCCGGCGGGGTGACACCGAGTTCCTTGAAGTCGAGGGACCAAGACCCGGTCTTTTGGCGGTGGTCCATCTGGGCATAATACACTTCCTGCAGGGCATAGCGCACCACGGCGGAGGGATCCGGGGAAAAACTTACCGCTCCGGGGGCCAGCCTGGTAAATTGGACGTAGGCCCAGGTCTCAGGACGGTGCATGTCGATCACACCCTGAGGGGACCAGATCCAGTTATGCTCGGGGGTTTTCGGTTTCTTGACATATTTGCCATCAATGATGTCGAACAACCAGTGCACCCGGGAAAATCCCGCCCGCCATTGGTCTCCCTCCTGGGGCGGGGAAGGACGGTTGGCGTATTCGCCGAGGGCTTTCCAGGGGATGGCAATCTCGACGTCCCAGCCTTCATCCTTGTCAGCAGCGTTATTGATCGTGCCCCGGATGTTGACGGCAGTTTTCAGACCGGCAATATTCCATTCGTTCCGGGCACCACAGTTGTCCTTGTAGGGCCGCTCCATGAACAGATCCCAGCCGGTATTCAGCGCGTTCATTTCGAATTCGTAATACTGGTGGCTATCCCCATCCGGATCGATGAACACCTCGAAGTCAGGGTCCACAAAAATCACCTCATCCCGTTTGGTCACCGTCGCCCAGACGTGGGGCTCCTCCAGGGAAGCGGCGATATAAAGGTATTGCTCATCCCAGAGCATTTTGGCATGGGTTTTAAAGGTCGGCTTGGGTTTGGCATCCCCCTCAATGTCCTGGAAATATTCTGTCCAGGGAGCGGTCGCCCAGGCGGCGTCATCCTGCTTTCCATCAATCTGCAGGGGGGTCGCAGTGTAATGGCAGAGGTATTGCTGGGGAATTTTGTTGGATTGCTTTTCCCGCCAATCCTTCAGCCAGCTCTTCTCCTGGGCCTGAGCGGATGCCGTCAGGATCAGCCCCAGGGCCAGGGCAGAGGGAACACGGAGAAGGTGGGGAAAACATGGGAAATGGCCGGCAGGGAGTGGATGGGCTGGTGTTTTCATAGAAGAGAAGTTAGGGTAGCGGAGTGCGGGTTGGGTTGGTTATTTCGAAGGAGGCAGGCTTTGCAGCCAGGCGATGAGGAGTTGCAGGCCATTGGGATCAATCTGCAGCGTGCCCAGCGGGGGCATTTGCCCGGCCCCGCGGCTCATCACCCGGACGGGAAGCACGGAGCGCGAGACATCGGATGGCGTGATGAGACGGGCATCCGTCAGGCCCATATCACCGTGCTGTGGCATCGCGTTGACCAGATTCCGGTCATTTTCCCCGACCCAGGCACCCAGATTCATCGTGGCATTGCCGCCGCCTTCCGGCATGTGGCAGTGGCCACAATTGGTGGCGAAGTAGGCTTTGGTGCGCTCTGCGAGGGTGGCTTCCGCATTGTGAGGATCGACGAGGCGGGGAACCTCGGACAGGACCGGCAGGGTGCGGCCTTCGCCGCTTTTTACTTTCAGCAAGCCCTCCCGGACGAAGGCTTCCAGTTGGTTTTGCTTCACGCCGTGATGCAACACCTCCCGGTTCAGCTGGGCATTCGTCAGGGAAAGAGCGTAGTTGGCCCCGCGGGCGTGACAGGCGACACAATCCCCCCGGCTGGGCACCAGCCATTCCCGGCCTTCCAGAGGCACGCGGGTGCCGGCGGCGGGCACCAGGCTGGCCTCCGTCTGTGCCGCATTCCACAGATAACTGTAAGCGGCCCAGTCGGCGGATTGCTTCACCAGCAGCCGGGTTTCCATGCGGCGGGACGGCTGGGCACCCTCCGCAGGCAGGGTCAGGGTCTGCACGAGCACGGTGCCGTCCGGCAGATTATATGATTTATAGTCGCCGTTGGTGTGTGACTCCGCCGTGGTGCCCGGCGGCATGCCGAGGAGGCGCGTGGAGCTGGCTCCATCGTGCCAGGCGGGGGCGTTGATTTCATAAGCCTGCAGGCCGGGCAGCGGCTGCAGCGCCGCCACATCGGTGAAGAGCCCGGTATCACTGAGCAGCACTGGAAAAGGTTTGGCATCGGGAGGCAGGGGCGGGGTCATCTCCAGCCTGAGCAGGGCATCCCCCATGTGATCCGCTATCAGAACATCCCCGGCCAGGTTCGTCCCGAAACCACCGATCAGGGCCGGCGTATCCGCGAGTTCCCGGTTCCATAGCATCTTTTTCCCATCATGCCTCGCCCCCCAGACACGGCCGGTGCCATAGTCGCCGTAGATGTAGGCTCCGGTGAGGTCAGGCCAGCGTTGGCCCCGGTAAACAAAACCCCCGGTGAGGGAGCGGAAGGTGGCGTGGTCGTGCTCAACCGTCGGCGGGGTGAAAGGGGCCGGGCCTTTGAGCCGCCCGGGGATGAATTCCCGGCTGCCCTCGTAGGCACTCCAGCCGTAGTTGGCCCCGCGTTCCAGGAGGTGGGCGAATTCGCGGAGATCCTGACCATTTTGTCCTACCCAAATCTGGCCACTTTCCATGTCCGAGGCAATCTTCCAGGGATTGCGGAATCCGTAGGCCCAGGTTTCCGGAAGCACGGCGGGTTGGCCCATGAACGGATTGTCTGGCGGAACCACATAGGTTTTTCCGGGAGGGGCTCCATCCACATCAATGCGCATGACTTTCGAGCGCATGGAGGCGGTATCCTGACCTGAAATATCGGCGTCTGAATTTGCGGTGCCATCGCCGCTGGTCACATAAAGCATGCCATCCTTCCCAAACGCCGCCGCCGCTCCATTGTGGCCATTCGAACGCCACTCAATGATGGTGAGGGCGGAGCCTTCCACCAGATTCCAGGGGGCCTGACGGGCCACCGTATAACGCACGATGCGGGAATTTTTCCCCGGCCCGGGACCGCTCCCGTTTTGTCCCAGATAAAGATAGCCATTTTCGGAATAACGCGGATGAAAACAGATCGAGTAGGCCATCTCCCGCAACATCAGCAGGGACGTGGATTCTGAAACCTCCTCCCGGTCTTCAAAGCGTTTCAGCTCCGTCCGGTCCTCGGACCACGCGAAGTTTTGCAGCATCAGCAACTGCGGCACCCCCGGCTCTTTTTCCACAGCCACCGGACGCTGCACCGGCAGCCTGGGATAGGCCCGCACGCCGGTCATCGGGGGGGGCTGGTCAGGGATGCCGGTCAGGCGGGTGTTCCTCCATCCAGGATAGTCAGCCACCGGCTCCACGGCAGCAACCGCCGTCACGAGGACGAAAAAAAGACAGGGCCGGATCATAAGGTAAGGAAAATGGGATGGGATTGGTTACGGGAAATACGCTCAGGAAGCCCAGGCAGAGCGCAGGCGGCGGAGAAAATTCCCATGCATTACGCCAGCGATGTCACCGGCGGAGTAGCCCCGGGCGGCCAGCAGGGCGGGGAGCTTCTGCAGATCAAAAATGGAATCGAGGTCCTGCGGCGTCTGCTCATTGCCAAAGCAGCCATCAAGGTCCGTGCCCAGCCCGACGTGCCGGGCATTGCCGGCAAGCTGGCAGTAATGATCGAGATGCTCCACCAGCTTTTCCAAGCGGAGCCCGGCGGATTGCGGCGTCGTGGTGCCGCGCTCCCATCCAGGCACCATCATCCAGGCATCAAGCGCCAGCCCTACCACCCCTTCCCGCTCCACGAGGGCGCGGAACATGTCATCACTCAGTTGGCGCTGATGAGGCACCAGGCTGCGTGCATTGTGGTGACTGGCCCAGACCGGGCCTGCAAAAACCTCCAGAGCCTGCCAATAACACTCATCGCTCAGATGGGTCAGATCGAGGATCATCCCGAGCCGGCCGCACTCCCGCAGCAGCTCCAGTCCCCGGGGCGGAAAAACACCCGTGGTGCTGGTGCCCTGCGCGTAAACGCCTGGCCCGTAATGCGCCGGCCCGATGGCCCGCAAACCCTGCTCCCAGGCCCGTTCCAGATGGGCCGGACTCCGCAGGGAATCCGCCCCCTCCAGGCTTAGCACATAGCCCACCGGAAGCGTCAGGGCCGTGGCCGCATCCGCCGCTTCCCACAGGGCGAGGTGTTTTTCCAGACCTTCCCTATCACAAATCTGCACCATCTCGCCCTCCTCTTCCATGGCCCGATACCATGCCAGTTGCCCCTGCGTCATCGCCCAGGCCTGGGGGGAGGAGCGCCAACCAAAGACGGGGCTGTAGGCATCGTGCTCCACCCGGGCCAGCAGGGTGGCCACGCACAACCCGATGCCCGCCCGCCGCATTTCCGGCAGGGACACGGTGCCCACGCCGCGTCCCGGCTTGTCATTCAAATGACGCTCCACCTGCCGCACCTCAGCCAGGGGCAGCCGGAGGTCGCGGTTCCACTCGATGGCATTGATCGACAAATCCAGGTGGACATCAAAAATAAAGGGGGGTTTCACGGCAGGGAAAAATGGGGTAAATTTGTGTTAGAGGAGGGCGTTGACCGTGAGCACCAGACCGAGACCGATCAGGCCAATGAGGGTTTCGGTGACCGTCCAGGTCCGCAGCGTCTGGCCAACCGTCAGGCCCAGTGACTCCTTTACGATCCAAAACCCGCCGTCATTCAAATGGGACAGAAACAGCGAGCCGCAGCCAATCGCCAGCACCAGCATCTCCCGGTTAATTTCCGGCTGGTCCACCAGCATGGGCGCCAGGATGCCGGCGGCGGTGGTGATCGCCACCGTGGCCGATCCCGTGGCCACCCGGATGAATGCCGCCACCAGCCAGCCGAATATCAAAGGCGGCAGATGCAGCGTCCCCGCCACCGAGCCCAGCGCATTTGCCACGCCCGCTTCCCGCAGGACCCGGGCAAAGCCGCCGCCGCCTGACACCACGAGGAGCGCCATGCCGATCCCTGCCACGCTTTGCTCCGTGAATGTCAGGATCCGGGCCCGGCTGAAACCGCAGGAGCGCTGAAACAACACCACCGCCAGGCCCAACGCCAGCAGCAAGGCAAAAACCGGATGCCCGATGGAAGTCAGGATCACCGTCAGGGTGTTCCCCGGCGGCAGGGTCAACTCCGCGAGGGTGGCCAACAGCATCAGCCCAATTGGAAAACCCACCACCCAGAGCGTCGCGGCAAAGGAAGGCAGTGGCTGGTCCGGACTTTCTGTGGCCGCCAGCACCGGCGGCTCCACCTGCACGTAACGCACCGCCCATTTGGCGAAAAACGGTCCCGCCAGCGCCGCCGTGGGCAACCCAATCACAAATCCCCAGCCCAGCACGGCTCCGGTGTTCGCCCCCAGTCCGGCCACCGCCGCCACCGGCCCCGGGTGCGGCGGCATCAGCCCATGCATCACGGAAAGAAACGACAGCAACGGAATCGCAAGGAGGAGGAAGGGGCGCTTTGATTCCTTCGACAGATTCACCAGCACCGGCAGCAGCAGCAGCAGTCCCACCGCAAACCAGGTTACCAGCCCCACCGAAACCGCCAGAGCCGCGACACACCAGCCCACCCGCTCCGGCCCAAAAAACCGGCTGAAGCGCTCCGCCAGCACCTTCGCCGCTCCGGATTCCGCGAGCAGTTTCCCCAACATCGCCCCCAGCGCGATCACCATCGCAATCCCGGTCATGGTCGCTCCCAGACCGTCCTGAAAATGCTTCAGCGTCAGCAGAGGCGTCAGGCCCGAACCCACCCCCACCACCAGCGAGGCCAGGAAAAGCGCGAGGAAGGCATTCACCTTCCGCCAGGTCACCAGCAGCACCAGCACGGCAATCGCCGCCAGCGCCAGGAATAGCATGTA
>CAMDJM010000117.1 GCA_945900785.1 Akkermansia muciniphila
AGCCCCCCAAACCCCCCGGAGTTTACCGCATTCCAGCGATAATGAGATGGTTTGACATTGGCTCCCGGAGTGATAATGCTGAGTGCCCCTGCGGGGCTACTCAATTCGCACTTAGAAAAAGAACTCGCGTTTTTTTCGAAATCAGTGCGAAGCGTAACGAGATCGTCATGCATGATGCCCTCCAGAAAGCACGTTTCGATAAAATGATTAAGGGCAAAAGCTTCTTCAAACGAGCCTCCTTTATGACCGTTTGTATACTCAACGACTGGACTGTCTGGAATAAGCGAAACCGTCACCAAACGCGTGTCAATATGTCGACCAGCCTTGGAGGAAAGAAATTCTTTCCCGCGCATATCGTTATCGAGCGTCAGAACGATAGGGCGATCATTGCTGAGGGTCTTATTCAGAAGACTCAATGCGTGAGGCAGATTGCCAATCCCGTTGTAATTTGCGATCACGATGCCGATTTCTTGCAAATCGATTCCTGCTGATTCCAGAAGAATAGGCAGTGCCTGTTCTTCAGAATCCCCCTCCACGAATAGATAAATTGGTTGATCCTGTGTGGCTTTTTTCCACTTCTCCTCACAGCACAAATCATGGATTGCCTGCTCCCTCGAGTAATCGTCTTGGCTCATGCTCATGTTAATAGCTATTCATAAAGAGGGGGCAAAATTTACAGGCAATTTTATTTTTAATCTCGTCCGAACATTTGAAACTTAAGGCCCGTGCGTCAGGTAATGTCTTTTGGTGACCGATTAATTACGGACTGTTTGATTTGTTCTCTAATTATATTCGCTGCACACGCCACGGCGCATATTACACCCACTACAGGAGGGATAAGCAAAAGCCAGACTATTTCGTTCCGATCTTTCTGTAAAAGGAAGGCCTGAAGCCCGAAGTTAAGAAAAGTCAGTCCAGCAAGAGTAATTGAAACTGGAATTTTTCCCTTTGGAACAATGTGAGTTCCTATCCAAACGAAGCTTACTCCCCACGCTGCGTGTCCAGCAGCGATGCGCCAAAGACCAATATCCTCCGCTTCCAAAGTCTCCCCCGGCGGCATCATGTTTTGAATACCGTAAGCAGCAATGAATGCCCCAAACCAAGCTGCCGGCAAGAACACAATCCACAGGAAAATCTGCTTCCAGAGTGGAACAAGTGAGGTGTCTGATTTTTCCATAGCATGAAGGAGTGAAACTGTTGGGTCAATACACGAATGTCGTTGCTGATAGCAACTCGATTTCACAACATAGGGTCATATGTGAGGATTCGAAAAGGCCGGACCTGTGGAGGGGTCTGGCTTTGGGGAAGAGGAGTTGGAGCCTCAGCCAAGCAGGCCAGCGACCGCATCGCGCTCTTCCTTGAGTTCGTTGATGGTCAGATCGATTTTCCCCTGGGCGAATTCGCTGACGGAGAGGCCCTGCACGATTTCCCAAGTGGTGCCATCGGTGCGGATGGGGAAGCCGGAAATGATGCCTTTTTCCACCCCGTAGCTGCCATCCGAGACCACGCAAACGCTGGTCCAGTCGCCCGCAGGCGTGGGCGTCGTCAGGCTGCGCACGGTGTCGACCACGGCATTCGCCGCGCTGGCAGCGGAAGAGAGCCCCCGGGCGGCGATGATGGCCGCACCGCGTTTCTGCACCGTGCTGATGAAATCACCCTGGAGCCAGGCGTGATCGATGATGACCTCGGTGGCAGGCTGGCCATTAATTTTGGCGTTAAAGAAGTCAGGGAACTGTGTGGAGGAGTGATTGCCCCAGATGGCCGTATTCGTGACGGCGGCCACCTGCACCCCGGCCTTGGCCGCGAGCTGGGACTTGGCGCGGTTTTCATCCAGGCGGGTCATGGCAAACCATCGGTCCGCCGGAATGCCCTTCGCGTTATTCATGGCAATCAGGCAATTCGTATTGCAGGGGTTCCCCACGACCAGGATGCGCACGTCGGGCGCGGCGTTTTTCTCAATCGCCTGCCCCTGGCCAATGAAGATCTTGCCGTTGATATTGAGGAGATCACTTCGCTCCATCCCTGCCTTGCGCGGCACGCTGCCGACGAGAAGCGCCCAGTTCACATCCTTGAATCCCACGTTCAAATCCGCCGTAGGCACTACCCCGTGCAGCAGGGGAAACGCGCAGTCATCCAGTTCCATCACCACGCCCTGAAGGGCAGGCAGAGCAGGCTCGATCTCGATGAGATGCAGGATCACCGGCTGCTCAGGACCGAACATGGCACCCGAAGCGATACGGAAAAGCAGGGAATAACCAATTTGGCCGGCGGCACCGGTGACTGCGACACGAATGGGACTTTTCATAGGGACAAGGGGGTAAGGAAGGGTGGGATGGTGTTAAAAAGGAGCATGGTCTTAGCACGGCTCCGCCCGGGCACAAGGGGCGGAATGCGCCCCGCCAAATCCATTCCAGACCTGTTTTCCCATTAATCTTAATTCCTCCTTACGGGAGGGCGGGGAAACCGCCACACAGCGGGCGATAAATTTTATCCGGCAGCGCACCGGCTTGACCTCACCCTGCAGATATTCCGGCAGCGAATTGACTTGCGGTAGGCTTTACTTTGCGTCACAAAGTAAAGTATGGATCCAACCTCCTCATTTCGGTCAAACCTGCGCCACTGGTCATTTCATGTTTCCCTGAACGCAGCCCCCAGCTTCATCATGGCCTGCGCGATATCAGAAAAACCGTTGAACCAAAGAATCATCGGCATGACCGCTGGCGTGGTGGTTTTCATTGCCGGTTACACAAAACTAACCAGCAGCGCGTGGTTCCAGCGGAAATTCTGTGGCGGCCCTTTCGAAAAAGCCCTGACCCTGGCTACCCGCATCCGCTCCTCCATGGCCGTAGTCGGTTTACTCGGAGCGCTGAGTTTGATCCCGGGCCTGAAATTATCTCCTTCACCCAACCTCCTCTGGATAGATCTTTATGCGGGATTCTGTGCCGGCAGGATGGTGGAGGCGTTTGGAAAACTCAACCTGATCAGAAATCTTCGATACACGCTCACCAGCCCAGATCCCTACGAACGCGCCAAGTCCTGGTGGCTCGGAGACATGAATTCCACAATCCCCACCTTCCTATGGACGATCACCGAAGGTCTCCTGCTCTCTATCCTGATGTTATCCATCGCCATCATTATTTTCCTGATCGGCAAAGCAATGCGGCGCTACCACAGGCAGGACTAACTCAAGCCTCTTCGGGGAGATGGCTCCCAGCGGGTCCAACAATTTTATTAGATAGCCCATTCCCGGAATGGTGACAAATATTGTTTTCAGAACGCCGGAAATGGCTGCAAAGGTGCTCCGGTTTTTCCCACCAGAAGCCCTCCCTGGTCCGGTCGGATATAACCCGAACGGCCAGGAAGAGTTTTGCCGAATCTCAATATTCCATTTTCCCTCCCCCCGGTCCTGTGCTACGGGGCTATCCTTTCCATGGATACCGCCGCCCTCCCTATTCCTTTTTCCGAGCAGATCGCCAAAGCCTCTGTGCTCATCGAAGCCATGCCCTATCTGCAGCGCTTCCGCGGGCAGACTTTCCTGATTAAATTCGGCGGCAGCGCCATGGACGACCCCGCCCTCGTCGAAATGCTCCTGCGCGACGTCGTCTTCATGGAACTCGCCGGCATCAACCCCGTCGTCGTCCACGGCGGCGGCAAAGCCATCTCCGCCGCCATGGCCCAGGCCGGCCTCACCGCCCGTTTCGTCGGCGGTCTCCGTGTCACCGATGCTCAAACCATTTCCATCGTGGAGCACACCCTGCATCACGAAATCAACCGTGACCTCGTCGCCAGCATCAACCGCTTCGGCGGACGCGCCGTCGGACTCCCTGGCAAATCCGTTTTCCATGGTCACAAAAACCCGCCTGTGAAAGGCGAGGACGGCCAACCTGTCGACCTCGGCTTCGTCGGCACCGTCCACGGCTTCAACGCCGGCGAAGTCCTCGCCGCCATCCACCGTGAGCAAGTCCCCGTGATCTCCCCCCTCGCTTCCGAAGAAGGCACTGGAGCCGCCCTCAACGTCAACGCCGACATCGCCGCCGCCTCCCTCGCCGGCAAACTCCGCGCCGCCAAATTCGTCTACATCAGCGACGTGCGCGGCGTGATGCGCGACCCCGCCGATCCCGCTTCCCTCATCCCCTCCCTCACCGCCACCGCCGCCGAGCAACTCATCAACGAACGCGTCATCACCGGCGGCATGATCCCCAAAGTCCGCTCCGCTCTCCAAGCGCTCGCCGACGGCGTGCAAAAAGTCCACATGATCGACGGCCGCATCCCCCATTCCCTCCTCCTGGAAATCTTCACCGACAAAGGCATCGGCACGGAGATTGAGGCGTAGGGCTGGAAGTTATTTGTTATTAGTTATTAGTTTCTGTCCGCCGCCCCCGCCGCCACTCCATTCAACGTTCAACGTTCAACGTTCGATGTTCCACGTTCAACGTTAACCCTTCAAAAATTCCCCCTTTCCTTCCCTCCCTCCCATGAATCTCCCCGTCGTCGAAAAAGCACCTCTCGCCTCCCTCTCCGCCGCCGGGCTGCTCTCCCGCTACACGGTCCCCAACTACGGCCGGCTCGCCCTCGTGCCGGAGCGCGGCCAGGGCACCTGGCTCTGGGATGAAACCGGACGCCAATTCCTCGACTTCGGCGGCGGCGTCGCCGTCACTTCCCTGGGCCACTGCCCGCCCGCCATCACCCAGGCTCTGGCCGAACAGGGCAGCAAACTCATCCACTGCTCCAACTGGTATCAAATCCGGGGCCAGGGTGAACTCGGCCAATTCATCACCGAGACCGTGATGGACCATCCTGGCAAGTCCCTCTTCTGCAACAGCGGGGCCGAAGCCAACGAAGCCCTCATCAAGCTCGCCCGGAAATTCGGCCATGCCACTCCTTTGGCGGACGGCACCCCGCGCACCCACATCCTGACATTTAACAATAGCTTCCACGGCCGCACCTACGCCGGCATTTCGGCCACCGGCCAGGAAAAAGTCAAAATCGGATTCGCTCCCCTCCTGCCAGGATTCACCCACTTGCCCTATAACGACCTGGATGCGGTCCAGGCCGCCCTGACTCCCGAAACCGTCGCCATCCTGCTCGAAGCCGTGCAGGGCGAAGGCGGCGTCAACATCGCCACCCCGGAATTCCTGCGCGGCCTTTCCAAAATCTGTCAGGACCACAACATCCTGCTCCTCATGGATGAAGTCCAGGCCGGTCTCGGACGCTGCGGCCATTGGTGCGGATGGAAGCCGATCACCCCGGAAATCACCCCCGACGCCGTCTCCTGGGCCAAAGGCATCGGCGGCGGCTTTCCGATCGGGGCGGCCTGGATCAAACAACGCCCTATCACCACCACCCCCGGGGACCCTGACCTCTGCGACCTCCTCGGCCCTGGCACCCATGGCACCACCTACGGCGGCTCCCCCCTCGCCTGCGCCGTCGCCCTTGCCGTGCTGAAGGAAATCAAAGCATCCCGCCTCTGCGAACACTCCGCCACCACGGGTCAGGAAATCATCGCCACTGTCAGCGCTTGGCATCATCCCCTCATCCGCACCATCCGCGGCCTCGGACTGCTCATCGGCTTCGAACTCGACCCCACCGTGATGGCCCGCCGCACCACTTGGAAGGAAGCCGACGGCCTGGCCTCCATCCACCTCGTCAAAGCCCTCATGGCCGAAGGCCTGCTTACCGTAGCCGCCGGCCCCCTCGTCGTCCGCTGGCTTCCCCCCCTCAACGTCACCCCCGAAGAAGTCCAAACCGCCATGACCATCTTCCAACGCGTTCTCAACCAACAATTGAACCACTAAGTGCCCATCCGGCATCCCCCATATTTCAACGTGCAACGTTCAATGTTCAACGTTAACTAATTTCTCCATTTCCCAATTCCCCCATTTCCCCATTTCCCCTCATGACTCACCTCCTCTCCCTGGAAACCATGTCCGCCGACGACATGCGCCAAGTCCTTGAACTCGCCGCGCATCTCAAAGCCACCCGCGCCGACCAAACCTTCCAGCCCCTCGCCGGCCAGACCTGGGCCATGATCTTCATGAAGGCCTCCACCCGCACCCGCGTCAGCTTCGAAGTCGGCGTGCAGGAACTGGGCGGCCGCGTCCTCTATCTTAACGCCACCGACACCCAGCTCGGCCGCAAGGAACCCATCAAGGACACCGCCCGCGTCCTTGGCCGCATGGTCCATGGCGCCATCATCCGCACCTTTGCCCAGCAGGACATCGTCGACTTCGCCCACTACTCCCAGCTGCCCACCATCAACGCCCTCACCGACGACGAACATCCCTGCCAGGTCCTCGCTGACCTCCTCACCATGATCGAACGCTGCGGTGGCTATCAGGGGAAAAAAGTCGTTTTCATGGGCGACGGCGATAACAACATGTCGAAATCATGGATGTGGGCCGCTGAAAAGCTCGACTTCCAGCTCGTCATCTGCGCCCCGCCGGCTTATCAACCCACCGCCTCCTACCTTGCCCGATTCAAATCCGGCAACATCACCTGCGAGCCGGACCCCGCCGAGGCCGTGGCCGGAGCCGACGTCCTCTACACCGACGTCTGGGTCAGCATGGGCATGGAGGAGGAAACCCAAAAACGCCTCGCTGACCTCGCACCCTGGCAAATCAACTCCGCCCTCACAACCAAAGCCGCTCCTGACGCCATCGTCATGCATTGCCTCCCCGCCTACCGCGGCCAGGAAATCAGTGAGGAATGCCTCGAAGCCCATGCCGGCACCATCTTCCAGGAAGCCGAAAACCGCCTCCACGCCCAAAAAGCCATCCTGACATTATTGGGCTCACCCGCTGGACAGATCTCTGGATAAGCAAGCTTTCTGATAATGGTTGCGGTCACACCCGGTTCCTCCGGCCAGACAGCAGTCCCATGCTCCCTCCGGAACTCCTAACTGTGCAAATATTGCTGGAGGTAGTTCCAAAACCATTCGCCCTTGTCCTGGTGGTGCCGGATCACCAGCCCGGCAAAAAACGCTACCGGCAGGACCAGGGAGAAAACCACCAGGGCAAAACAGCCCCCGTCCGGGGAATGCGTGCTGCGCCGCGGCGTGGTTGAAGCGGGGCGGTGAATCACCTGCGGCACCACCACCACGGAAGCCACCTTGGCCGCGGCCGCTGCTGCACCCGGGATGATGGGAGGGGCACTACGCTGCTCGTAGATTTGGGTCGGCTGGTCATCCCGGAAGGGCGCAGAGGCAATGACGATCTCGGAATGGTAATCTGCCGCAATGTCCCCAAAAAGCAGCGAATCCCCGTTCCGCAAAGGAACGGTTTGGACGGAACTCCCGTTGACTTTGGTTTTATTGGTGGATTCCAGGTCCGTTACCGTATAATCGCCGGTCTCGTTCAGTTTGAGCACGGCATGGTGACTGGAAGCCGCTCCCGCCGGCAGCACGATATCATTTCCATCTGCCCGCCCGACGGTGAAGGATGGCCCATTCAGGCCGTATTTGGCTGAGGAGCCATCCGGGTGATAGATGATGATTTTCGGCATGATAAAAGAAAGACCGGGAAAGGGGAGGCACGTGGGGCTTTAGAAGTCGACGTCGTCGTCCTCATATTTTCCGCCCCGGCGACCCGCATTGCCACCACCATCTTCAAAATCCCGGCCACGCCGTTCGGCTCCCCCGCCGCCGCCGCGTGGACCACTGCGCTCCCTTTCAAACCCACCGCCACCGCCGCCGCCACCGCCGCCGCCACCACTGCGACGATCCCCGCCGCCTCCGGCGGCACCGCCTCCGCTGCGGGGGGGGAAACCACCACCGCCGCCACCGGTGCGCGGGCCGGAAAATTCCCTCGGACGCTCCATGGGCTGGTCACCTCCCCCATCCGATCCGTCCGCTGGATTGATGCGCCATGCGCTCAAACTCACGTAATATTTCCCATTGTTCTCATTCCCCCGGATTTCGAAACCCACCTTGACCCGTTGCCCCGGACGGAACCGATCCAACAAGGCAGTCTTGTCTTTCACAAATTCCATTTTGATATCCTGAGGGTATTTGTCCTCCCCGGAGGTGATCACGAATTCACGCTTGGTGAACCCGCTGCCAAACGTCATGACGTCCATGATGACCTTGATGGTCCCTTCGATTTCGTAGCCCATTGCGATATGTTCTGAGGGAGGGTTATACTGACTCCCACGGGCGCATAATTTGCGCGTCTGCCGACAGATGGCAATCCTGTTCTTCAGCCATTTGCAATTTTTCCAAAATGCCGTTCCCGCGGATTCCTGCTTGTGACTGGTTTCCCTGGCCCCCATGGTTTCGTTGCTATCTCTGTCATGCCAGGCCTCCCGCCTTCCTTCTACCGCAGCCTGCCCGTGCTGCCACCGCCGCAGCCAGGCGGGGCGTGGGGTTGCCTGGATATCCCGGGCTCCGCCGGGCAGCGCTTGGAAAGCAGAGGGCGGGCTTCCTCCCTGGCCGTCCCGCCCGATCAGGGCATCGCGTTCTACGTCAACGACTTCGATCTGTCATCGGCCCAGCCATGGCACCTGCCGGACCTGATCGGCCGCCCCGGCCCGGAGCCTGCCCTGAGGAGCCTCGAAGCCACCTGGCAGGAGCCCAACCGCAGTGCCTTCCACGCGGTTTTTCTGGATGCCATGGAAGCGATCCGGCAGCGCCAGGTCCTTAAAGTCGTGCCCGCCGCCACGGCTGCTGCCTACGTGAATGCGGATCCCGGGCCCACCCTCCACGGACTGCTGCACCCGGACCGCAGCACCGGACGCGGCCAAGCCGCTGCCTGGAGTGACGGGCGGCAGGGGTTCGCCACCATCACGCCGGAGGTTTTGTTCGAATTATCCGGGCACCGCCTCACCACCATGGCCCTTGCGGGCACGGTCGACGCCCAGCACGAGGCCGACCTGCGCCAAGGGCCGAAATTGGCCCGGGAACATGAAATTGTGGTGGACGAACTGCACCGGCGGCTTGCCGGGCTGGGTCGGGTCAGCCTCACCGCCCGGGAAATCGTTCCCCTCGGCACGGTGCGGCACCTGCGCACCACCCTCACGGTGGATCTCCCGGAAGCCCCCACCGGCCAGGCGCTGAATGACTTGATCCACCTCCTCCACCCCACGCCTGCCCTGGGCATTTCCCCCCGCCATCCCGCGACCTTGGCCCAACTCGCGGGTTACCGGGAACGCTGTGGTGTGCCGGCCTACTTTGGCGCTCCCTGTGGTGCCGTCTGGCCGGGCGGGGCAGTTTTCCTTGTCGCCATCCGCGGCCTGTTTTGGCAGGATCACCAGGTGCAGCTTCCTGCCGGTTGCGGGCTGGTCGCTGGCAGCGTTTTTGAAACAGAATGGGCCGAACTCGAACTCAAACGCCATTGGGTCCGCCACGCCTTCGAACTCGATGCCGTCCATGCCTGACCCAACGCCCGCCACCTTGGCTGAGCTGCCGGCGCTCACGCTAAAATCCCTCCTGGAACACACTGGCGTGCGGGAGTTCATCATCTGCGCCGGAGCCAGGAACAGCGCTCTGCTGGTCATGCTGGCCGCGATCCCCGGGGTCCGGCTCTGGCATCATTTTGAGGAACGCTCCGCCGCGTTTTTTGCCCTCGGCCGCATCCTCGACCTCGAGCGTCCCGTCGCCGTGGTCACCACCTCCGGCACCGCCGTCGCCGAACTGCTCCCCGCCATGGTGGAAGCCCACTACCAAGGCCTGCCCCTCATTGCCCTCACGGCGGACCGACCCGCCTCCTATCGCGGCACCGGCGCGCCCCAGGCCATTGAGCAGGCCGGGATCTTCGGCGTCTATCCAAAACTGGCTTTGGATATTACTGGCCTGGAAACCGCGCCTGCCGTGCTCGGAACTTTGGAGTCGTGGGATTTCCTCGGTCCACTGCACGTGAATCTTTGTCTGGAAGAGCCCACCGCCACAGCGCTTCCCTTGCTCCGCGTAGCCGGGGCGGGATTGCGCCCTGCGGCCACGGCAGAATGCGCCCGCTTTTATAAAGCCATCCCACTGCCCGATCCGCAGGAATTTCCCAATCCCTTGGTAATTTTGGGGGACCTGCTGCCATGGGAAACCTTAGCCGTGGAACAGTTTGCTGGTGAACTTGAAGCCCCGGTTTATGCGGAAGCCTCTTCCGGCCTCCGTAACTCCTGGCCACTACGGGATCTTCTCCTGAATGGCGGAGATCACATCCTGAAACGGTATCCGCATGGCTCTGTGATCCGCCTCGGCGGCGTTCCTTCCTGCCGGTTTTGGCGGGATCTGGAACACCGCCCGGAAATCCCGATCCTCAGCTACACCCGCAGCGGCCACTCCGGTTTGGCGCGCCCCAGCATCGTGCGGCCCTTGGAAAATTGCCTGACCAAGCCCGATTTCACAAACTGGGGGCCATCCCGACTCTATCACCGCCCGGATGACCGTCTGGCCAACCTGCTGGCCAGCCTGCAGCACTCGGAGCCAGGCTTGGTTCATGCCCTGTCCAAAATCATTCCGGAGGAAGCCGTGATGTTCACCGGCAACAGCCTGGCGATTCGCCATTGGAACCTCTGCGCCCAGACGAAATCGGGGCTCCACGCCCGCGCCCTGCGCGGTGCTAACGGCATCGACGGCAACCTCTCCGCCTTCCTCGGCCTCGCCGCTGATGCCGGGGAAGCCTGGTGCCTCGTCGGTGACCTCACCGCGCTTTACGATCTCGCTGCGCCTTGGATGCTGCGCCAACTGAACACGCAACGAATCCGCATCGTGGTGATGCAAAACGCAGGCGGCAAGATCTTCTCCCGGCTTCCCGCGCTTCAGGGCCTGACTGATTTTGAGCGCGAACTCATGGAAAACCCCCACCAAATTTCCCTCGCTGGATGGGCGCAGCAATGGGGACTGGGCCACAGCAGCGGCCAGTGCGCCTTGCCAGACCTGAGCGATCTCCCGGACCGCGTGGTGATCGAACTCTACCCCGACGCGGAAGCGACCGAAGCCTTCTGGAAAGCGTGGGCTGACGAAAGTGTCTTTCACACGCCGCAAACCACCCCGTCCTCCTGATTTTACACCAAACGTCCCCCTCCGATGATCCACGCCCTCCACGGCAATTTCGGCCTGCCTTCCGACTGGGATGCCGCCCTGCCCGATGGCGTGCCTGCCAAGGCCTGGCACCTTTGGGAAATCCGCCGCCACCACCCGGAAGCCCGCACCCTCACCGGTTTCGCCACTTGGTTTAATGTTCAGGTTTCTGCCTTGCCTGACGATGGACCCCGCATCCTTGCTGGCTACTCATTGGGTGGGCGACTCGCCCTGCACGTGCTGCTGGACCGCCCTGCCCTGTGGCAGCATGCCGTCATTCTCTCCACCCACCCCGGGCTGGATTCCGATAGGGAACGGGCCGAACGCCTGGAGCAGGACCGGGCCTGGCTGGAGCGGTGCCGGGGAGAAGCTGGGGCTTTGGATCAGGCACCGGGCGGACAGAATGTCCGCCCTCCTCACAGGGAAACCTGGGCCAGGCTCTGCGCCGCCTGGCAAGCTCAGCCGGTGCTGCAAGGATCAGGACCCGACACGGATTTCCGGGCGCTGGAGCCGTGGCGAGGGGAAATCGCCGGAGCCTTCGATGGATGGTCGCTCGGTCATCAGGAAAATCTCCTCCAGGCGCTGGCCACGCTCCCGCTGACCTGCCATTGGATAGCAGGGGCGGATGATGTGAAATTCAGCACCCTCGCCCGCCAAGCCACAGCCAAGCTCCCGCGATTCAGACTTCACATCCTCGCTGGAACCGGCCACCGCCTCCCAACCAACCAGCCTGAAGCGGTCAGATCGATCCTGCAATGCCTCCTCCGGTAACCCGGGAGTTTCCTTCCGGCCTGCGTAAAACCCGTGGCGGCATTTCTACCGGCGGCGGCGCAGCAGCAATCCGAGGCCCAGCCCACCCAGCAGCAGGGAAGAAGGCTCGGGAATGGACACTTTGAAAGCTTGGATGCCTTGATTGGTTGCCATAGCATAAAGAGTAATTTCATCGCCAGCGCCAATTCCCCACTGAACAGAGGTAGTCCCGTTGCCATTTGCCGTAAGAGTTCCAGTAGTATTGGTCAAGGTGACCGGGCTCGCCAAGGTCGTTGGATCACTAACGTCATATAATGTAACCACAGAAGTGGCTGAATTGATAGTTGCCAAGAGTTTTACCCCACCATACTCAATGTAGTCCAGCCCACGTTCGCCAGCAGCAAATGTGGAAGAATCCACTAGAGTGCCCGATGCTCCGGAGAAATCAGTTAATCTAAGGTTTGTTCCTTGGGTCCCGTAGATCGTGTTGGAATCCACGAATGTCACTCCCAGCCGGTAGTCTCCATTTACGGTCCCAATAATTGCCCCGGAGTATGCGCCCGTGTATGTCGAACCGTCTGTGGTCGAAGCAGTAATAAATCCTGGCGCGGCTACACTGGGTGCAACCCCAGTGCCTAGCAGCCTGTCGGACTTAGTCCTAAAACCTTAAAAACCTGGGTATTCAGATTTCGCGGCCGTTTGAAGTCCCTGTTTGCTGGAAAACCTGGCTCTTATAGCAAAGAATTCCTGGCCCGGGGCCGCACTCTGCGCCAAAGTCTTATC
>CAMDJM010000118.1 GCA_945900785.1 Akkermansia muciniphila
TCCTTGAGGATGAAGGCGGCGGCGAACAGACCCCCTCTCTCCCCGTTCCCCCTCCCGCCAATGACGCCACCCGCCACGCAAATTACCTGGTAAATGACTTTTATGACTGCGCTGGGGCTGACGCTGCTGGGGGCGCCGGGAGGCGAGGCTATTGAGGGCCTACTCAATGTGACCAAGGCGGGCGCCGGCATGGTGGAGAATGCCGGGCTATCGGAGGTGGATAAAAATGAGGCCTATCAAGACAAGAAGACCCGGGCAGAAAAAGCCAAGCAGCGCAAGCAGGATCGGGCGGCCAAGCCGGCAAAGCAATTTACCCAAAGCAATTTACCCGGTAATTTGCATACGCGCCCAATCAATCAAAACGGCTGAACGCGCCGGCGGTGGAGACAACGCGACGAAACAGCAGAGGCGGACCCGAAGGCCCGCCTCTGCATTTTAAAGGATAACAGGCAAAAAAATTACAGGGAATGGCTGGAACGCCGACGCTGCAGGAGGCCAGCGCACAGTGTCAGTGCCGTGAAAAGTGGCACCGTGGGTTCAGGGACACTGGCGATCCCCGTCAACTGGAACCCATAAGTCATGCTGGTGCTGGAAAAACTGGATCCGCCATTGAGCGAAAAGAACCCGGAACCACCAGACAATGAGGTCAAACCGGCCGAACCTGACGGCTTGGCTGCTACCGGTTCATAGCCCTTCTGAAGCAAGGATGCCGAACTCATCGTTTGATCCGTCAGGAAACCTATCGAGTAAACCGTATTCGCCTAGTGCCTTGGTGGGTCACGGCAAAATCAGGCGGCTGGGCAGGTGGCTGCGGGTTTGGCGGGGGCTGGGAGCACGACGGCAGGCGCTGGCAGAAAAGGGCGTTCCCGTTTTTGCCCGGCAGCCCGCTTACACTACACGGGCACCCTTAGTCATTTTCAGGGAAAATCCCTCATAGAGGAAACCCTAAAACCGAGTATTGTCAAATATTCTAAAATCGAGTAGGCAATTGGATTAGTAAAATACTTAAAAAGATGCAAAAAAAAATTTACTGGAATTTTGTTCGGTTTTAAGATCCATCTTCGAAACCATTTTGTGAAATCATCTATGAATGGAGAAAGCCATCGTGGGGGGGCATCATATCTTGACGAGGCAGAGCGGAATAGGGGATTTGTGGTTGGGGTGGCCCGGTTTTTCGTCCACCGCCATGACTTGGCGGAAGATGTCGCCCAGATGGTTTTTATCCGTCTCTCGAAGAACCTGGAAAAGCTCCCATCCGTGGTTTCGTTTAAATCCTGGCTATACGTGAACACCCGTTCCCTCTCCATTGATCTGCTGCGTTCTGAAGCGGCACGCCGCCGGCGGGAGCAGGCGTATGCAAGTTCACTTGAATCCGGCACCTCTGACTTCGTTTGGATAGAGGAAGCTCTGACATCGCTCAGCCAGGTTGACCGCGAGCTGATTGTGGAGCGGTTCTACGCGAAGCGCTCCTATAAAGAGTTGGCGCAAACGCGCAGGATCACCGAGGATGCTGCCAGGATGAGGGTGAAACGGGTGCTGGATCAAATGCGCTCGTCTCCGGGTGCCTCTAAGTTTGGCTTGGGCTTTGCACGATCACCAGCAGATGGTGGTCCGGCGGCAGAAGGGGTGGAAAGCGGGGCTGGAGCTGCCCCTGGTGGCAGCTTTCTCCGCCAAGGTTTTGGTGGTTGCACAAATGCTTCCCGCAGCCGTTGCGGTGATGGGGTTCCAGTTCTCCCTGAACGTCAAATTGCAGGAAGGACTGTTGCTGCTGCGTCCGGAGCAGATTCAGCAAGTTTTGCAGGCCAACCGTCCGGCGACCCCGGCTCGGGCCGCCGGGAACTAAATTCCACTACCCACTGAAAATTTAAATTGAAACACGACCCTGCCCCAATCCCTCTGACGCTTGTCTCCGGCGGTTTCTTAGCGCTATCCGAGGTGTCGAAGTCCAAGTTTAATCCAGGTTTCCCGTCATCGGATCAGGGCTTCACTCCGCCTGCCCCGGACGCGGACCCGTCTTCAGCCTGCGGGAGAGTTGCTATGGCTAAACCTGGGGCTGCCCCGGAATCCCTCACCGCTGCGGTTGCGCTGCCCCTCTGCTCCAGGGACACCACCAGGATTGAAAAAGTTCTCACCAGGTTCTCCGGCATTCCCGCCAATGGGGCAGACGCCCAGACCAATGGCGAAATGGGCCACCACGCGCCTTGCCAGCCGGCCAAAATCAAGGTCCGCCCGGATCCTGCTGCGGCCGCCGTGTGGCCTGCTCTACCCGCCGTTGAAAAAGAAGGTGGAGCCATCCCTCATGGCATGATTTCCGAATGGAGTGGGCGGGATGGAGCCGCCACCGTCCAATGGCTGGACACCCTCAGTGGCGACCAAAGCAAAGCCTACGGTCCGGCCTTTTCCGGATGGGCCAAAGCGGACCCGTTGGCCGCCATCCTACGCCTTACTTCCATGAAGCCATCCTCCAAAAGGGATCAAGCCATTGGGGGTTTCATCTTTTCCTACCGTTGGGAGGATCTGATGACTTCCATTGCCTGGGCGAATCAGATTCAGGACGCTGAATTCCGCAAGTTCGTGCTTACTCTCACAGCGGAAGCCTACGCCAGGAAGGAGCCTGCTGCTGCCGCCGCCTGGCTTCGGGGCAGCGAACTTCCGTCAGAAACCGAGCAGCGATTCCTGATGGCCATGGGGGAGATTTTCCGCAACAGCACCGATCCTGTGCTGCGTCAGGAAGCGCTGCAAAATCTGCTTTCAGGCCTGACGAAGGAAAACGCCCTGGCCATCAGCGGGCAATTGGGAATCCATGATCCCACCGCCCCGGCGTTCCGCGATTTTTATTTCGCCTGGGGGAAGATTGCCGGGATCGAGGCCGTCATGGGTGGCGTGGCCATGGGTGCTCCCTGCATGGGACCGGCACTGGCCGGATGGGCGTCTGCGGATGCTGTGGCAGCCTCCGACTGGCTGCGAAATCTTGACTTGGGGGACTTTTCCGCCGGCCGCCTCATGAAAGGGCGCGGCCTGAAGGAGGAAAATTTGCGTGATTCTCTGGCCCTCGAATTGGTCGGCAGTCTGGCGGCAACGGATCCCTCCGGAGCGTTGGCGGTGGCGGCCTCGCTCGCAAAAGATGGTCATGGGGTCCTTGGTCTCATCAAATCCATTGCCCATCAAGTCTCGCAGATGCAAGGAGTGGACGCGGCCTCACCCTGGGCCGCAGCGCTCTCCGATGCCGCTGGCACCAAGCCCAGCCAAGGCCATGAGGGTCAGGTGGAAATGGAAACTGCCCGCAGTGCCGCCCTGCGGACCGTGGCTCAGGGGGGGGCCCAAACGGACCCCGGGGGCGCAGGCAACTGGGCTCCTGCCCATGCCCCCGGCCCCTTGATGGATGAAGCCATGGAGCCGCTTTGCCCTGCTGACCGTGAGGCGGTTCTGCTGCCGTTCCGTGAAATGGGCACCCCTGCGGAGGCAGGGCGCCCGTCAGAAGTCACTGGGGAGCCTGCCCGCAGGAGGGTGAACTGGGCGCTGAAGAAATGGCGCACCGTGCTGCACCGCAAAGTGATCACCGTTGTTATTGCCGCGTTGGCCGTCATTGTCACTGCATTTTCAGTTAGGGCATCTCCAGCACCCCTTGCCGCTAGTCCTGCCTCCGCAGCGCCCTCCTTTAGTGGCAAGGCGGCGGCGGCTTCCTCCACCGAGCTTTCTGAGACGGCAAAAATGCCCGGGGCCGCCATCGCTGCCGCCGCTGTCGTCTACCTGGCAGCGCTCGTGGCGGCGTTTTGGATCTTCCAAAACGCCAAACTCCGGAAGGAACTTTTGATCCTGCGTTCGGGGCAGATTTCCCCATTTTCGCAAACAAGTCCAGCCAGCATTTCCGGGGACTCCAGACCCGCCTCCCCGCAGACATTCACCGCAATGCTCCAGGAAATTCCTGCCACGCGGGTCCCCATGCTGCGCAGCAAAGCGTTGCTCGGCCTGGTGGGCCGCGTTCCCGTTGGGGGCTTGGCCGAAGCGGCAAGGGAAGTGCGTGAAGGCTCCCCGGACTGGGATCCTGAGGCCAAAATGCTCATACACCTGCTGCTCACGCGGTGGGCAACGGAGGACCCGGATGGGGCCTTTGCCAGCCTCAATCTCCTGCAACCGGAACAAGGTGCGGATGCCTCCAGCCTGCTGGCGGGCTTGGCTGCGGCAGACCCCGCGCGGGCGGCGGGGTGGCTTGGCAACCCGGGCAATCCACTCGTGAATTTTCCAGCGCTGGGGCACATTCTGGCTGGCACCGTGGGCAAGGAATGGGTGCGGCAGGATCTGGATGCCGCGCTGGCCTGGGCCGCCAGCCTTCCAGAAATGCAGCGCGCCGGGGCCTATATCGGCGCGATGGGAACGCTCTCAGGCACCGATCCCGCCACTGCGGCCACGCTCGCAGGCCAACTGGACCTATGGGATGCCAAGCTCAACACGCTGGGGGATATCAGCCGCACATGGGCCAAAAAAGCCCCCGGACAAGCCATGACGTGGGCCGCTTACGAAGTCTTCGAGCGATGCACCCTTCCGAAATGGAAAGCACTGGCCGCAAAAACCTTCCCCGGCCTTGAGGTGCTTACGCCCGACCAGCAAGGGGCTCAGTCGCCCGCCGGAGCGGAACATGATAGGGCGGTCCGCAATATTTTCAAAACGTGGGCCACTACCCAGCCGGCTGCCACCAGGTTTCCGGAGGGCCTCTCCACGGAATCCATGACCGGGGAACTGCTCAAAGCGGTGGCCGGATCAGGGAGCACGCTGGCCCCGGCCGGGGCGGCAAACGGAATTCCACTTCCCCAAACAACCGCACCATGATGAGTGGAACTGTTAGCTGTGTCTTGTGGATCCTGGTCACCGGCATCGCCTTTGCGTCCGGATGGTCGCTCAACCTGCCGTTCCAGACAGATTCCACCTCCGCAGGGCCAGGGTCCATTTTCTTCCCTGCAAGCGCCGCTTCACCTGCGGACTTTGCAGGCGCTGTCCAAGCTAAAGCGGAGGCCGCCGCAGCATCCTCCGCAGCGGGTGCCGTCATCAGCCTCACTTCCGGGGACATTGCTGCTCTTGGAAAATCACTTCGCGGGTCAACCGATCCTCTGACCAAACGCGCCGCGTTTGCCCGCTTGCTGGCGGGCTTGACCAAGGAAAATGCGTTGGAGATCCGGGCGCAAATCGACCCTCAGGAGGCCAGCGAGACAATGTTCCGCGACTTCCATTTTGCCTGGGGGAAAATGGAAGGCACCGGGGCGGTTCTCCGCGGAATCGATATCCCAAAATCCGATATGGGTCCGGCCCTGGCCGGCTGGGCCTCGGCGGATCCGGCAGCCGCCTGGGCATGGTATGATTCGCTGCCGGAAAGAGGCCAGGGTCCCAACCGCGGGCAGATGAAAGCAGCCTTCGTGCAGGGACTGGTCATCGCCGATCCCGCTAAATCCGTGGCATTTGTCATGGACCTGAACCGGGCCAAAGATCCTCAGGCCAGACAAATGATGAGCCTCATCGCCGAAAAACAGATCCAGTCACACGGAACCGGTTCTGCCGCCAGCTGGGCCGCCGCGCTGCCCGATGGCGAAATGCGCAACCAAGCGTATTACGAGGCAGCCAGAGCCGGGACCCGCACGGCCCCCCCTCCCCGGATGGTCCGGGAGGGCCCCTGAAGCGGCCCGGAGCTGTCAGCACCATCGCCAGCGCCAGGCCTATCCCCTTTCCATCACCGGAAACCCAAACCCCAGCCCGCGCCTGATACCAGCAGGCCGGGCACTTTTCCCAAACATGATAAACCGGACATAGCGTTACAGACAAACTCCAATGCATTGGATCAGGTGCACATTTCGGCTGCCGCAAACGCGGCTTCACCTATGCACCTTGCACGCGCTGTTGAAGCCAAAAAGGACCCCGCTGCGGCCGCCGCCTGGATTGCCACCAGCGGACTTCCGGCTGAAACCCAGCAACGTTTCCTCAATCCAAAACCTTAACATGATTACCAAATATTCACTGATTCACCTGGCAGGTTGCGCCTTCGCGGTCAGCGCCTTCCTGCTCGGATGGAAGCTGCGTTCCTCCCCAGTGGACGGAGAAAGCGTCAGGGGCGGGGACCGTGAGGGGCTGCAGTGGTCCGCCACGGGCCGGCGCCCCGCCGGCCAGGGAGATGACTTGTCCGCCGCCGGCAAAATATCCGCGGCGGCCGGTTCGCCCTCCCCCGGCCACGGCACGTCAGCCACCGGCCTGCCAAGCCGCCGGCAAATCCCCCACTGAAGCCACCGGTTGGCTGGAATCGTTGGGCGACAGCCGGGGGCGCAACGAAGGCAAGAGTGCCGCCTATGCCTCCAGGGCCAGCAAGGACGACGTGGCCGCCAGCCAATCCCTCGTCAACATGGCACCATCCACCTCAAGGGATTACGCCATCAACGGATTCGTTACCCCCTTGGCCGGGCGGGACCCTGAAGCCGCCCGGATCTGGGCCGGACCAATTCAGAACCCCGGACTGCGTGCCGCTGCCACTGACCGCGTGCTGAAGACACCCTGACATTTAATTCGGCCGGGAGATCCGTGCCGCCGGGGGTGCTGGACCAGTTCCAGATTTGCACCAGCAGGTGCGGGTCAGCCGACAGCGAGGCAACGGTTAGCACGCCACTGGTGGATCCAAAATCGATCACCCGTTTTCCAACCCCACCAGAGAGCGTGATGGCCCTATTACCGAACGACTTTTCCTGAACCAGTGTCGATTTTTCCAGCCGCGTCCGCAGCTGGAGCCACCCTGAACCGCCGTAAACGCTGATTGTCCTTGCACCGGAGAATTTATTTTCAGTTTCCTTCAAACCGCGCCGCCTGCCTGCACCATCTGGTCCACCGTGCGCAGCCGTTGCACGGTGAGGGTCGAGCGCAGGCCTCAGATGGGAAACCAGCCGAAGCCAAAAGGCAGGCGGCGGCAAAGCCCGCGAAGCCCGTAAGGCTCATTCAGCTTGACCGGACGGCGCTGACGGATCCGGCGGCCCGGAAGCAATTTACCTGGGAAGCAATTTATCTGGTAATTTGAATGTCTGCATTTCTGCAAAATGTATTTCCCGGTTTTGTTTTTGGGAAGGGCAGGCGGCGGCAAAGTCACGCCCACGCCCGCCAGGGAGGCCAGCGGTCACCGCGCCCCAATCACCCACAGCAGATCAGCGGCCACCCGACGCATATAACTGACGCCACGCGCGAGAGCACAGCCCATCGCCCCGCCCCTGCTCCCCATGGTGACCGTGGGGGGCCGTCCGTCATTAACCGCGCCCGCACCAGGCCTCCCTAAGGCCACTCCGCAGTCCATCCCGCCCGCGGCATCCCCTCCGGGCCGTCCCGCCAGAGGAGGGGCCCAATCGCGGCGCTGGAAGCACTGCCGCCAACGCCAACGCCCCCCGAAGCCGGCGACATGACGACCGACAGATGGGGCTGGCCCATGGGGGGTGAGAATGAAGGAGAAACGGACGACAGGGTGGGGGCGGGCAAGACAGGCATGGGGGCAGAGGAGCGGCAAAGAGAAACCGATTGTCTCATTGAAAATTCGGAGCCGGACGCCTGAACCGAACAATTTATTTTCAGTTTCCTTCAAACCGCGCCGCCTGCACAAAGCAATTTACCGGGTAATTTGCGACCCGGAGTGAAACTCTCAACTCTCAACTCTCAACTCTCAACTCTCCTCAGCCTGATCAGCGTTTTTCCACGGCGATGAGGGTGATGTCGTCGCTCTGTGGCGATCCCCCCACGAAATCAGCGAGGGCCTTTTGAAAGGCCGACAGGACGGAATCGGCACCCGAAGGCGCGGCGGCGAGGAAGACCTGATGGAGCCGTTCCATGCCAAATTCATCCCCGGCGGCATCGACGGCTTCGTTCACTCCATCGGTATAAAGCAGGAGACAGTCGCCGGGCTCCATGTCGAAAGTAAAGTCCTTGGTGACACGCTCGAAGACGCGGCCGCCATCGATCCCAAGGGCGAGGCCAGGGGGCTTCAAGGTGGTCACGGCTCCGGTGCGCCTGGAGTAATGCAGGGGAGCATCATGTCCAGCGCGGGACAGGGTGATACGCGGCACGTGCCGGTCCAGGACGCAGTAGGCGAGGCTGATGAACATGTCCTCACGGATATCCCCGAAGAGCATCCGGTTCACTTTTGCCAGAGCCGCCGTGGGGGAAAGCTCACCGGCAGCCTGGCCGCGCAGCAGCGCCCGGCAGGTCGCCATGACGAGAGAGGCGGGAAAACCCTTTCCTGACACATCGGCAATCACCAGCCCCATGTGGTCGTCATCCAGCGGGATAAAGTCGTAGTAGTCGCCGCTCAGCACCTTGGCGGGGAGGTTCGAGGCCGCGATCAGATAGTCCCCCATTTCGGGCGCAGACTGCGGGAGGAGAATCCGCTGCACCTCGCTGGCGCTGCGCAGTTCCTCCTCCATCCGCCGCTTGTCATTGGCTTCCTGCTGGATCGTGGCATTGGCCAGGGCAAAAGCCCCCTGTTCCGAGGCGGCGCGGAAGACCTCGAAGGCATGGGGGGTAAAAGGACCGTGCTCCGCCGCGCGGGTCACCGCCAGCACCCCCATGCGGCGGGTGCCAATGGTTACGGGTGCCGCCATGACAAATTGCCCGGCCTGAGAGGAGGAGAGGGCAGAAAACAAGGTGGCCCAGTCCCGCAAGGCCCCAAAATTGATCGGCCCCTGGGCATCAAAAATTTTTCCCAGCAGTCCATCGCCCCTCGGGGCGGACTTCATTTGCAGAAAACTGTGCAACGCCTTGCCTGGGGCTTTGTCCGCGAGATCCGCCGGCAGATTGATCAGGGGAGCAGAGAATTCCGTCAGGCTGGCGGGAACGAGGTGGGTGCCCTGCCGCAGATCCAGCAGGTAAAGCGCCCCGCCATCGGCATCGACCACCCGGCTCACCCCGCGGACGATTTCATCGTGCAGGGCGCGCAGGCTTTGATCGTGGCTCAGGGTTTCGCCGATCTCATGGAGAAAGGTAAAAATCCGGGTTTCCTCCCCCAGCAGGGCTTCGCGTTCCGTTTGCAGATTCCGGATCAGCTGCATGCCCCGCACCCTGAATAAATATGCGACGAGAGTGGCGGTGAGGAAACCCGCGCTGAACAGAATCGAATAAAGCCACATGCGCCGTTATGGTAACGCCAGCACGCCCTTGCAGCTTTGCCGGATAGAAATTGAGTCAGAGCGCATGTTGCAGGGAATTCCGCCGTGACGTAGTGACATGCCATTAGTGAGCTGCTTCCGTCTTCAGGGATTTTTGACGCATCAGACTGATCACGTCCCGGAATTTCTCAGCATTCGTTTCCTGAATGCCAGCCAGGGCTTCGTGGGCTTGGAGGCAGATTTCCCGCTGATCCACCGCCGTGCAGGCAGCCTTGGCGACGGCTTCCAGAGGAACTTCCTCCTTGCTGCAGCAGGCCACTTCATCCACTCCAGCCATTCCATTCTCTACTTTAAAAACTTCATCAAGCCCCAAGCCCCTCAGCAATTCCCCGTTTTTTCCTCCGGCATTGACCACATGCAGGCAGCCGCCGGCATCCTCCAGTTTAATCGCGATGCAGGACAGCATTCCCATGAATGTGCTGTCCATGCCACTACATCGGAGCAGGTCCAGCACCATCCTGCTGGTGCCTCCAGCGATCCCGTCGCGCACCAGTCCGCGGAGTTCAGCACTGTTTTGAAAACTGCCACGTCCTTCCACGGTAAGCCATACGACGCCGTTCAGGGTGCCTGTTGATATACCGGAAGGGGTGTTCACAAAAGGGGGGGAGAGGGGACTCCGCAGGGTGAACTATAAACCAAGCTACAGCATTGGTCAAATTCACAGTGGCGGAAATGTTCCTCCGTAATTCTGAAGTGGCTCACGCTGGACTAGTCCAATCCACGCTCGTAATCCATGATACGCCCCAGCGCTTCATACAGATCCTGCATGACTTCCATGGGCACCATGATGGTATCCCGGCGGCCGCCGACTTTTTCCGTAATTTTCAGCACCCGGCCGCGGCTGTTTTCCTTCAGATCCAGAAAGAACTCCTTCCGGTCATGGAAAATCTTTTCGGTAAGGAGCGGAGGATTGTTCTGGCGCTGGAAATCCCCGCCGCCTCCACCGTAGCCGCCCTGGGGCGATCCGTAGCCATCATTGGCGGGTGGGCCATAACCATCCCCGGAGTTCGGGCGATAAGAGTCCTGATAATAATCCATAGTCTTTCCTAGCTGTTGTTTCCTGGTGATACATCCTGCCGCAGCCTCCGCTACCGGCATTCCGATGGGGGGAGAATACCCGTGACTGGCCGCTTGTCCAATAATTCAATTATCCGGGTATTTTTCCCTCCGGCAGCCGGAGCAGGCCCCAGATCCGGGTGAAGACCTCCGGGGGAAATCCCATCGCCGCCTTGAGGTGATAGTCCCGCTCCAGAAAGTTCGCTTCATCCCGCAGAAAACCCGCCTGAGCCCGCGTCAGCAAGCCCCTGAGCTGAGCCCAGCGGGGCTGGACCGGCACCGGGAAATCACTGCCATGCACCAGACGGGCGTGATGCTCCGGCCGGATCAGAGTGGTCAGACCGGCGCTGCGCAGGGGAAGATTCAGCGCGCTGAGATCGCCGTAGAGATTCGGCCAGCGCTGCATCATTTGCAGGAGATACGGCAAATAATCCGGATCCAGCAGCCCACTCCCCGTGGCGCAATGCGCCGCAATCACCGTCACCCCGCACTCCAGCGGCAGCGTCAGGGTAGCGGGGTGCGCGTAGGCCGGGCAATATTGCGGAACCGTGTGTTCACCCCCGGTGTGCGCCAGAAGCGGAAGGCCGGCCGATGCCATCCGTTCCCAGAAGGGACGGTAGGCCGGGAGGGAACAGTCCACATTCTGACAATTCGGCAGCAGCTTCAGCAGGACCGCCCCGCCCGCCAGACAGCGCTCCAGTTCCTCCATCGCATCCCGCCGCGCCGGATGGATGGAAACCCCTGGCAAAAACTCCGGATACTCCCGGGCCAGCCGCAGCACATAATCATTCGGCACATGCATCGATCCAAAATCCAGCCGCTCCCCATTTTCCGCATACACCTCCTCGTGCGCCAGGATCACCGCATGCGTCAGCAGGGAGGTGCGGAGCCAGCGCAGCAGCAATTCCACATAGGCCGCATCGAACTCCACCGCCCTCCACGACACCTCCATCCCCAACTGATGCAACATAAAATCCGCCAACCAACGGTGCCCCCCCGTCAGCTTCAGCCGGCACCCACTCCCCGCCAGGCCATTCCCGACAATGTGAACATGCATATCCACCGGCCCGCGGTGGGTAGTATCGGTAAGCGAAGAGGCAGTCATGGCAAAAGGGAGCACGGGGCTCCGGCCCGTGATTTTCCGTATATCCCCGCAAACCAAATAAAAAATACGAAAATGCTAAAATCCTTGAGGGCTACTCCGGTTAATCAGCCAGACCAGACCGGAGCAGAGCCCTGCGCACCCTTCAGCCTCCGGCCGGATTTGAGGGATCATAGAAAATCCGGATATCCGCCTGCGCCGTGCCCAGAATTGCCTGAGCGCGCTTCAGGGCATTTCTGGTCGAAAGGTTCGGGTTTTGCGCCGAGCCGATGAACAAATTCGCCCGCCCCACAAACTCCACCATGCCGGCATTTTTCAGGACGCGGTAGACCTCCTTGCTGAGGCCGCTGATCAGGAGATCACGCCCTTCCTGACGCATAAACTCAATCAGTTCCTGCAGCGCCATCACGCTGGTGGCATCCAGGTGGCGGGCATTTTTCATCCGCAGGATAATAATCCGAAGGTTAGGGTCCGCTGCGGTCTGCTGGATCTGATTCCGGAACAATTCCGCCGCGCCAAAGAAAAGCTCCCCCTCCACGTGCACAATGGAAATAGCCGGATGCGAGCGCTGCAATGTGTCCGGACGTTCCGTCAGGGAGCCTTCGGGCGTGAACTCATACTCCACCAGACTGGGCCGCGACGCCTGCCGCAGATACAGCACAATGCTGGCGGCCACTCCCACAAAAATCGCAATATAAAGCGGCATCAGCAGTGTGCTGACAAAGGTCACGATCACGGTGATGGCATCACCCCGGGTCGCCTTCAGACAAATCCGCAGATGCACCCGGTTAATCAGGGTCACGGTCAGCCCCATGATCAATGCTGCCAGAGCCGCCCGGGGAATGTAAGTCACGGCGTGCCCCAGCAGCAGCGCTCCAGCCAGGCAGAACCCGCCGCAGAGCAGGCTGCTGATCTGGGTGCGTGCTCCACTGGCATAATTCAGCATGCTCCGCGTCAGACTGCCACTTACCGGCAATCCGCCGCAAAAAGCACCCCCCAGA
>CAMDJM010000119.1 GCA_945900785.1 Akkermansia muciniphila
GATGCCGGCCTGGGAGCCTTGAGTTCCACCTTCAAGGGTCTGGGACTGGATGGTTATGCTCAAATCAATGGCGACTCCCTGCAGCGCCTGCGCATTGATGGGAAGATGGTGTTGAAGGCGGCCGATGAGATGGAATTCCGGGGCTGGCTGCAGATTGATGCCTTGAATGCCAAAAATCCACGCACGAAGTGTTATTGCGATGATCCTGCGGCGATGCGTGATGGGGTGGAAGTCATCGTGGGGGGCGAGGCTCCGTTCAATTTGTTTGCGGAGGGCGACAATTCCACGAAGCTGCGGGTGCAGGGCCAGTTTGCCTTCGGTTCCTGCGGGCCCGGCACGCCGGCATTGTTGGGGCTGGGTGGTTCCTTTTTCCTTCAGGGAAGCATCAGCGTGGCCAGCATCGAAATCAAGGAATTGGGCCTCACCTTTGCTTTTGGCAAGGCGTCGAACTATTTTGGAGCCCGGGCCAGGGCGGCTTTCCAGGGGTATGAATTCGCGGGTGCCTTCTTTGCCGGGTCCACTTGCGGGCTGGCTCCGCTGCTGGATGTGGATCCGGATATCCATGCGCTATTGCTGAATCCTGACCTCGCGCTGCTGGGGCCCGGAGATGATCCGGAGAACACCAGGATCACGGGACTGTATGTTTACGCGGAGGGATGGATGCCCTTGAATAACGTAATAGGGATTCCGGATTCCTGTCTCTTCAGTCTGCGCGCTGGTGCGGGGGCTGGACCGTTTGCTTTTGTGAAATCGGGCGGTCAGGACCAGTTGCTGCTGGGGTCCAAACAATTCTTTGGTATCACTGCGGATATTCTGTGCATTGCCCACGCCGAGGCTAAGGTGAAACTGATCGGTGCCCTGCGGATCCCTCTGGGCAGCGGAATCAGAGAGGAAGTGAAAGGACCGTCGTCCTCCCTCGCGCTGCGATTGTTGGGCCTGGCGGAGTTTGAATTGGACATCGGGCCCTGTCCTTTCTGCATCAGCTTCAGCAAAGACGTGAAGTTCCATGCCCAGGTGGGCGGGGACGGTGTCTCCTTCGGTTTTGGCCACTGACCTATTTTTGTGATGAAATACTTCCTGTTCCTATTCCTCCTAACGACCCTCCTGCCGGCGCAGAATCCGATCCCGGATGCACTGACCACGGCTGGCACCACCCGCCTCGACCCGCAGGGCCGGCGCTGGGGATTTGTGGCCCTCAATGCCGTCAATCCAACTTCCCTGAGTCGCCGCACCCTGGCGGTTTTCATCAAGCCTGCCGCCCCGGACGCTGCGGGCAGTTTTACCCGGGTGGCGGTGCTGGCTCCGGTGCGGGATGGCGTGACGGTGAAGCCCCTGCTGGAACGGGCGGAAGCCTTGGGCGAAAGCCTGACTGGCCTCGACGTGGTGACGCAGGAGTTGTGGGCTTTCACCCGTTGGAATGATGCCAAGGCGCTGGCCCCCAACACGCCAGCTCCGGTGCGGCCCTATCCGGATATTCCGCCGCTGGCGGAGCGCCTTGCGGGGCTCGTGCTGCGCGGCAGGACCGATCCGGAGATCGCGCAATCGCTGCAATTGATGGCCTTTGCCCGACCCTCAATCCGGCAACTCCTCGGACAGGGCTGGGCGGGGCTGCTGCCGGTGCCGGAAGGCGGGAAAGCGACGGTGGAGATCCGCGATTGGAATGCGGCGGCTCAGAATTCCATTTCCGTGCTGGGACGGGTGATTCTGGACGCCTCGGATCCTTTGCCTCTCCCCCCTCCGGAGGCACCCTGGGTGCTGCCTGACGAGAGTGCCAAGGCCGAACTGAACATCAAATTACGCTGGGCCACGCCGGTGGAACTGGCGCGCCGTTCCCTGACGCAGGCGGGTTTCAATCTCTGGCGCCTGCCCCGGGCGGCCGGTGCCGCGCCCTTTCCCGCCCAGCCGGGCCTGGAGGAGCTGATCCTCGCTGGTGCCGTCCGGGTGAACAAGGCCAGTGCGATCCTGACAAAAAAGGCCTTTACCTCCAGTCTCCCTCCGGCAGCGACCGATGTGACCAATCTGGCCGCTGATCCTGACACGTTCTTTTTTGCGGATGACAATGACCGCTTTTCAGGCGGCACGGCCTTCCGCGATGGCGAGCAGTTTTACTATTACACGACGGCCCGCGATCTGTTGGGGCGTGATGGCATGGTCTCGGCCGGCACCCTGGCGACGGCGTGCCGCCGGGTGCCGCCTCCCGCACCTCAGGGCCTGCTGGTCGAAAATGATTATACCTACAACGACACGGCCCCGGCAGCGGCCCGTCAGGGATTCCGGATTTCATGGAAGCCTCTTGCTCCGGACACCACCCAGGCTACGGCAGATGGAGCGCTTACCCAACTGGTTTATGAGGTCGTGAAAGGGGATGATCTGGACAAATTGAACGATCCCAGACTGCGGGCGGGCCTGACGAAAATCGATTTCAGTGCTCCATCCCAGGTGTTTTATCCCCAGGCGTTTGCCACGGAGGTGCCTGATGCCCCAGGGACAGACGCTATCACCCTGACGGACTACTCTGATAATCCGCTGGCAGCCAACTTCCGGGACACCTTTTTCTTTGCGGTGCGGGCGGTCCGTGTCCTGCGGATCAATGGAGTGCTGGCCTGCCGCACGGCTGGTCCCTGGTGTGCTCCTATCATGGCCGCGCTGCACGACCGGGTGGGCCCGGCCCGGCCGGTGGCGGATTTGCTGACCGTCTGCGCCCGGGCTCTGGTGAAAACAGAAGGACTGGATACGGCTTCGTCCGACCAACCGATCCCTCCGGGAGAAATGCATTTCCGGGCAAGTTGCCGGCGGCTGGATGGATCGGTCGAATGGGCCGAGTTCCGCTATGAGTTTCAGGATTCCAATTCCGGTCAGATCTTCATGGGACTGCTCGGACGTCACTATTTTGGTGAGGGGGCGGACGAGGTTTCAGAAGATTTCACCAGCCCAGTGACGCCGGGGCATGGCGGCACGCAGAAAATCTGGTGCCGCACCGGCGGCTACATCGGCACCGTCAGCCGGGAAGCCATTTCAAACCGGGACAGCCAGCCGGATGGCGCGAGGATCAATGTGATCCGCTTTGCCGCCGGGGAGTTGTCTCCTTTGAACTTTGATCCGGCTCATTTTCTGGCTTCGGAATTGAGCACCGAAGGCACCGCCCGCACGCTGAGTGCTGTGCAACCGGAGAAGCTGGATGATGCTTACTTTTCGGCCCAGACAGGCTTTGCCGTGGGCTCCGAGGTGCTGATCCAGGTGGATCAGGGTGGTGGGGTGTGGCGCTTTGCCGGCGTGGATTTTGTCAGTGCCATCACACCCATCGTGCGGAATGTGCGCTTTATCGATGGGGTGCGGGGCGCTCCTGTGTTTCTCGCCCGGCCCTTGCGGGCGTGGCAAATGAGGGCCCCCGATACCGCTGGAGGGGAAGTTTGCATCCCGATCAATACGCCCAGTGCTCCGTCCGCCGATGATCCTGGCGGCTCCGGTCCCCTCGTGATCTTTGGGAAACTGGCAGACAAAGCCCGGGAATACCGCATCTACCGGCAGGTGGCCGACGGGCCGCTGACGATGATCAAACAGGGAACCGATGACCCACCGACGAAAGATAACTTCGATCCGGCGGCCCCCAACAAGGTCACGTTCGATCCTGCAGCGCGTCTGCCAAAGTTTGCCATGGCGGATGGACTGCGCATCCCGTCCTGCGTGCCCCGGACTTACTATTTGCAGGTTTTTGACAAGGATGGCAACCAGAGCCCGATGTCCATTCTTTGGCAGGATCTTTGCCTTGGCGTGATCCTGCCCACGCCCCGCCTGAGCGATCCGAAGCCCGGGGGCACGGATGCCGCCCCTACCATGATCGTGGAGTGGTTCTGTGAACCGGATGGAGTGGAACGGTTTGAGATCGCTATCACCAGCACAACGCAAACGGGGATCGTCCTGCCAGGGCTGACGGCTGGTCTGACAAATTTCAAGGGCACCGTGCAAACCAATAGCGGCGGCAAAAAGCTCAAGTTGGTTTTCAAGGACACCCAGGTGACGCCAGCGGTTGGAGGGCCGCTCTTCAATGAAACCAGCGTGCCGCTGAGCCGCAACGGGCCACGCTTCCGGGCGGAATTTCCGGTGTCTGCCGGGACAAACTACCGGTTATCGGTGCGGGCGGTGAATGCGATGAAAAACCGGGGTGCCTTCAGCGGCAGCCGCGAGTTCTCCTGGAATCCGCCCCCTGATTTGAATGACCCGGCGATTCCCTGGCCGGTGCGTCCTTTGCCGCCGGTGAAGAGCTTCCCGGTGGGAACGTCTGCCCCGAACGGGGTGCAGGCCATGTTGCTGCCACCAGCCGTGCTGAATGGCGCAGTGGGGCCGACCTATGTGTGGCGCGGTGGCGAAAACGGATCCATTCAGGGCGATGAAATCCTCGCTGGAGTGCGGATCGGCAGTCAGACCCTGGGGGGAGAGGATATCACTTCCGGCCCGCTGGGACCGGAGTTTATGCCTCCGGCGTCTTCCCCTGCGTTTGGTCGTGCTACTTTTGCCGGTCTGCTCTACGGCCAACCGGGTGAGGAGCCTGGACGGTTGGAATTGTCCCTTCCGGCTGTGCTCTACAGGGAGCAGGTGCCGAATGTCCTCTTTCCTGACGTATCCGGCGATCTCATGCAGGTTTCGCCGATGATCACGGGAACCAGGGACGCTGTCATCTCGCACGGAAATCTGACAGGCCGCAGGCTGCTCGACCCCTATCTGGCGGTCCGTTGGAAGGCTGGGACGGGGGCTGCGGATATTTTCCTCGTGGATACCCAGCCCGCCATCAGCGGGGCATCCTATCGCTATCATCTCCTGCGCTTTGATGCCCTGAGTCTGGAGCCAGTTCAAACCGTTCCCTGCGGCGAAGTCACCATCCCATGAAAACTCCTTTACCAATCCATCAGCTGATCCTGCGCATCGTGCCGGTGCTGGCCTTCGCGGGCATGGCAGGGCAGGGGCGTGCGCAATCCTCCTTTGTGCAGGAGAATGCCGCCTCATTCTTTGCCTCAGGCAGTGAAGGCAGTTCCGTCAGGATGCATTTTGTCGATAAAGCCAGTGGGCAGGTCCGGGCGGGTCTGGTGAATGGAACGACTGGCGTGATCGCCTGGGAAGGCTCCCTGGCCAGTGGGGTGGAAGCGGTGAGTGGCGTGGCGCTGTGGCGGACGTCCAGTGTGACGGGGGTCGATCTGCTGGCGGTGACTTCCCCCCGGCATAACCGGATCGAACGCCCTCCCGGGGCCAGCACTGATGCTTTTGGTTATCCGGTGACGGGAGCGGTGGGGCCCATGGTTCTCGCAGGCTTGGATCCGTCCAGCAGCGCTGGCACCCACTTTGTGCTGGGATCGGTGGAAAACGGCGCACCGGTTCCGTGGCGCCTGAACGCTTACGGCGTCCTGAATGACGTGACTTCCAGCCTCACCGCACCTCAGGTGATGCGGGCAGCGAACCGGGTGAAATTGAAAACAGGGGCGGTGTCGCAGGGGGCCTTGATTTTTGACGGCCGCCTCCAGGTGGCCACGGTCAGCGGTGCCGGGGTTCTTTCTTTTCCCGCTGGATTTACCGTGCCGTCGCCGGAGACGGCACGCTGGACCTTCGGCTGGTTCAAAAATGAGATAACAGAACCGCGCAGCCAGTTTTTGGAATTCACCCCAGGGGAGAGCAGCTTCCGGATGCGTCAGGTCACGGAGCCCGTTGCTGGCGTTTTTGGGTTCGCGGCTGGCATTTCCTTTGATTTGGGTTCTCCCTTGGAGCAGTTGTCCGTGCTCCAAATTTCGGGCATTCCGCGGCTGGCGGCCATCTTCACCGATGGCTCAGCCACGCTTTACGATTTCAATGGTGCCACCGCGCCGGTGCCGCGGGCCAGTTACAGCAATGAGACAGGAGCTTATCGGTTCGGGCTTCCTGGAGGATCTGGAAAACTGGTCCTGCTGACGGATTCAGACTGGAGGGTTTTCAATGCGTCAGGAGCCAGTCCGGGCAACTTGCCCATGGCCTCCGGAGGATTGCCAGGATTGCGATCCGGAGCGGTGGCGCAAAATGTGTTTATCACGCAGGGAGAACCCTTCGCGGATCCTGCGGCGGCTTTGGTGGGCGGCAGTCAGTTTGATGAATGGGCCAGCGATCCGGCGACCCCGGATGGTCAGCCGCGCCCTTTGGGGGTGGCCGTGAATCTGCGTAGTGATCGACTGTTAGGGGAGGCCGGTGGTCTGGCGCTGGCCTCGGCTTCCCGCAGCGTTGCGGCTCAGGGGGCCGGGCGTTTTCTCCTGCCGAATCAGCACCGGGCAGATGCCAGCGTGGCCAGCTTCGGCACCAGCGCGGGGAACCTGCGGCCCGATGTCTCCTTTTCCCCAGCTCCTGGCACCTATCTGCCCGCAGCGGCGCAAAGCGGCGGGACCGGAGGCGATCCTCCAGCGGCAGTCACCGTGCGCCTGAGCAGCAGTAATGGAGCGGCGATTTTCTATCGCACTTCTGCTGGCGGCACATGGCTCAACTACGATGCTGCTGCTCCGCTGGCTTTGAACGACAGCGTGAGCGTGGAGGCCCGCACGGCCAATTCCCCGATCCGTCAGGCCACCTACACAATCGCCACGCAGGACCTTGGCGTTCCTCCAGCGGTGGATGCTGATTTGAATGGCTTATCGGATGGCTGGGAACAACTTTTTGGTCAGACTGATCCGAATGCGGATCCTGACGGGGATGGGGTGAATAACATTACCGAACAAAACGCCGGAACTGACCCTCTGGACAGCAGCAGTTTGCCCGGGCTGACCCCCCTATCACAAATCACGCTGGTGGCCAGCCCGACGCTGGATGGTCAAAATCTCGTGCTCTCGTGGCCTGCTGGGCTTGGGCCGGTGATTTTGGAACGCTCCAGCAATTTCCAGGACTGGAGTGCAGTGGATCCGCAACCGGCGGGGAACAGCTATTCCGCACCTATCACCGGGGAACGTGGTTTTTTCCGCCTCGCCACGCCTTGAGTCGGATGGCAAGCGCTCCGGGTTTTACTTTACCAGGCACGGATGGCCCAGCGGAGTTTGGCGGAGGAACTGCGGGGATTTTTGTGCTGCTCGGTTGGGGTGGGCCGGATGACGGTTTCGGAAATGCTGGACCAGGTCTCATTGGCGAGGCCGGCGGCGAGGGCTTTTTTGACGCGGCGGTCTTCGCCGCTGTGAAAGGTCAGGATGGCGACGCGGCCTCCGGGGTTGATGCACTGTGGGAGATGGCGCAGGAGGGTGTCGAGGGCGGTGAATTCCTCGTTCACGGTGATGCGGAGGGCTTGGAAGACGCGGGGGAAGGTGGCTTCGGCTTCGTCAGGATCAGGGGTCAGGAGGCGGAGGGCTTCGGTGAGGGAGCGGGTGGTGGGGAGGGTTTTTCCGGCGAGGGCGTCGGCGAGGAGAAAGGCGCGGGGCTCATCGGCGTTTTCATGCAGCAGGGCGGCTAGTTTTTGTGGGGTGATGCTGGCGAGCAGGGCGCTGGCGGGTTGGCCCCGCTCTGGATTGAGGCGCATATCAAGGGGGCCTTCCGTTTTGAAACTGAAGCCGCGCGTGGGGTTGTCGATCTGCATGGAGGAGACGCCGAGGTCTGCAAGGAGGGCATCGACGCCGGTGAGGCCGAGCGTGGCGAGGACTTTGGGCAAGCCGGCAAAGTTGCTGCGCTGGACCGTTAAGGTTTCGTCAGGGAAGCCGAGGGAGCGGAGGCGGGCTTCGGTGCGGGGGAGTTCGATGGGATCGACATCAAGGGCGATGAGCCGCCCGCCCGGCTGGACATCGGTGAGGAGGGCGGTGGCGTGACCACCGTAGCCGAGGGTGAGATCGGCGGCGGTTTCGCCGGGACGGATGGCCAGGATTCCGAGGATTTCGGGAAGGAGGACAGGAATGTGGGTGCCGGCGGGAGTTTTCCCGGAGGCGGTGACTTTGGCGAGGGTTTCGGGGTCCTGCTGGTGTTCCTTGTATTTGTCCTCGAAACAGCGGGGGTTTTTGCCGGAATAACGCTTCCGGCGGGGAGGGCGGGGCGTGTTGTCGGAAGTGGAGTCTGGCATGGGGCGCGGGCTGCGGTAATGAGTTGGGAAAATTGCCAGGCCCTACAGGACGCATTTGTCCTGCAGGGCCTGTCTTTGCGGAGTGCAGGGAAAATCTGCGGCTGGTTTTAAAGTTATGTGCTGGCGAGGGCCTGATCGAGATCAGCGAGGATGTCACCGATGTTTTCGATACCGATGCTGAGGCGGACGAGGTCGGGCGTGATGCCGCCGGCGATTTGGGCTTCCGGGCTCAGCTGGCTGTGGGTGGTGGTGGCGCTGTGGATGGCGAGGCTGCGGGCGTCGCCGACGTTGGCGACATGGGATAAGAGCTTGAGGTTATCGATGAATTTCTGCCCGGCCTCCTTGCCGCCTTTGATACCAAAGACGACCATGCTCCCGCCTTTGCCATTGAGGTATTTTTGGTTTTTGGCGAATTCAGGGTCGGACTCCAATCCAGGATAACGCACCCAGGTGACACCCGGGTGGGATTGGAGGTGTTTGGCGACGGCGAGGGAATTGGTGCAGTGGCGCTCCATGCGGAGGGGCAGGGTTTCGATGCCCTGGAGGAATTGCCAGGAGTTGTCCGGGGCGATGCAGGCCCCGAGATTCCGGAGGGGGACGGTGCGCATGCGGAGGATGTAGGCGAGAGGGGCGAGGGGCGCGGGGAGATCGTGGCCCCAACGCAGGCCGTGGTAGGAATTGTCAGGCTGATCGTAGAGGGGATGTTTCCCGCCGGCCCAGTTGAATTTTCCGCTATCCACCACGATGCCGCCGAGGCCGTTGCCGTGGCCGCCGAACCATTTGGTCAGGGAGTGAATAACCACATCGGCTCCGTGTTCGATCGGGCGGGTGAGATAGGGGGTGCTGAAGGTGGCGTCGACGACGAGGGGCAGGCCGTGCGCGTGGGCGATACCGGCGACGGCCTCGAGATCGGTGATTTCGAGGGCGGGATTGCTGACGGTTTCGCAGAAGAGGGCGCGGGTTTTGCCGTCGATGGCGGCGGCGAAGTTGGCAGGATCGTTGGAGTCGACAAAGCGGACTTCGATGCCCAGGGCGGGCAGGATGCTGGCGAATTGGGTGTAGGTGCCGCCGTAGAGATTGCGGGCGGAGACGATGTTATCGCCGGCCTGGGCAAGATTGATGATGGCGTAGAATACGGCGCTGGTGCCGGAAGCGAGGCCGAGCCCGGCCATGGGGTGGGCCCCTTCGAGGAGACAGACGCGCTTTTCCAGGACATCCGTGGTGGGATTGGTGAGGCGGGTGTAGATGTTGCCCAATTCCTTGAGGGCGAAGAGGTTGGCGGCGTGCTCCGTGTTTTTGAAGACAAAGGCGGTGGTGCGGTAAACGGGCACCGCGCAGGCACCGGTAACAGGATCGGGCGCTTGTCCGCCGTGGAGGCAAAGGGTTTCGAATTTCATGGGAGATAGAGGTGGAAGTGAATGCAGATGGAACCTGCGGAAGAGGAGTCTAGGCTGGAGGCTGCTCCGGATTCAAACAAAAAAGCACTTCCTGACCTGCAGGTGAAGCAGGGCAGGGCGTGTCAGGGGATTGGAGGGGGCTTGTCTCCCTGACGCTACATGACGTGTCCCATTTTCTCGCGCTTGGTGGCCAGGTAGCGTTCGTTGTCAGGATTGGATTCCGGGACGATGCCCAGTTGTTCGACGATTTCGAGGTGGTGTCCTTCCAGTCCGACGACCTTTTTGGGATTGTTGGTCATCAGGCGGATTTTGCGCACGCCGATGTCGTGCAGCATCTGGGCACCCATGCCGTAGTCGCGCAGGTCCATGGGAAAGCCAAGTTTGATATTCGCCTCGACCGTATCGTAGCCTTCCTCCTGGAGTTTGTAGGCGTGGATTTTGGCGGCCAGGCCGATCCCCCGGCCTTCCTGACGCATGTAGAGCAGCACGCCCCGGCCTTCGTCGGAGATGCGCTGCATGGCGGTATGGAGCTGCCAGCCGCAGTCGCAGCGGCGGGAGCCGAAGACATCGCCGGTAAGGCACTCGCTGTGCACCCTGACAAGGACAGGTTCGCCATTGGCAACGTCGCCTTTGACCATAGCCAGGTGTTCCTGACCATCGACGGTGCTGCGGTAGAGATAGAGGTCGAATTCGCCGAAGTCCGTGGGCAGCTTAATGACCTGCTCGCGTTTGACCAGCTTTTCAAAATGCCGGCGGTATTCGATCAGGGCGGCGATGCTGGTGATTTTAAGACCGTGTTTTCTGGCAAAAAGCCGCAGGTCCGGCAGACGCGCGGGGTTGCCGTCAGCATTCAGGATTTCGATGATGGCAGCGGCTTCCGGCAGACCCGCGAGCTTTACCAGATCCACCGCAGCTTCGGTGTGGCCGGCCCGGCGCAGCACGCCACCAGGACGGGCGACGAGCGGATTGACGTGGCCCGGCTGCGTAAGGTCGGCGGCCTGGGTGCCTTCTTCCGAAAGGAGCTTCATGGTGTGGCAACGGTCTGCCGCGCTGACTCCCGTGGTGATGCCTTTGGCAGCATCGATCGTGACGGTGTAGTTGGTATGGAATTGCTCGCGGTTTTTCGCCACCATGGGGCCAAGCCCGAGGCGCTCGGCGATGGCCACGGAAATAGGCGCACACAACATGCCGCGGCCTTCCGTGATCATGAAGTTCACCTGCTCTGTAGTCAGGAGGGACGCGGCACCGATCAGGTCGCCTTCATTTTCCCGGTCCTCGTCATCCGTGACAATGACGAGCCGGCCTGCTTTAATTTCGGCGATGACTTCTTCTACGGAACTGAAATCCGCATCTTCGGGGGGATGCATATTGTGGAAATTTAAAGTTAGAGTTCGACCCGCTTGCGGGTGTATTCCGAGGTCTGGGTGGAGAAGAGCGTGCCATCGGACAGCACGTCGGTGCCGTGGCATTTCACCCGGTTGCCTTCCGCTTTCATGGTGAAACGGCTCTGGGAGCCATTGAGTTCACTTTTCACAGCCCATGTGACGAACTTGCCGTCCTGGGAGAGCTTGCCGCTGTATTCGTTCTGGGAGTTGTCGCCAAAATACCAGGCGCGATAACGTTTTTGGCTGGCATCCCAGGTGCAGATCCATTTGTAGGCGGAGTTCATGTCCTCACCGGAGGTCTGGCCGGTCATTTCGAAATAGCGGCCTCCCATGGTGTATTTTCCTTCCCACTCGTCTTTCCAATTTTTTTCAGGCAGACGGTTTTCCTCATAGCGCAGGCTTTCCGATCCGGTCCAAGCCCCTTCCAGGCTGGTAAAGACCTTCATCATTTTGCCGACTTCCAGTTTTTCCTGCTCGGCTTCCTTCTTAAAGCGCTCCTGCAATTGCTCCGGGGAGAGTTTGGGCTGTTCCGATTCCCCGCTCCCTTCGGGTTCATCCGGTTCACTGGGCTCCTCTGGCTCGCCGGGCTCAGCGGGTGGTTCATCTTCTGAGGATTCTTCGGTGGCCTCCGGGGCTTTCTCATCTGCCCGCAGCAGCGGCGCAGTGATGGGCAGGAGGGAGGATATCACAGTAAAAGCGGCAAGGAGTTTCAGCTTCATAATGAGGCCATACTACTCCCCTGCCTGCGGTGCGCAATGCTGAGTCCAGGCTGAAAAGCAGGAGAAGGTTCCGCCGGGGCCAGGATCAACGGTTGGGATGACATGGGGGAATTACCACGCTTTACCGGGAGTTCCTGCTGCTGCGCAGGAAGACGAAACCAACCGTCGAATTCGAGGAACACCTCCACGATACCGGCTCCGTCACCACCGCCCAGGAACTCCGGGTGGATGGCCGGACTGCCGTTGAAACGCTTTCCAGAATGGATGAACCGCACCGTTCGGTCTTATCCCTTCCGGGGCAGCTTTGAGCCCCCGGATTCCCTTGAGGGAACGGTTTTGTCAGCCGTTAAAATGCCTGCCCCCGATTCCGGGAACTCTCCTTCTTTTAGCCGCCGGCAGTGGTTTGGCTTTGCCACTGCGGCTGCTGCGGCTTTGGTAGCTGGCAGCACCTACTGGTGGCGGTTCCTCGCCTTTACCATGTCCCACCTTACCCGGCAATTGGCCACCATCAGCGCTGAGGGCGTAAAACTTTCCCTCATGAGCATGGACCCGGAGGCGATCACCGGATGGCTCACCTTTTACCAGGCTCCCCGTCCCGTTGCGCTGCCGGAGAATCTGGCCACCCTCCCCCGCAAAGG
>CAMDJM010000120.1 GCA_945900785.1 Akkermansia muciniphila
AATTAAACATATGGTTATGCCTGCCTCTCCCGACTACGACGTCATTATCATCGGCGGCGGTCCCGCCGGAGCTGCCACCGGATCCCTGCTGGCTGAATATGGCCACCGGGTGCTCATCCTGGAGCGCGAAAAGTTCCCGCGCTATCATGTGGGGGAATCGCTCATTCCCTTCACTTTTGGACCGCTGGAACGGCTGGGGCTGGTGGAGCGCATGAAGGCCTCCCACTTCCAGAAGAAATATAGCGTGATGTTTGTCCAGCCGGACGGGAAGCGCTCCCAGCCCTTCTATTTTCACACCCGGTATGACATCAATACCGTTGCTCAAACCTGGCAGGTGCTACGCTCGGAGTTTGATGAAATGCTGCTCCGTCACGCCGCTGAAAATGGCGCGGAAGTGCGTGAGGAATGCACCGTCACCGCCCTGCTGCGCGATGCGGATGAGGCGGTGACCGGGGTGGCTGTGAAAAATGCGGATGGCACCCTGCAGGAAATCACCGCTCACCTGACCATTGATGCCACGGGGAAGGAAGCCTTCGCCTCCAACCGGCTGGGCTGGCGGCTGCCGGATCCAAAGCTGAACAAGGTCGCCGTCTGGACCTACTATCAAGGCGCGGTCCGGCAGCCGGGCATTGATGAAGGCACCACCACGGTGGCGGCGATCCCGGAAAAAGGCTGGTTCTGGCACATTCCCCAGCACAATGACCGCATCAGCGTCGGCGTGGTGGCAGAGGGAAAATACCTCAGCCGCGATGGCGTGCGCGATCCCAAGGCCATGATGGACCGCGAGATAGAAAACAACCCGTGGATGCGCGAACACCTCGCCACCGGGCAGCAGGTGGGGGAATACTGGATCACCAGTGAATATTCCCGGCATAGCAAATATGGGGCTTCCCCCGGCTTGCTCCTCGTGGGCGACGCCTTTGCTTTCCTCGATCCCGTATTCAGCAGCGGCGTGATGCTGGCGCTGAAGAGCGCCGTGCTGGCTGCTGATGCCGTCCATGAAGCCCTGGAAGCGGGCGACGTCTCCCCGCAGCGCTTTGCCGGCTATGGCGCGGCCATCCGCGTCAGCGTGGAAAACATGCGCAAGCTGGTCTATGCGTTTTACGATCCTGATTTTTCCTTCAAGGATCTCATCATGCGCTTCCCGGAGGCCGGGGCGGCGGTGACAGATTGTCTATCCGGAGACCTGGGCCGGGACTACAGTGTGCTCTGGGCCCAGATCAGCGAGTTTGTGGATCTGCCCTCGGATTTGCCCTACGGGGCTCCCCTGGTGCCTCACGCGATGACGTGAAGCATTCGCCAGGACGGTGGGCGGGTTGCATGCGATTTTGACGAAAACCTCGCTTTTGTCAATTCCAGCTATCCATTCCGGGAAACCGCTGCCTCCAGTCCCTGACGCATGGCTTCCACAGGGGCGGGCTGTTGGAACCACCACTCAAAGGACTGCACGCCTTGCCAGAGCAGCATGGGCAGGCCATTGATGGCGCGGGCTCTGGCGGCCCGGGCGCAGGCGACGAGGGGTGTGATGAGCGGCTTATAGACCATGTCGTAAACCAGATGCTGCGGGGTGAGCGTGCCTGCGGGGAGCAGGTCGGGGTCTTCCGGGGACATCCCAAGGGAGGTGCCGTTGATGATGAGATCGATGTCAGGAAGGGCTGCGCCAAGGGCTTCCGGCGTCCAGGGCAGGGTGCAGCAGCGCCCGCCAGGAAGGAGATCGCTCAGGGAGGCGGCGACGGCGGCGGCTTTGGCTTCGGTGCGGTTGGTGAGAGTGAGGGAGCGGCAGCCTTCGAGCGCGCTCTGCACTGCGACGGCCCCACCGGCTCCACCCCCCGCGCCCAACAGGAGAATGCGGAGGTCTTTCACCTCGGCTCCGAATTTTTCTTTGACCGTCCTGACGAACCCAGGGCCGTCGCTGTTTTGCCCGTAGGTGGAGCCATCCGGGCGGAAGGTGATGGTATTGACCGCTCCCAGCCGCCGGGCGGCAGGGGCGATTTCATCCACGCTTTCCAAGGCGGTGAACTTGTGGGGAATCGTGACATTGGTGCCGGTGAAGCCGAGGTCGCGGATGGTGTGGAGCGCTTTGAGAAAGTCGCTGCTGGCGACCTGGAAGCGGACGTAGCTGGCGTCCAGCCCGCAGGCGGCGAGGGCCGGATTGTGCATCTGGGGGGAGAGGGAATGGGAAACGGGATCGCCAAACACACTCAGGCGCGCCGGTGGGGCAAGGCGGGCGGCTTCGGTGATGGTGTCGAGGGTGTAGAAGGGGAACATGGGGGGAAATTAGGAAATTAGGAAATTAGGAAATGGGGAAATGGGGAAATTGGCTAACGTTGAACACTGAACGTTGAACATTGAACGTTGAACGTTGAACGTTGAAATTGGGAGTTGGAAATGGGAGTTGGAAATGGGGAAATGGGCTCTTGCTGTGGAAGGGCGGCTTCTGTTCAGATGCGGGGCATGAATAATTTCGGAACAACGGAGGCTTGTTATGAGTTGCGGACGAAGGCGGCGGGGCCGGCGGGGGAACTGCCGTTGACGGACCGGATGTTGCGGGATTGGCCCAGCGGCCACTTGTTTGGGTTATCGCAAAATGCTGGCATGGGGTGGAAGGTGGATGAGTTGGGACGGAAACAATGGCTGATCTTAAGCACCCAGGGCGGGATGCGGGATGCTGCGGGGCAACCTGTGGCCTTGGGGTATCACACAGGACATTGGGAGATCGCGCAACAGGTGCGCGCGGGGGCGGAGGAACTGCGGCGGCTGCAGGGTTTGCCCTTTGCGGCGTTTGTGTCAGACCCCTGTGATGGCCGCACCCAGGGCACGGTGGGAATGTTTGATAGTCTGCCTTACCGGAACGACGCCGCGGTGGTGTTCCGGCGCCTGATCCGCAGTCTGCCGCAGCGCAGCGGGGTGATGGGCGTGGCGACCTGTGACAAGGGCCTGCCAGCGATGATGATGGCTCTGGCCGGCATGAAGGACCTGCCTGTGGTGCTGGTGCCCGGCGGCGTGACCCTGCCGCCGGAAACCGGTGAGGATGCCGGAGCGGTGCAAACCCTGGGAGCGCGTTATGTGCATGGGATGGTGAGCCTGCAGGAAGCGGCGGAAGCCGGGTGCCGGGCCTGCGCTTCGCCAGGGGGCGGATGCCAATTTCTCGGCACCGCGGCGACGAGTCAGGTCGTTGGGGAAGCCCTGGGATTGAGCGTGCCGCACAGCGCCCTCGCCCCCAGTGGCGAAGCGGTGTGGCTGGAACTGGCCCGCCGCTCCGCCCGCGCCCTTGTGGCCATGGAGGCCGCCGGAACCCGGAGCCGGGATATCCTGACGGATGCAGCGGTGCGCAACGCGATGGTGGTGCATGCGGCATTTGGTGGATCCACCAACCTGCTGCTGCATATCCCCGCCATTGCCCATGCCGCCGGGCTGGCGCGCCCGGGCGTGGCTGATTGGACGGCGGTTAACCGCGCTACGCCCCGGCTGGTGAGCGTGCTGCCTAACGGCCCGGTGCACCACCCCACGGTGCAGGTTTTCCTCGCCGGCGGGGTGCCGGAAGTCATGCTGCACCTGCGTGGACTGGGCCTGCTGGATCTTTCCGTGCTAACGGTGAGCGGCTGGCGGCTGGAGGCCGTGCTGGCCGCCTGGGAATCCGGGGAACGCCGCCGGCGGTTCCGGGAGTTGTTGTTCAAAAAGGACGGGGTGGATCCCGACCATGTGATCCTGAGCCCGGCCGCCGCCGCCGCGGCGGGCATGGGCAGCACCGTGACTTTTCTCACCGGCAATGTCTGTCCGGAGGGCGCGATCATCAAAAGCGCGGCTATCGATCCCCGGGTGGTGGATGCGGACCAGGTTTACCGCTTTGAGGGGCCGGTGCGCTGCTTTACCAGCGAGCGGCAGGCCATGGCGGCGATCAAGGACGGATCCATCAAAGCCGGCCAGGTGATGGTGCTGGCAGGCTGTGGGCCGATGGGCACCGGCATGGAGGAGACCTATCAACTCACCTCCGCGCTGAAGTTCCTGCCGTTTGGCAAAGAGGTGGCACTCATCACGGATGCCCGGTTTTCCGGCGTGAGCACAGGGGCCTGCATCGGCCATGTGGGGCCCGAAGCCCTCGCTGGAGGCCCCCTGGGGAAATTGCAGGAGGGCGATATCGTGCGCATCGAAATCGATTTGAAATCCCTCGCGGGATCCGTGAATTTCCGGGGCAGGGCAGGGCAAGCGGTGAGCCCGGAGGAAGGGGCCAGGATCCTGTCTGCACGGCCTTCCCATCCCGGTCTGGCACCCCACCCTGACTTGCCGGATGACACCCGGCTCTGGGCCGCGCTGCAACAAGCCAGCGGCGGCACCTGGGGCGGCTGTGTCTTTGATGTGGAGTCGATCCTGACGCAACTCCACGGCGGCCGGCCCTCAGTGGCCTGACAATTGCTCCCGCACGGCGGCGAGGGCTTCTGCCAAAGCCAGCCAGTCCTCCGCCGTGGTGCTCCAGCCCGCGCTCAGCCGCAGCACCTGACCTTGGGCCGCTTCCGCCACCCCCATGGCCCGCAGCACCTCGGATGCCCCTGCGCCCCGGCTGCAGGCGGAACCCGTGGACACCGCGAAGCCACGCGCGCTGAGACGCGTCAGCCATTTCAGATTGGCCGGAGCAGGCACCGTCAGCAGCACCGTATTCCACAGCCGGGGCGCATCCGCGCCGATGATTTGCCCCTCCGGCAGCACTTGGCGGATCTTTTCTTCGAATCCCTGCCGCCCTGCCAGGCCGGTCCGCGCGGCGGATTCAAGATCCGTCTCCCGGGCGGCCCAGGCCGCCATCATGGCGGCGATTCCTGGCAGGTTTTCCGTGCCCGCGCGGCGGCGCTCCTCCTGGGGCCCTCCCCGCAGCCAGCGGAGCGGACGACCCTGCCCGGGCACTTTCAAAAATCCAATTCCCTTCGGTCCTCCGAATTTATGGGCACTGCCGGTCAGGAAATCGCATTCCCCCAGGCCATCCGGCTTTAGCTTCCCGATCCACTGGGCCGCATCACAGTGGAATAGCGCGCCGTGCTTTTCACAAAGCTGCCGCGCCTCCTGCCAGGGCTGGAGGATGCCGGTTTCGTTATTCGCTGCCATCACTGCCACCAGGCTTGGGCGGTGTTCCCGCAAAATCGCCTCCAGCGCCTCCAGATCCACGCGCCCATCCGGGCCCACCGGCACCAGCAGCAATTTCCCAGGGAAAAGCGCCTCTGCCGGCTCCAGCACGCAGGGGTGCTCCACCGCACTAACGGCGATCCGTTCCCAGCCCGCAGCTGCCGCGTGGGCGATGACGGCATTATTCGCCTCAGTGGCTCCTGATAAAAACACCATCTCCTCCGCTTCACACCCCAGGCGCATGGCCGCCTCCTCCCGGTAATCCTCGAGGCGCTGGCGGGCCGCCCCTGCTTCCCGGTAGAGGCTGGAGGGATTCTGCCAAAACCGCTCCGAGGTTTCCAGCCACGCCTCCCGGGCGGCGGGATGGAGCGGGCAGGTCGCGTTATAATCAAAGTAACCAGACATGCCCCAGCCTGATCCCAGCCCCTGCCGCCGTCAATCCCCCGGCCAAGGTAGTTCCGCTGCGGAGGAAAAACTGCCTTGCCTTCTTAATTCCAGCAGTAAAAGTTTCTTCCCGCTATCCTGGCCTGTTGGAAACTTTTTCCCCGGGAGTGGCTAAATCCCTTGACCCCGGGCGAATAGGGTTTAAAGACACTGCCCCTTTCCCGCCTTTTCAAATTTCCAGCAATACAACAAGCCTTATGTCCAGAATCTGCATGATCTCCGGGGCCAAGCCCTTCCGCGGCCGCCGTATCCACCACAGCGGTAAAGCCAAAAAAGAAGGCGGTATCGGCCTCAACCACGTGAAAAAGGTCAATCGCACCTTTACCCCGAATCTGCGGGACAAACGCATCTGGGTTCCTGAACTGAACACCTTTGTGAAACTGCGCCTCACCGCCCGGTCCCTCAAGACCATGAATAAAAATGGGGCCTTCAATGTCCTGAAAAAAGCTGGACTCCTCTAGAGATCACCGGCAATCTTCCCTCACCCCCTTTTAATCCCCAACCCTGCGTCCCCGCACCTCAAACCAATGGCATTCAGCGTAATCTCCAAAAAGTCCTCCAAAACCTACTACCTCCACATCCGCGAAACGCCGCGTGCCGATGGTAAGGTGACCAAACTCTTCTACTTCTCCGGTTCCGCCGAAGGTGCCGCTCCTACCTGTCCCGATGGTTACACCGTCGTGGAGAATGAGCGCACCGGCCTTCCCTTCCTCAAAAAGAAGGTCTAGTCCCCGAACGCTCCTTTCCGCCCTCTGTTCCCTGTCGAGGGGACAGAGGGTTTTTTATTGCCTGCGAAGTTGGAGTTCCGGCTTCAGCCGGTTTTTCCGTCCCCCAGTCTTCAGCCTCTCCCGAAGCACCTGCTAGCCGCGCCAACACTCAGGCCCCCCAATTTTTATATTTCCCAATCTCCCAATTTCCCCAATTTCCCCCATGCCCTCCCCACATATTGCCATCGTTGGAGCCACTGGTGCCGTCGGCATCGAGATGCTGCGCTGCCTGGAACGCCGGAACTTTCCCGTCGGCCAGCTCACCCTGCTCGCCAGCGCCCGCAGTGCCGGGAAAAAACTCACCTTCCGCGGGGAAGAACACACCATCAAGGAGCTGACCGCTGATGCTTTCGCAGGCGTCGACATCGCGCTCTTCAGTGCAGGCGGTGGCATCTCCCGGGATTTCGCCCCCCATGCCGTCAAAGCCGGAGCCGTCGTCGTGGATAATTCCTCTGCCTTCCGCATGGATGACAGCGTGCCGCTCGTCGTGCCAGAGATCAATGCTGCCGATGCCAAAAACCATCGCGGCATCATCGCCAATCCCAACTGCAGCACTGCCATTGCCCTCATGGCACTCTATCCATTGCACCGGGCCTTCAACGTGAAGCGCGTCTTTGCCAGCACCTATCAGGCGGTCAGCGGCACCGGGGCTCAAGCCATTGAGGAACTCGCCGCCCAATCCCGCGCCTGGGCCGCCGAAGCCCGCGCCTGGGACGATGCCAAACTCGCCACTCACCCCAGCGTCTACCCGCACCAGATTGCCTTCAACGCTTTGCCTCACGTCGATAGCTTCCTCGACAGCGGCTACACCAAGGAAGAAATGAAGATGGAAAACGAAGGCCGCAAGATCATGCACCACGACACCTTCCTGGCCAGCGTCACCTGCGTCCGCATTCCCGTCTTCCGCAGTCACAGCATCGCCATCAGCGCCGAATTCGAAAAACCGATCACCGCCGCCGCCGCCCGCGCCGTCCTGGAAAAAGCGGCCGGTCTCGACGTCATTGACGATCCTGCCAAAAAGCAATACCCCCTCGCCCTCGACATCGCCGGCCGCGACAACTGCGCCGTCGGGCGCATCCGTCAGGACTGCGCCATGGAAAACGGCCTCGCCTTCTGGGTCGTCGGCGACCAGCTCCTCAAAGGTGCCGCCCTCAATGCCGTGCAAATCGCCGGGCTGTTGTTGTAAAACCTGGACATCCAGTTTGCGGTCCCCGGCCGGCAGGATGATCCCAGCCAATATTCCGCCGCCAGAAGTGCATTTATTCCTCCCGTTGCGCTGGCCAATTGATGCGGCCGGGGCAAGGTGGGTCTGTGAATTTCCGTTTTCCTTCCACCACTGGCCGTATGCTCGAATGGCTCCTGCGCTTTATTCTGGCGGGGGCGTTTCTCTATGCCGGCTATCTGAAGGCGGGGGATCCGATCCAGTTTTTGTTCGACATCCGCAGCTTCCAATTGCTGCCGGACCCCTATGCGGCGCTGGTGGCGATGGGGCTGCCCTGGCTGGAAATTTTTTGTGGTGCCGGGGTTTTGCTGAAGCGGCTGTATGTGGGTTCGCTGACAGTGCTGGCCGTGAGTCTGGTGGTGTTCATGGGGGCGCTCGCCTGGTCGTGGCACCGGGGGCTGGATGTATCCTGCGGGTGTTTTGGGAAGTCCGCGGAGGAACTTTCCTACACCTGGCATTTGGTGAGGAATGGCGCGCTGCTGGTGGTGGCGCTGGGGCTGCTGTGGTGGGAATGGCGGGGCGGCCGGGCTGGACGGCAGGGGAGCCAAGGGGCTTGACCCGGGAACCGCGCGGGGGATAGCTGGGGGATGAGACTTGAAGTGATCAATACTGGGACGGAGTTGCTGCTGGGAAATACGGTAAATACGCATCTCGCGTTTTTAGGCGCTACGCTGCTGCCGTTGGGCCTGCGGATTGGGCGGCAGCTGACGATCCCGGATGGCGATATCATCGGCGATGCGGTGAGGGAGACGGTGGGCCGTGCGGAGATTGTAATTGTGACCGGTGGTCTGGGGCCCACCAGTGATGACATCACGCGGGAGCTGATCGCGGAGCTGCTGGGAATGCGGCTGGAGTTGAATGTGGAGGTGGAGGAGGCGATCCGGGTCTTGCTGTGGCGGCGGAAGCGGGAAATGAATGAGGCGACCCGGCGCCAGGCGATGGTGCCGGCAGGAGCGCAGGTTTTGGCCAATGCCTGGGGGACGGCTCCCGGGCTTTACCTGCCGCCAGGGCCGGTGGCTTCGGCTGGCGGGGCGCTGTCGCCGCATTTGTTCCTGCTGCCAGGTCCACCGCGCGAACTGCATCCGATGGTGCAGGAAGTGATGCTGCCGGTGCTGCGGAAGATTTGTGAGGGCAGGACGGTGATCCGGGGGATGAAAAATTTCCGTCTGGCCAATATGGGCGAAAGCCAAGTGGCTGCTGCGGTGGAGGAGGATATCCTGGCGCTGGGCGGGGTGGAGTTGGGCTATTGCGCAAGGGCAGGGGAGGTGGTGGTGCGCGTGCTGGGCACGCCGGCGCAATTGGCGGCGGCGGAGTCCATTCTGGCGGCGGCATTCCCGCAACACTATTTCACAGCGCAGGATCATCCCTTGGAATTTACGGTGGTGGATTTGTTAATGCGGATGGGGCAGACGGTCGCGACGGCGGAGTCCTGCACCGGTGGGTTCATCGCGCACCGGATGACCAATGTGCCAGGCTGCTCCGCGATCTTTCCCCGGGGGCTGGTCACCTATGCGAATGAGGCTAAAACCGAACTCCTTGGGGTGCCGGCGGAGCTGATCGCCCAACATGGAGCTGTCAGCGCGGAGGTGTGCGGGGCGATGGCCGCAGGTTGCCTCGCCAGCGCGGGGACGGATCATGCCTTGTCTGTCACGGGAATCGCGGGGCCGGGAGGCGGCAGTGAGGCCAAGCCCGTGGGCACGGTGTTTGTGGGCCTGGCTTCGCGCGGCAGGGAGCCGGTGGTGGAGCCGCATCTTTTTAAAGTGGAGCGGGAAACCTTCAAGCAATTGGCATCCCAGGTGGCCCTGGATTTATTGAGACGGCGCTTGAGCCGGATGATTTGAGGGAGGCGCAGGCTGGGACTGGTTTGGAGTTCCCCGCAGCGGTTGGAACGGGCCGGGGTCCAGGCTTCGCTGGAAACGGATGAGGTTCTGGAAAATCATGGACCTTGGACGGCCTGATCCACACCGTTGCCGGGAGTTGGAGCTCCGCCTTCAGGCGGTTCCCCGGAAAGACGCGCCACAGCGGGCCCGGCTGCATTGCGATGGGGCTCCGACCCTGCTTCGCCGCCTGAGGCGTCCTGCCGGAAAACCACCTGAAGGCGGAATACCAACTACTCCCAACGCCCAACGCTTCCTCCCGTTTCGATTTTCCTTGAAGAACCCTTCAATCCGCACTAGATCAAGCCACCGGCAGATTCGTTCCATGGGACGAATAACTGGATTTGGGGGGTTTAGCTCAGTTGGTAGAGCGCTTCGTTCGCAATGAAGAGGTCAGGAGTTCGAATCTCCTAACCTCCACCAAATCCAGCTTCGGCTGGGCTGCGTTCCGTTCCATCCACCGGGCTTTGTGCCTGTCATTCATCCGTATTAGACCTTTTCCCTGGCATGGCACAGAACCTTCCCCGCGGCACTCCCGGCCGTGTGCTCGTGCTCCTGGCCATGCTGATGGGCCTGGTGGTCGTCAGCGCCTGGCGCGATGCCCTCCGGCGCGAGACCCTACGGCGGGAAGCCGCGCAGCGGGGCGAAGGCCACCCCGGCATCCGCCATCCCACCGCCTTGGGAGATCCCGGGCTGCTTCAGGCCGGTCAATTGCCAGTTTATCTTCAGGCCGGGGGCAAAAACTTTACCCTGACGGCTGGGGCGGCCATTTTTCATCGTGGAGACGACCGGATGTTCCGGGTCCTGACGGGCGAACAGGCCGGTTTTCCCTTCACCCTGTTCAGCACCCTCGAGACCATTTCCGCCGAAACCGAGCCCCGGCTCTACGCCCGGAAGGCTCCCCACCACTACCTGCGCCTCCGCACCCGCCTGGTTCAGGCGAAGACGCCGCTTGGCGTGGCCACCTCACCTGACCCGGCCCCCGAAAGCCCCCCGCCTATTCCCAAGGCAGCTGTGGCGGAGGATTCACCCGAGGCCCCTTGGAAGGTCGATGAATCAGATCCTTTTGCCGCCACCGAACCGCCTCCGCCGCCGGAAAATCCAGCGCGCAAAGCTCCGGCTTCCAAAGTCCCCAGTTCCGCGCCCAGCAGACCGGAGCCGCCCGTTCCAAGCGCAGGACCGGCCCCGGAACGTCCTATCCCAAAGGCCATCCCGCTGGCCCCGGAAGAACAGGATTTCCCCGTCAAACCTGCCCCAAAAGGGACTTTGTGAAATATTTCACAAATTACTCTTGCGACTTCCCAAGCCATCGCCTAAAAACACGGCCCGCACCTTGACCTTCACTTCCTGAAGGCCAAAAGCTTTTCGTTTTCGTCAACGACCCGCATCGTCATGACCCGCCTGACTGCCATCTTCTTTCTCCTTTTTTCCACCTTCGCCTTTGCGGTAGAAGGCGGTCCCGAAACCCCAGCCCCCGCCATCCATGCTGAAGCAGGCGCGGCGGACCACGGTTCCTCAGACGCCAAACATGGAGAGGCCGGCGGCCATGCCGAAGGCGGCGAAGCCAAACACGAAGTCAGCGCCAAGGCCCAATCCCTCTTCCCGGATCACGGCTGGGCTTCCTTCCTCACCAACTCCATTTTCGTCGCCGGTCTCGTCACCGTCGTCCTCCTTTGGTTCTTCCGCAGCGCCATGAAGCCCAAGGCGCTCATCCCCGGCAAAAAGCAAAACTTTGTCGAACTCATCGTCGAGTTCCTCTACAACCAGGTTGAAGGCATTGTCGGCCCCAAGATCGCTCCTGGTGCCTTCCCCCTGCTGGCAACCATCTTCATTTACGTCACCGTCTCCAACTGGGTCGGTCTCTTCCCTGGCGTCGGCACCATCGGCCTCTCCCATCATGTCGGTGCCCTTCACTCCACGGCTCACGTGGAAACTCCTCTCCTGCGCCCCGGCACGGCGGACATGAATATGACCTTCGGCATAGCCTTCTGTTCTCTCATCGTCTGGCTCTTCATCACCATCAAGGAAATGGGAGTCGGCGGCACGCTTTACCACATCTTTGGCCCCAAAGGCGACGTCAAGGGCTTCATGAAATACCCTCTCATTGTTATCTTTGGTATGGTCGGGCTCATCGAAGTCATCTCCATCCTCTTCCGTCCCATGACGCTCTCCCTGCGGCTCTACGGAAACGTCTTCGCCGGTGAAAATCTTCTCCACACCATGGGATCCCTCGTCCACTCCGGAAATGCGCTCATCGATTTCCTCGCCAGCGTGCTGATCCCGCTGCCTTTCTACTTCCTCGAAATCCTCGTCGGCGTCCTCCAAGGGATGGTTTTCGCCCTGCTCTGTGCCGTGTTCATCAAACTCTCCACCACCCACGAAGAAGGTCACGGAGACGAACCCCACGCCGAAGCCCACTGATTTTACGACCAATTTGCCACCCGTGACCATGGCCTGACTGTGGGCGGCGGCATGTAACACCAAACGCATAAAGAAAGAAATAACACTATGATGATGGAAATCGCCTCCATGCTCCAAGCTGCCGCTCCTGAAGTTGCCGAAGCAGCTAATAAACTCGCCCTCAGCACCAACCTGAATGGCTCCTTCACCCTCGGAGTCGCCGGTGCTGGTGCAGGTCTCGGCATTGGTCTGACCGGCTTTGCCGCCGCACAAGCCGTCGGCCGTAACCCCGGTGCCTTCGGTAACATCCTCACCATCGCCATCATCGGCATGGCGTTG
>CAMDJM010000121.1 GCA_945900785.1 Akkermansia muciniphila
ATAAGACTTTGGCGCAGAGTGCGGCCCCGGGCCAGGAATTCTTTGCTATAAGAGCCAGGTTTTCCAGCAAACAGGGACTTCAAACGGCCGCGAAATCTGAATACCCAGGTTTTTAAGGTTTTAGGACTAAGTCCGACAGGCTGCTAGAGACCATGACGGGAGCTGTTTTCGCCGTGGCGTAGCAGAAAGGCTCAATCCAAAAGCAATTCCGCCACCGCCTGACGATTGGACGGATTTTCCCCGGGAGCCGCGTTTCTTTGCGCCGGAGAGCGGAAAAGTGTGTTCTGTCCAGTGCCTAATTTGATTGATGGAATATCCGTTAGCTTTGACCAGGAAAGCCCAAAGCGCCCAAGGAAACAGAATGCCGGGAAGCTGTTTGTTTCGGTTAATTGTTCAGCCGATAGAAGCCACCCATTCCCCGACCATGACCATCTCTGGTCCCTCATGGGCCCCTACTATGATTGGGTCGTAGTCCGGGTTCAGGGGCAGGAGTTCGATGCGGTTGTGCTGCCAGGCGTCTGCGAAGACGGTCTTCGCGGAGTGGTATTTTTTCACGGTGAAGCGCCCGCAGTTTTCCGGGTCGCCCATGGAGTTGAACTGGACGAGGACGATGCGGCCCTCACGGGAGCCTTGCGGGCAGGAGCGGAAGAGATTCCAGGAGCCGTCCTTGATTCTCGGCTCCATGGAGTGGCCGCGGACGCGGGCGATGAACATGCCGGGCTTGATGGCGGTTCCTGCGGCCTCGGCCCAGCCGATTTCCTCGGGGGCGGTCTCCGGTCCCCACAGACCGGCGGCGGCTTCGAGGCTGTAAATGGGGACGAGGCGGGTGAATTTTTCCTTGGCAGCGGGAGCCTCGACGAAGCCGGGGAGGTCGTGGGTTCCGGGTTCGTCGCTTTCCCCGGTGTGGGGGCGGGCCTCCACGACCCGCAAGGGGGTGGCGACGGCGACGGGTGCGACGGCCCAGCCGGTTTCGGTCTTGGTGAAGGCGACCTGATAGTTGGTGCCGGGAGCCCCGGCGTTTTCGCCGAACCAGCTGCGGAGGAGCGGGAGGATCTGGTTCTCCCCGCTTCCTGGCGGAGAGGCGACGTTGCAGGCGATCTTGACGAACTTGAAGACCCACTGGCTGCCGTCGGGAAGCGTGGCGGTTATCGGGCCGATGGGGCGGCCGGGCAGTTCCTCGACAGTGGGGAGCCGCAGGATGGGCTTGCCGCCGGAATGGCTGACCTTGGCGACGAAGCGGCCTGCGCTGAGTTCAGCGGATGGTTCGATGCGGGTCTTCAGGTAATGGGCGAGACGGTAGTCCACCAGCTCGGCGGTCATCGATTCGAAGTCAGGCCGGAGATTTTGCGGGCACGGGAAGGCGGCAAGGAAACGGTCGTCCTCACGCTTGAACCACTGCCGCCCGGCCTGCTCATCCATCCAGCGGGACAGCGGCCATTCCAGCCACCATGCGGCCCATTGTTGGATCGGGGCCTTGGCGGGATCGGGAAACTGCTGGGTGGGCGGTAGGTCGTGACGGAGCGTCGGGTGGGAAAGGAGGAAGCTGCGGCAGGCGGCGGCGAGTTTTTCGATCTCCATGCCATCCCACAGGGCATCGTGATCCAGCAGCACCCGCAGGACGGCCATCTTGTAGGATTTGTTCAGATTGGTGCCCTCCAGCATGGCGAGCCATGACTCGAAGGAGGTGAAGACCATCCGCTCCTCAGCGGTGAGATCGTCCTGTTCAGAAATGAAGCCGAACCATGATCCGAAACGGGCGGCAAGGGTGCGGGGCAGGTAGCCATGGTGAAACAACTCGCTGGGCGAGGGTCGGCGCTCCAGTTCATCGCGCATGCTGCGGTAAGCCTCCACCACTGCCGAACCCGTGTTGGGTATGAATTTCAGCATCAGTTCCTTGGCCTCGACTTCGAGATCAAGCAAGCAGCCATCGGGGAGATCTGGAGTGCCGCCATTGAGGAATTTCTTCAGGTCCGTCCAATTCGCGGACTGGTTCCCTAGCGAGAGAAGGTGGGTGAGGCGGCTGGCGAACACGCGGTGATTGCCGACGAAGTCGATGACCTTAAGTCGCAGCTTGTGATCAGCGGCGCGGAGGCCACGGCCGAGTTGCTGGAGGAAGATGACTTTGGATTCGGTGGGGCGCAGCATGACCACGCGGTCCACATCCGGCACGTCGAGGCCTTCGTTGAATAGATCGACTACGCAGAGGGCCTGAAGGTTGCCGTCGATAAAATCGGATAGGCTGCCGCTGCGCGGATCGCCTCCGGAGCCGGAAAACACGGCGGCGGCACGGACCTTGCGGCGGCGGAGCCAGTCGCGGGTGTAAAGCGCGTGGCGGCGGGAGCAGCAGAAGACGAGCGTGAGGGCGGCAGGATCGGCTTGCCATGCCGTCCACAGGCGCTCCATCCTCCTGCTATTTTCGAGTTTCTCCTCCAGCGCTGCGGGATCGAAGCGGCCGTTGCGCCACGGGATCTGCTCGAAGTCCACCTCGTCTTTGAGGCCCAGATAGTGGAAGGGAGTTTTGAGATCTCCGCCAGTCGGACTTCGAAAGAGCACTCTGCGATGGTTTCATTGGTCAACGCCATCCAGCCTACCAGGCGCCTTAGCGCTTCTGCCGATGTAATGTAAAAGTAATCACCGACAAGGATACGGATTCTCGCACCAGTCCGTAGTGCGGAGAAAATAGATAGTTGGATGAGATCAAGGCTGGACGGCTGGATGAACGATGCGAGGAGATCCACCTCGACGGCGGAGGAAACGCGCTGACCGATGCTCTTCCATAGTGGCGAGTGTGGCTGCCCCGTCGAAAGCCTCAGGGAATGACGGTCACCAGATGCCGATGGCTTGCTGGCCAAATAATTTCCCTTGTCCGGGATGACATGGCGGACCCCGCCGCGGGGGTCTGCCATATCGCCCAGGTAACGGGGAATCACATGGATGTGAACATGCGGAACGGTTTGGCCGGCTGCACCGCCCGAGTTGAAACCGACATTGTAACCGTCAGGTTTCGGGGAAAGCTGGATGTCGAGCAGGCGCTTGGACTCCTTCACCAACGCCATCAGCGCGGCTTGTTCCCCATCTGTCGCGTCGAACCATGTTTCGACGATGCGGCGGGTGGTGACCAGAACGTGTCCGGAAGAGACTGGAAAACCATCAAAGACCGCAAAAGCCAAGTCATTCGAGCAAAGCCACTCGCCCGCCGGAACGGCGAGGAAGGGTGACTCGAATGGACTCATGGGAAGATTGAATGAGATTTAAGCTAGTGAAACTGTGGGATTCTAGCGGCTTATGCAGATTTTCAAGTGGAGGGCCTTCTTTTAGCGGCCTGGTTCCGACGTTGAGCGATTAGAATCGTCTGATGGTAAAGGAAAGGGTTAAATGGGTCAGTGGTGTTTGCTGGGAGTCGCGATTTCCCATGCCTTCCACGACACCGGGCAGGGAATCGCCATGCAGCCGGGGCTGGCTCCGGCGTCATGATTTCAAATAACCCACTCATTCCCGGCCATCGCTACACCTGGGGCGGGGAGAGGATGCGGTGAGACGTTCCAGGAAGTTCCCCACCGGCAGCAGTTCCCGGCGCTGGTCGCAAAAGGTGACGGTCAAGGCGTCGCCGTGGACGACATAGATCGCGTCATCGGCGGGACGGGGAACAGGGAGAGAGGGGGTCTGATCTGGTGGCGGATCCCGGCGAAAGGCACCATCTCTACTCCGGCCCCGCGCGGGCGGAAACCGTTTCCAAATTGAAAACCGAATTGTATCGATGGAAAAAAGAACCTAAGGACGACGACCCGTTTGCCGACAAGCAGGAGGACTGCCAGAACAGCACTCCCGTATCCGGAAAACCATCATCCTTAACAGAAAAAGCACGTGTTGAAAACTATCCCCAGTATCCTCGCCGCTCTCGCTCTGCCGGCCATGGTTGGCGCACAAACGGCGGTGGACCCCGATCCGGACGGCGTGCTGCTCAAGCCGATTCCCGACAAATTGATCGTGCTCACCTTCGACGACGCGCCGGCCAGCCACTACACGGTGGTGGCCCCGGTGCTCAAACAAATGGGCTTCGGCGGCACAATCTACGTCTGCGATTTCGATTCCTTCAAAACCCGCAAGGACTGGTATCTGACGTATCGCCAGATGAATGAGATGGACGCGGATGGTCTCGAAATCGGCAACCACACCCTGGGGCATGCTTCGGGCTACGGACCGATCATGGCCATGGAAGATCAGGTGCTGGCACACGGTGGACCGCGGATGACCACAGTGTGCTGGCCGATTTATGCGGTGAACTGGGACGACTGCCCGAAGCTTTCCGCGCATGGATATACCTTCGGACGCGGCGGACACGAGCGTGCGTATCGTCCGACGGTGGACCATCCGTTTGATGTTCCCTCGTTTACAGTTCATGACGGTGTTCCGGTTGAAAATTTCATCAGGCAGGCGCAGCAGGCCTGTAACGGGCGGGTCGTTTGTTTTTGTTTTCACGGCGTGCCCGACATGGAGCATCCGCCGGTGAGCTTGGAACCAGCGACCTTCAAGGCGATGATGCAGTATCTGAAGGACAACAACTACCAGTGCGTCGCCATGCGCGATTTGACCCAGTTCATCGATCCGGTCAAGGCCGCCAAGCTGCCGCGCACGGCCGACCGGGTCAAGGATGCGCCGCCGTTTCTACCGCTCAAGGATGACAAACCCTATGTTGCGCCTGCCGAAAACAACATCAAGGAATTCTCCATTCCCGGTCTGCCGCCGGTGAATGCTTCCCGAACCGGAATCACCTTCACAGTTGCCCATGACACCGATGTGACGGCGCTTGCCCCGAACATCAAGGTGTCGGACGGCGCCACCGTCGCTCCGGCCCCGGGTGTCAGCCGCGATTTTACCCAAGCGCAGGAATACGTCGTCACCGGTCATGACGGCAGCAAGAAAAGTTATCCGGTGACGGTGTTGCGATCCGCCGTCAGCAAGGCCGCCGCCATGGCGGGCTTCACGGTGCCCGGTTCGCTGACGACCGCCCTTTCGGGGAACCGCATCGTGGTGATCGTGCCGAAGGCCACTGATGTGACGGCACTGGCCCCGACGTTCACGTTGTCGCCATTCGCCATTTCTCTTCCCGCCCCGGGAACGGTCCGCGATTTCACCAAGCCGCAGACCTACACCATCACTGCGCAGGACAAGTCCACGCAGTCGGTGACCGTGGCGGTGCTCAAGAGTGACAAACCGAACACGTTCACCTGGGGCAAAGCCGGGGACGGCACATGGATCGACGCGACACGGTGGTCGGGCGGTGCGGCACCGGAAATGAATGGCCAGTCGGACTACGTGATGAGTTTCGACCAAGGCGGGCCCGGCAAGGTCAGGAACGACTTGAAAGAAGGTTTTCTGTTGAACCAACTGGTGTTCAGCGACCGCAGCGGTGGTTTGGCCCTCAGCGGCAATAGCTTGACCTTTGCCAAGGGTTTTGGCAGCAGCATAACGCCGGCGATCCGGCCGGGCAAATGCTCACGGGTGGATATCGACATGCCGTTGGCTCTTCAGGACGATCTCACGGTGATGACCGCTGTGGACAGGGATCCCAACTGCTTTTTGAGTTTCAACGGCATCATCTCCGGACCGCATGCGCTGATTCTCAACAGTTCCGGTGATTCGAATGTCGCCGGCATCAATTTCCACGATGTGCATTATGGAATCCTGCAACTCAACAACAGCAATACCTACAGCGGCGGCACACTAATCAGCGGCGGCAAAATCAATGTGAGGAAAGCGGACGGCCTTGGCACCGGCGTGGTGACGCTGGACAATTTCGGCTCCTTGTCCTCGGAAGGCATTCTGGCCAATGCGCTGGTGGTCAACAACGGCATGCTCTTTGATTGCAGCACGAGCGGCCCGGTCACCCTGAACGGCACCGCCCATTTCATCGCCAACTGCGTGATATCGGGAGCAATCAGCGGGGCGGGCGGTTTGATCATGCACGGCACCAACGGGACTTATCTCAACATGGTGCCTGGGGGCATTCTGACCTTGGATGGCGCGAATTCCTACAGCGGTCCGACCATCGTTTTTCCGGGCACGCTGATGGTGACAAAAGCGGCGGGTCTCTACAACGGCGATGCCGCGAAATGGACGCCGGAAAACATCACCATCCGCAAGGCGGCGACATTGCAACTCAGCGTCGGCGGTCCGGGCGGGTTCAGTGGCGAACAACTGGGCGTATTGCTCACCGGGTTGACGACCAAGGTTCAGGACAGCGGTCTGATGGGCGGTTCGTTTCTGGCACTCGATACCGCCAACGCCAGCGCCCCGGTCGTTGTATCCGCCAGCATCGCGGATTCCAAAGGTCCGGGCGGCGGATCGTTTCTGGTTAAAAAATGCGGGGCAGGGGTGATGAAACTCGCGGGCAACAATACCTACACCGGTCGCACGGTTTTGGAGGGCGGGGGATTGAGCATTGCCTCTTTCAATAGTTACACTGGCGGCAAGGCCAGCAGCAGTCTCGGTGCGCCGCAGGACATCGAAGCCGGCGAGATTGTCATCGGTGAAGAAGGCAAGGATGGCGGGTGCGTGCTGATTTACACGGGCAGCGGGGAAAACACCAACCGGGTGCTGAATTTCGCGGGCAAGAATGCCACCGTGACCGTCGAGCAATCCGGCACCGGTTTGCTGCAGTTCACCAGCGATATCGTGATTTCCGGTTACGGGGCCGGCAAGACCATCGCACTGAAGGGCGACACCGCAGGCACGGGCGAAATCGCCGGAGCCATCCGCGACCCCCACGACGGCGAGGGCAAGGCGAAAACAGCCGTCATCAAATCAGGCAAGGGCACCTGGGCGCTTTCCGGATCCAACACATTCAGTGGTGCGACCCGGGTCGTGGAGGGCACTCTCGCACTCAGCTCCGCGAAAAGCCTCGGAGAAAAAACCGCTATCGAGATCTCCCCCGGTGCGATGCTCGAGCTGAACTTCAAAGGTGAACTGCGCGCCGGCAAACTGATCATCGATGGCAGAGAACAGGCGGCCGGAACCTACGATGCGAAAAACTCGCCGAAGCTCATCAAGGGAACCGGGGTGTTGAAAATCTAACAGTTGCTGTCCACCCCCGCGCATGCGACCTTGCCTCGGCGCTTTTCTTTGCAGGAAACGCACGCGGAGTAGCGGAGTTCAATGATTCAGATCAATTGCCAAAAATCAATGGACCGTCATTTGAGATAGTGAATTTCCTGGATCTCCCGGATCAGGATTCACTCAATCGAGGCCACCCATTCGCCGACCACCGCCATTTCTGGACCTTCATGGGGGCCGGCGATGAGTGGGGCGTAGTCTGGATTCAGGGGGAGAAGTTCGATGCGGTCGTGCTGCCAGGCGTCTTCGGAGACGGTCTTTGCGGAGTGCAGGCGGGATTGCCCACACGAACTTCCTCGGCAAAGGCGGCCAGTCAGGCGTCCCGTGCGGCCGATTTCATCCTCGGCAGAGCGGCGGCGGACGGCGAACCAGCCACCCATGGAGAGGAGGAATCCTAGCCATGGACGTTCATTGCACGACCTGAATGGGACGAAGTTTTACATCATCACCGAACACGACCGTTCCCTCACCACCGTGCTCCTGCGGTCCGACTATTGACGCCGCCTGATAAAGCTTCACCCCCCTTTGGTTGCGGTGGTTGAAAAATCCACACCGCAGCATTGAACGAGCTCAGCCGGAGCGACTTCTTCCCCAGCTTCCCCGCCGAAGCCCAAGTTGAGGGAGGCGTGAGGCGGTGCCCAAATTAATTCACCGGCCAACTCACCTCTCAAATCCGCTCCGGTTGACGATCAGGTCGGGGTGATGCATTATTTCATTCATCATGAGCACGCTTGTCCAAATCGAAACTGCTGTGGCTGATCTTCCTGCGCAAGATCAGTGGTCGTTGCTGGTGTGGTTGCAAGGGCGGCTCAAGAACACTCAGCAGGTCAAAGCGGAACCCGAAGCTCTTCGGGTGTTTCGTCAGTTGCAGGCGGAGCTAGCGCTGACTGAGGCGGGAGCCGATCAATGGAAAAACGCGGTGACAGATGCCCGGCGGTAGTCTTTCATTGTCAGCTCAAGAGTCCGATGATTCATTTGGATACAAATTTCCTCATTGATGCACTGGTGGTTGGCAGTGTCCAGGAAACGCAGCTAGTCGGCTGGTTGAGTGCGGGTCAACCCTTTCAGATCAGCGCCATGGCGTGGGGAGAATTTCTCTGTGGGCCATTGTCAGCCTCCGCTGAGGTGCTCGCCCGCCAACTGTTACCTACCGCTAATGCTTTGGAACGTGATGACGCGGAGAAAGCAGCGTTCCTCTTTAACGCCACGGGCCGCCGTTCAAAGAGTTACCAGGACTGTTGTATCGCTGCGGTGGCCATTCGCTGCCAAGCAGAGCTGGCAACGAGTAATCGCGTTGATTTTCTGCCGATGGTTCCCCATGGTTTGACGTTGGCTTAAGCAGATCCATCGATCCAGCCATGACCATCCAGGAGACGGGAAATAATTATTGTGCGGCTTGGGCAGAGCTGTTTGTTTCCATTAGCAAATGCATTGCTTTCAACCCACGTGCTTTTCGTTGATGTGCGTGAGCAAAACATCACCCGGATTGCGTTTGTGGTTCACCCATGCAAATCCCCTCCGAACTGGAAAAATTTGCCTGCACTTCCTGTTCCATCAAAATTGCCATCACGGACCTGGAGCAAATTTACTCAAGGACCTGCATGCTCTCGCCGGAAAACACGCCGAGGCGCTGGCGGGACTGCTCGCCGCTCAGCTCCCCTCAGACGACCTGAGCCGGGAAGCCCGTAATTTGGAATTGGAGATGAAGGCTTTGGAAAAGCAAGTCACCGCTGCCCAGCAATCCGTTTTGGATGGCAAAATGAAACCGGATGACTTTTCCAGTCTGCTGAAGCCGCTGGATACCAAGAGGCGCATGCTTCAGTCCCAGCTCAAAAAAATCCAGGCCCAAGCCAAAGGGAAGAAGCTGATCATAGAATCAAACGGGGATCCGCCTCACTTCTCGGCCGACGAACTGATCGAAATAATCTAGCCCAAGTTCCCCCTCGCCACGCAACAAAAACCCGCGCGCGTGCTGATCGACCGCTATGAGGTTTCGCCCGGGCGCGTCGAGGTCCATTCCCGCGTGACTTCGTCACTCTTAACCGCTGCGATTCGTTCCTAATCCACTGATTTTAAACGAGTTGCCAAAATGGCGGAGGGGGTGGGATTCGAACCCACGGTAGGTTGCCCTACGGCAGTTTTCAAGACTGCAGCCATAAACCGCTCGACCACCCCTCCTTGGATGATGCCGTGGCATAAGGGGGGGATTTTTCGGCAGGATGGAGGCATTTGCAAGGGGGATACTTTTTTTTCAAAAAAGCCACCAGCGGCCATGGCGGTGATTCCCTCCGGGAACACTCCACAACACTTCCCCTTCGCAAGGGAGTGGGGATGATGAGCCTCAATGGTATCAGCATCAACCAACCGGGATCGGCTCCGGCCAGCACACCCACCGGATCCCAGCGGTCAGGCGGGTTTTTGGTAGACGCCGAAGTCGTTGAAGAAGTATTTTTTGGCGAGGCGATACATCCAGTGTTTTTCGGGGATTTCTTCGCCGGGGACGTGCTGGCTGAGGCGGGGGGTCATGCTGTCGAGTTCGGCGATGGCGGTGCGGCGGATGGTGGTGTCCTGGGCACCGTGTTTTTCGGCGAGGGCTTTGACGAGGTCGGGGCGCTCAAGGACGATGCAGCCGCGGGTGTGCCGGGCGCTGACTTCGCGGAAGTCCTTGAGGAAGGGAGAACTGGTGAGGACGTCGTAGATGCCGCGGGAGTCGTGGATGTTTTCCTTGGCGAATTGAATGATGGGACAGGGCTCGACGTAGCCGCGGGGGCTGATGTGGTGGCTGATGCCGGTGGCCATGGGACAAAGGGCCTGGCCTTGGTCGTCGTAGTAGGCGTCAATGAGGGCGATGGGGGTTTTGGCGCGTTGTTCGACGACGAATTTCCGGACTTTGATGAGCTGATCCGGGCGGAGGGCGAGGGCGGAGTTGATCTTGGGGCCGACGGGGCGGTAGGTGTGATACCAGGTGTAGTGAACGCCCCAGTCGATAAGACGGTGAAGCCATTTTTCGGTGAGGAGGTCATCGATATTGGTTTGGCAAAGGCTGGTGGCGACGCCGGTGAGGAGTTTCTGGTCGAGGCAGTTCCGCAGGCCGCGCAGGGTTTTGGTGAGGACGTCCCTGCTGCCGCGCCGGAGGTCGCTGACTTCGCCGGTGCCTTCGATGCTGACGAGGGGGGTGACGTTGCCAAGCTGCCGGAGCTTTTTGGCGGCCTTTTCGGTGATCATCTGCCCATTGGTGAAGAGCTGGAAATAACAGTCAGGATGCTGGGCGAGGAAGTCGAAGAGGCCGGGGTGGAGGAGGGGCTCGCCGCCGAGAATGCCGAAGAAGCTATTGCCGTGCTCCCGGGCGTCGTTGACGAGGCGGTTCAGCTCGTCGAGTTCGATCATATTGCGCGGGGAGTCCACGTCCACCCAACAGCCCTGGCAGCGGAGGTTGCAGCTATTGATGATGCTGAGGTAGAGAAAAGGAGGGAAGACGATGCCGTCTTTGAGGCGCTTTTTAAAGAGGAGAACGGAGCGGGCTCCTTTGAAGCCGAAGTTCCAAGCCATGGTGGCGAGGAGTCGGGGATCGACGGTGCTGGCGATGCGGGAGCCGAGTTGAAGGATCATGGGGAGGAGTTGAGAGTTTTGGGTTGAGAGTTGAGAGTTCAAATCTCGGAGGGCAGCGGTCAGCGGTCAGAAGAGGGCAGAGGATGGCGGATAGGATGGATACGGCGGATGGGACGGATAGGTCCTGGAAAAATGGGGCCTTCAGTTCCGGCTGGTGAGGATGCGGATGAGGAGCTGGTTGAGGACGATAACGGGGTCGAGGCTGCTGGTGACGAGGCGGCGGTTGGCTTTGAGGCATTCGTCGAGGGCGTTGCGGAGTTCGGCGCTGGTGAAGTTCTGGGCTTCGCGGGCGGCGAGGTAGAGGGGGAAAACGTTGAGGCCGGTGCCGTCCTTTTTCATGGGGAGGTGGGCGCGTTCTTTTTCCGGGAGCTTGGCGATGGCGGCGCTGTAGGCGGGGTAGGAGCCCAGCGGCGGGCGGCAGCGTTCTTCGAGGGATTTAGCCTGATAGAGATTGCGAACCTTGGGCACGATGGCGGCGAGGAGAATGCCAACGGCGTTTTCCTTCTGGGCGATGAGTTCGTCCACGAGGTAGAGGCAGTCGGCAAGGTGGCGTTTGCCGAGGGCATTGCCCAGCTCGAAGACGACGCCAGCCTTGGTCTGGGAGACGATGGCGCGGACGTCATCAAGGGTGGCGTGGCGGGAGTCGCCGAGGTAGAGGTCCAGTTTTTCGAGTTCGTTGCGGATCTGGCGGGAGCCCTCGCCGGCGAGGTTGATGAAGTGGGCGAGGGCCTCGTCCTCGAAGGTAAGGTCGAGTTCGCGGGCGAGGTTTTCCACGAGGTCGGCCACGGCTTCCTCCCAGCCGGAGCGGGAGGTGTCGATGAGGTCGAAGACTTCGAGCTGGGCGACCTTTTTGAGGTTGAGGAAAAAAGAGCGGCGCTTGTCCACCTCGGAGGCGCTGAGGATGAATTTCACGTCAGGCGGGACCCCGGCTTCCATGAATGCCATAAGGGTGGCGAGGGCGCTCTGGGTGGTTTCGGAGCGGCCCGTGATATTGTCGGCGAGGAAGTTGACGCCTTTGAGCCAGACGACTTTTTCCCCGCCGAAGAAAGGGAGGGTCTGGAGGGCTTCGAGGGTGTTGCGGACGATGCGGTCGGCGTGCTCGGAATTGTCTGCGGAGCCGTCCACAATTTCGAGTCCGAATTCGGCGTCTTCCGGGGAGATGAGCTTGCGGCAGAGAGCGTTGGCCGCGTCTTTCACGGCCAAGTCGTCGGTGCCGACACAGGCCCAGACGTTGTTGTTCCCGGCGGCGGGTTTTTCCTTTTTGGCAGCGGTTT
>CAMDJM010000122.1 GCA_945900785.1 Akkermansia muciniphila
GCGGGACGCAGGGTCATTTTTAGAAGGCTGGTTTGTCCTTTGCCGCGCGACCACCGCGCCTCCGGGACAGCAACCAACCTTGTATTCAACCATGGCAGGGTTTTGGCAGCCAGCAAGCAAATTGATACAAATTCACCAAAGCAGAACTAGGGGCCCTGGATCAGTGGAGAGATCCCCGGCGTGTTCCGGGTTGGCTCCGAGGGTGACCGGGCCTTGAATGGTCAGGACCGCACCGTCCCGCAGAGCGACCTTGGGATTCAGGAAAAATTCCGGAACACCGCTCACGGTTAGGCTGCTGAACGGTCCGGCATTGGTGTCCAGCACTGCTTCGGAGAATAAATCAAAGATGGCCGGAACCACCACGGCATCTCCGGGCTGGGGGAAGCCATCCGTGCTCCAGTTGGTATCACTGCCGTTGGTGCCATCAGTCCAGCTCCCGGAAAAATCCCCGGCCCACCCGATGACAGTGGCGGGAGCTGCATCCAAAAGAACCAAGGAGAGTGGTAAGAGAAGAAAAGGGAGACGGAACAACGGGTTCCGGCCTGGCATTCTTTTTCCATGGCCGCAGGGGTCTCCAACAGGGGATCGGGGGGTTAAATGCTGTTCCTGACAGGGTGGGCTGGGGGGTCCTTCTCTCATGGGACGATGGTAACACAGGGAACATTTTTGTCCACGGTGAGCCATCTTTCCCGCACGGGCCGCCTCCCTTGAGGCAAGGGCGGGCCCCTGAAGCTCAGGAAGTCAACGATCCCGGTGGGTGGGCTCCGGCCGGCCGGGGCGGAAGTGCTCGGTGTGCCCGGTGTTCAACTGCAGGCCAGGATGGCCGCTGGTGGTTTCCGCGATGGCCTGGGCCACGGCGGTGGCGAGGAGGGCGGGATCGGCTTCCGCGCGCAGATTGATGATGAGCTGGCCGCGGGCCGAGGGTTCATCCAGGGTGATCCCCAATTCCGGAATGAAGCTATTCCCTACCAGGTTGACGACGGCGACTTCCCCACCGACGGATTCGTCAGGACTGTAGGTCATCTTGAGATGAGCGACTTCCGCTGGCAGGGCTGCCAGACGTCGCTGGACGGCCAGGCAAAGCCCCTGGAGCATGGCTCCGGAGTCGAACTCTGCGGTAGCTTCCACGCTGACGGTGGCATTGAACCAGCCCAGCAGGGCCTCGCCCTCAGCGTATTCGTCGTAGTCGATGGCCATGGCCGCGCGGGGTAGCTGCTCGGTCCGGGAAATCAGGTCGAACCAGGGCTCCAGATTCTGCTCCTCACGGACGGAGAGGGCTATGATCTCTGCCTTGGGAAAGGCGGCCTGCATGGCAAGGCGGAGGGCTTCTGTTTCAGGGCTGGAGAGCAGTTCGCATTTCCCGATCACGATGATATCCGCCTCTTCCAATTGCTTCCGGTAGATGTAAATGACCTTGCTGGAAAAGGAGCCGCCTTCCGCCAGGCCCATCACCCGTTGGGCGCGGATGGGGTCCACCAAAACGGTGAGGGGGGCGATTTTGTAGGAATTCCCGTAGATGCGCCGCAGGGGATAGGTGACGGTGGCCACGAGGTCGGTGCAACTGCCGACGGGCTCGGCGATGATGACATCGGGCCGGGTGCTTTCGGTCAGGCTGGCGGCGGCTTCCGTCAGGGAATTGAAGCGGCAGCAGAAACAGCCGCCGGGGATTTCCTCCGTGGCAAAGCCCAGGGAGCGCAGCATCGCGGTATCCACCAAGCCCTGGCCCTGGTCATTGGTGATCAGGCCAACCCGCAGTCCCTGCCCGGTGAGGTGACGGGCGAGGCGGGCCACGGCGGTGGTTTTACCTGCCCCGAGGAAGCCTCCGATCATAATGTAGAGCGCTCGTGGGGAAGTCGGATGGATGGGCATGAGATGAAAAATCGGGTGTTGAAACGAGGCACGGGATCGGTTCCCGTCCACCGGCGCATGGGGTAGCACAACCCGGGATTCCATGATCCGTTGACCACCGGGGAAAACCACCGGATGGTGCCTCCGCTGTGCCGTTCAGGCCATTTGCAATTGAGCCCTATGAAAACATCCCCTCTCACGATCCTCGCTGTGGCTGCGGCCATGGCATTCACCTCCTGTGACAAGGCCAAAGAAGCCGCTGCTGAAGCCGAAACCAAGGCGAAAGCAGCCGCCGAAGCGGCTGAAGCTGCCGCTGCCGCTGCTGCCGAAAAAGCAAAATCCTCCACTCAAAAAATGAAGGAGGCCCTTCCTGGATTGAAGGCCAAAGCGACCGATGTCCTGGAATCCGCCAAAAATGCCGGAGCCGGAGCCCTGCACAAAGGCAAGGAAATGGCAGACTCTGCCGTGGACTGGAGCAAAGCCAAGCTGGGCATCCCCGAGGCCGATGGCTTGCTCGAAGGTTTTATGGGCCTGTTCAACGAAGCCAAAACAGCGGTCAATGACGGCATGAGTGGCGAAAAAGCCACCGCGCTAAAAGCGAAGTGGGACGAGATGGAAGCCAAAGCTTCCGAAACCATGAAAACACTCGGGCCGGAAGTCCAAGCCAAATTCAAACCCATCCTCGAAACCATCAAGGCAAAGTGGGATGAACTGATGAAGAAGTCCGAGGAAGGCTCCGGGTCCTAGCTGAAATTTCCCCAATAAATCCAGGGGGGCATCCTACCGCGGATGCCCCCTTTCTCTTTTCCAAAATCCCTGTCCCGGTGGGCGGAGCAAAGGGCCTTGCCTTTGACCACTCTCCCGCCTCCACTTCCCGCCTATGCGCCGCCTGCTGCTGCTTCTCACCGTTACCCTCGTCTGGGCCGCAATCTATTTGCCTGGCCTGGGAGGCATGGAGCTGAAAGGGGAGGAAGGCCGGCGCATACTGCCGGCGCGGGAAATGATGCGCACCGGGGATTACATCCTGCCTTGGTCCGAAGGCCGGCCCTATCACCGCAAGCCCCCGCTGATCAATTGGTCCATCGCGGCCTCCTTCAAGGCGCTGGGGGGCGAAAGCGAGTTCGCCGCCCGCTTGCCGTCCGCCCTGTCCGTGTTGCTGTTGGCGTGGACCGCCGTCTGGGCCGGGGGACGGATGGCCGGACCAACCGGGGCCTGGTGGCTGCCGCTGGTGCTGCTGACCACCGTCGGCAGCATTGAAAAGGGCCGCCTGATTGAAATCGAGGCTGTCTTTTTCAGTTTGTCAGGGATCGGCATGCTGGGCTGGCTGGCGGGCTGGTATCGTGGCGGATCCCCATGGACCCGCTGGATTTGGGCGGGGCTTTGGTTTGGGCTGGCCTGCCTCGCCAAAGGTCCCATTTTCCTGCCGTTTTTCTATGCCATCGCCGTGATCCTGCTCTGGAAAAATGGACAGCGCCGGGAACTCTGGCATCCAGCGCATTTTGTGGGGCTTTTTCTGAGTCTGCTGCCGGCCTTCCTCTGGGCCCGGGCAGCCAAGGCCCACCTCGCGGCCCTGCCGGCAGACCCCGGAGCCGCCTCCCAGTCCACGGTGTGGATGAACCAGATTCTGAAGCGCCTCGACCCTTCTGTTATCCAATGGAAAACGTATGCCCTGGGACCGGTGGAAACCCTGGTGTTGTTTTTGCCGTGGGTGCTTGTGCCCATCCTGCTGTGGCGGCAGGCCCGGCGCGACTGGTGGCCTGACTTGTCCTTGAAAGACCGCGCCCTGCTCCTTGGACTGGGCTGGGGCTCGCTGGGTTCCGGTCTCGCCTACGCCCTGCTGCCGGAGGCTCACGCCCGGTTTCAATTGCCCCTGCTCGCCCCTGCTTCCGTGCTGGTGGTGATGATGATCCGCTGGTGGCAGGACCGCCAGCCTGACAATATGGAGGAACCCGCGGTCGCCCGCTGGACCAGTGGACTAACCCGCGTTCTTCTGCTCATCCTCACCCTTGCGGGAGTCACCCTGCCCTTTTGGAAAGCCCCGGCTTCCATGCTCCCTGCCATGGCGGTCATGCTGGGTGGCAGCCTGCCGCTCTGGCTATTGGCGATCGGCTTCGCCCGTCTGCGCTGGCCGGACCGTGCCTTTGCCGAGGCTGGCCTGCTGGCGGCGTGGGCCCTGATTTTCAAAGCTTCCGTCCTCATGCCGATCATGCGCCAGCATGAGGACATCCGCCCGCCGGCCTGGCAGATCCTGGCGAAAACCGGGCCGGAACCGCATCTCATGGCCCTGCAGCCGGGACCGCAGCCGTTCCTTTTTTATCTGGGGAAAAACACCGTCGAAATCGCTTCCATCAAGCAGGTCACTCCCGCTGCCACTCACCTCGTGGTGCCATCGGCACGCCTTGAAAAAGCGGAAATGCTCCAGCGCCTCGCGCGGGCCGGGTTTACCGAAAATCTGCTCACGGTGCGGGATGATGATGGCACGCCCTACACCCTGCTGCACCGCCCGGCGCCGGGGCCCTGACATGGAATTCCCCCCCGTCATCTTTGAACAGGAAATCCTGACCCACGCTTCCCCCCAGGAAATGGACCGGCGCTGGAGCCTGGGCTGGCGGCACTTTGGCGAAGAGTTTTTCCGCTACAGCCTGTCTTTAAATGAGGACGGATCCTGGCACCGCATCCAGCCGCTGCGCATGGTGGTGGCGGAGTTTACCCTCACTGCCCGACACCGCCGCATCCTCAAAAAGAACGCCGACCTGATCATGGAAACCGGCCCCGCCCGGGTGGATGCCGCCCGCGAGGCGATCTTCCTGCGCCACCGGGAGCGCTTTAAATCCAACATCCCGGACTCCCTGCGCGTGTTCTTTCCCGGGGCTGATCCCGCCACCCAGCCCTGCGCCTGTCAGGAAATCCGTCTCACCGCCCCCACCGGCGAACTGCTGGCCGTGAGTTTCCTGGATCTCGGCCAGGAAGCCTGTTCCAGCGTTTACGCCATCTTCGAACCCGCGGCCTCCGCCCGCAGCCTGGGCATCTGCACCTTCCTGCACGAGATCGCCTACGCCCAGCAGACCGGCCGCCGCTATCTTTATCCCGGCTACGCCACGGTGGAGCCCAGCCACTACGACTACAAAAAAACCTTTGCCGCCCTGGAGGCGTATCACTGGCGCAGCAGGCAATGGCTGCCCTTGCCCCCAACTCCCCTGCCACCCGCCGCCTGAATCATTTCCTTCCATGAACTATTGGTTATTCAAATCCGAACCCGACGTCTTTTCCTTCGCCGATCTCAAGGCCCGTCCGCAGCAGACCGAGCCCTGGTCCGGGGTGCGCAACTACCAGGCCCGCAACGCCATGCGGGATCTGATGCGCGTAGGCGATCTCGCCTTTTTCTATCACAGCAGTTGCCCGGAGCCCGGCATCGCCGGCGTCATGCGCATCGCCTCCGGGCCGTATCCTGATCCGACCCAGTTCAACCCTGATGACGAATATTTCGATCCCAAAGCCACAGAGGAAAAACCGATCTGGATCCTCGTAGAGGTGGCATGGGAAAAGGATTTGAAGCACCCTGTCCGTCTGGAGCGCCTGCGCCAATCCGAAGCCCTCGCCGATATGGCGATCCTCCGCCGCGGCAACCGTCTCAGCATCACGCCGGTGACCTCCGCCGAGTTCAAAACCATTCTAAAATTGTCCCAGACCGTTAGTTAGTTCCGGGAGACCCTCAGTTGGCAGGGTAGCGGCCTTTCCGGGGACCGGTTAGCCAGGCCCAGGCAGACTCGACCATGGCACGGGGATCGCGGTAGCGGGCTTCCCAGCCGAGCACGGCTTTGGCTTTGGCAGGGTTGCCGACCAGTTCCGGCGGGTCGCCTTCGCGGCGGGGCCCAATGGCCACCGGGACCGTTTTGCCAGTGACGGATTCGGCGAGATTGATGATCTCGCGCACGCTGACGCCGGTGCCGGTGCCCAGATTCACATGAGTGGATTCACCGCCGTTTTTCAGATAGTTCAAGGCGCAGAGGTGGGCCTCCGCGAGGTCCTGGACGTGAATGTAGTCGCGGATGCAGGTCCCATCCGGCGTGGGATAGTCGGTGCCGAAAATAGTGACCTGGGCGGCCTCGCCGGTGATGGCCATGAGGGTGCGGGGGATGAGGTGGCTTTCCGGGGTGTGGTCCTCACCAATGACACCATCCGCCGAGCAGCCGCTGGCGTTGAAATAGCGGAGGATGACGTGCTGGATGCCAAAGGCATGGTCGCAATCCTTGAGAACCCGCTCCAGCATGAGTTTGCTCTGGCCGTAGGGATTGATCGGCTGCTGGGGATGCAGTTCGTCCATGGGGACGTATTGGGGATTCCCAAAGGTGGCGCAGGTGGAGGAAAAGATGAAGTGCTTCGTCCCGTGCTGGCGCATGGCTTCGAGGAGGACGAGGGGCGCCGCGAGGTTGTTGGAATAATATTTCAGGGGCTCGCTGACGGATTCCCCGACCATGGCATAGGCGGCAAAATGGAGCACGGCAGTGATTTGATAGCGGCTGAAAATACAGGCGATCACCGCAGGGTCCGCCATATTGCCGGTCACCAGTTCAACATTGCTGGAAACGAGCGCATCCCGGTGGCCGTATTCCAGGGAATCCAGCACCACGATACGCTGGTCCGGGGAGGTGGAGGCAAGGTGGCGGACAGTGTGGGAACCGATATAACCAGCGCCGCCGGTAACGAGGATGGCAGGAGGGAGGGACATGGGGAAATGGGAAAATTGGGAAATTTAGAGATTGAGAAATTTAGGGATTGGGAAATGAGCGGGGAATGGAAAACAGGGCTAGAGCCGGGGAGCGGGGCCTTGCTGGAGGCGGGAGAAATTCGCCTGCACCCGGCCGAGAAACCAGTTCCATTTGCGGCCTGGCCGGCCGTTTTCGAGGAGAAAATGCGGGCAGTTTTTGTTGGCTGGACTGGCCCCTTTCCGTGGCCAATGGTAGTGAGGGACCACATTGCGGAGCGGGATGCGGAAGGAATACATCAGATAGGCTGTCAGCTTGGCAGTGCGCTCGATGGTGGCAGGCAGACTGTTGCCGCGGTGCTCGCACATTTCGATGCCGATGGAGTAGTTATTGCCGGGACCATCGAAGTCCGCATGCTCGCCCTGCTCGGTGGTGGGGATGTGCTGGATTGCGAGGTTTTCCTGAACGCTGAAGTGCCAGGCGAGGAACCCGATGCGGTTGCCGCCGGAACGCTGACGGGCGCGGAGGGCACCGACCTGCAGGGCTCTAGCATGGGCAAAGGCGTCTCCGGTGTAGTTTTGGGTGGAATGAATGGTGATAAAGCGCGGATTCATCGGCCGGTAAAGGCGCCGGCCATATTTACCTTTGGGGATGAGACGGGGGATGACGTTGACTTCCTGCCGCAGGAGTTCCAGAGGCGAAATAGCGGGTTCCACCGGACCGGAAGCAGTGGGGCCCGGTCCACGGGGACCGGCACAGGCAACGATCACGATGGTAACCGCGAGCATGAGGAGCGGAGATACAAAACGCATGATCCGCCATAACTGCCATGTTCCAGGAAGTCAAGGCAGGCAGGCAGGCAGGCGCGGCCCACCCGCCAGGAGCAGGATGCCGTCGGTAGTGGCGGAACGCAAAATCAATCCAGCGGGACCAGGGTGCGATACCTTTGCTGGAACCGCGCCAGTTGAGTGAAGCCACAACCGGCAGCCAGCGCCAGCGCTTCAGGAAAAGCACGCCCAACTTCCTCGGGCGCATGGGCATCGGAATTGATCGTGAGAGGAATCCCGGCGGCAGCGGCGAGCCTTAGAAATCCGGGGGCAGGATATATTTCGGCGACCGGTTTAAACAGGCCGGCGGTGTTGATTTCAATCGCGACCCCCGCGTCCAGGCAGGCCTGCACGGCGGGCTCGTAGTAGCGGGCAAGGTCACCTGGCGGACGATGCTTGAACTTTTTCACCAAATCCGGATGGGCCATGATGTCGAAAAAGCCCGAGCGGGCGGCCTGGGCAAACAAATGCCAATACCGGTCCCAGGCTTCCCCGATGCCGTAGTTGCTGAAGCGGGCGGTTTCTGCCGGATTATCAAAATTCCAGTCGCCCAAATAATGCACGCTGCCGATGAGGTAGTCCCACGGGGCGCGTTGTGAGAGGGCCTCTATCCACGACTGCCCTCCTTCCAGCCAGTCCACTTCCAGGCCCAGCCGGATCGGCAAGCCCGGGCAGACCGCGCGGGCTTCGTCCACCACCGCAAAATACCGGGGCAGCTCCTCATCCAGCATGCGCCAATCATCGAACAGGGCCGGCATGGGGCTATGGTCGGAAAATCCAATTTCCGGCAAGCCCAGGGCCAAGGCGCGCTGGGCGTAGTCCACCGGCCATCCAGTGGCATGACGGCAGAGGGGGGTATGCAGGTGATAGTCGGCAGGCATGATCAGGCGGATCATCGCGCAGCCCCAGCGGATGAAAAGGGCAAGCCGCATGCTTAACGCAAAGGTGTCATCCTGTGGCGCAGGCTTCCAGCCTGAGCGGCCAGCGGCCTTCCAGCCTGCTGAATCAACGTTAAACTCCAGCCTGGAATGCCAGATGCCGCACGGGCTGGAAGCCCGCGCCACCTTTCTATTTGGCAAAATGACAAAGTAGCGTGAACCCCATCCCCCTTGCCCCGCAGGCGAATCCAGAGAGCGAAATTCCTGGTTTACCTTCCAAACCTGTGCTACCGGCTACCCCCCGAACCTTTTTCCCCAGTCCTCATGCCCGTAAAAAAGAAAGCCGCTCCGGCTCCCGCTTCCGACGCCCCCGCCCGGAAGACCGCCGCCAAAAAATCCGCCACCGCCCGGAAATCTCCTGCCAAGACCGCTGTCAAAACCCCAGCGAAAAAAACCACCCGCCGCGCCCCTGTCTCCAGTGACCTGCCCCCGGCTTCCTCCCTGCCCCCGGCCGTCCTGCCGCCGCCCGCCGGCAAAGCCCCGCGCGCTCCCCGCGACATGGGCCCGGACACCCCCGGCACCGCCCTCGCTCGTGCCGTCGCCCAGGCTGCTGACATGAAGAAAGCCGAGCACATTGTCATCCTCGACGTCCGCGGCATCTCCATGGTCACCGACTTCATCGTTATCGCCAGCGGCACCTCCATGCCCCACCTGCGCGCCATCCGGAACGAAATCGCCGAGCGCATTCACGAAGAGCGCAGCGAAAAACCCCACTCCTCCCAGGGCATGGCCGAAAGCCAATGGATGCTCCTCGACTACGGCGATGTCGTGGCCCACATCTTCCTGAATGAAAAACGCGAACTCTACGCCCTGGAAGACCTCTGGAGCGACGCCCCCCGCCTCGACTGGACCCCGCTTTGAAGAAACAGGGAGAAGGAGCCAGAAGGCAGTGTTCAGCAGTCAGATGTCAATGGCCAGAAGGCTTCCAGCAACTGACGCCCAATAACTCATAACCAATAACTCCTCCCTTCTCCACCCCCACCCCCACCCCCACCCCTCCCATGGGCCGTATCGCTGAAGTCTCGATCCAGCAGGTCATCGCCGCCTGTGACATCGTGGATGTGATCAGCACCTACTTTCCCCTCAAGCGCGCCGGCACCAGCTTCAAGGCCAACTGCCCGTTTCATAACGAAAAATCCCCCAGCTTCCACGTCACCCCCTCGCGCGGCACCTATCATTGTTTCGGCTGCGGGGAAGGCGGGAATGCCATCGGCTTCGTCATGAAATACGAAGGCCTGCCCTTCGTGGACACGGTGAGAAAACTTGCCTCCAAATACGGCATCACCCTGATCGAGGAAGCCGGCACCCCCGAGCAGGAAGCCGCCGCCGGCATCCGCGTCAAGTTGCTCGCGCTGCACCGGGAGATCGCCCAGTGGTTCCACCAGCTTCTTCTCAAAAGCCCCCTCGCCGCCGAGGCCCGTGCCTATCTGAAAGCCCGTGGCCTCACCTCCGGCACCGCGCGGAACTGGACCATCGGCTACGCCCCGGCAGACCTCGGCTACTATCAGGACTGGGCCCGTGAGCGCCACTTCTCCACCGACATTATGCTGGAATCCGGGATCTTTGCGCCGCGCGATGAAAACAACCCTGGCCGCGGCCTCTATGCCCGCTTTCGCCACCGCATCATGTTTCCCATCCGGAATGACCACGGGGATACCATCGCCTTCAGCGGTCGCGTCCTCCGGGCGGAGGATTCTCCGGCGAAATACGTCAACTCCTCCACCACCGCCATCTTCAATAAGAGTGAGGTTTTCTTCGGCTTGGACAAATCCAAACGCGCCATCCACAAAGCCGAAAAAGCCATCATCTGCGAAGGCCAGATCGACATGCTCATGGCCTATGAAGCCGGCATCCAAAACATCATCGCCCCCCTCGGCACCGCCTTCACCCCCCAGCACGCCCGCCTGCTGAAGCGCCACACGGATCAGGTGGTGCTCTGTTATGACTCCGACAATGCCGGCTACAATGCCGCTGCCAAAGCCTTTACCCTGCTCTGTGCCGAAGGCATTTTTGTGCGCGTAGCCGCCCTCCCGCCAGGCGAAGACCCGGACTCCCTGATCCGCCGGGAAGGTGTCGAAGCCCTGCGCGAACGCCTCGATACCGCGAGGGATTTCTTCGATTTCCAAATCGATCTCCGCGCCTCCCGGCTGGACCTCAGCGACACCCGCGAGCGGATGAAAGTCCTCCGCGAACTCGCCGAAAACCTGGCCAAACTCAAGGACCGCCCCGTCCTCGACGCCGCCCTCACCCGCTGCGCCAGCCGTCTGAATATCGGGCCGGACGAACTCCGCAAAATGGTCCAGGCCCACCTCGCTTCGCAGAAAAAATACGCCGGCCGCGCCGATGAACGCCGCACCAGCCACGACGCCGGGCCCGGGCCTTCATTCGAAAACGAATCCCCGGACCCCGAACCTGCCCACCCTGGCATCAAATTCCTCCTCCAACTCGCCCTCACCGATCCCGCCGCCCGCCGTTGGCTCGCCCATGGCGCGGACCGTTCCGCCTGGTCCACCCTCACCGGCGGGGAATTCCTCGAACGCGTCCTCGCCGCGCCCATTGATCCCGCCGTCCCCGCCTCCATCACCGCCTGGCTCAACACCCTCACCCCGGCGGAATCCTCTGCCCTCACTGGACTCCTCCACCAGAGCAGCCCCGTCTCCGATGGCCTCACCTCCGCCCGGCAGGCCGTCGCCAGCCTCCGCATCACCGCAGTCACCGCTCAGATCGACCTGCTGCAAAACAAACTCCGCACCACCAATCCCAATTTGGACACCGTCCTTTCTCTGACTACCCAACTGATGACCCTGAAAAAGGAACTGAACGTCCTCCAGGCCAAGCTGCGGGAAGTTCCTGATCAAGGCTGAGCCCCGCATAGCTTCCTCAGCGCCCCCCATTCACGCCGCCCCTGCCTTGCTCCTCCGCATTGGGACTTGCAGCCCGGCAGGAGATTCGCTAAGGCACAGGCTCCACTCTTTTTTCTTCAATCCTACACACAATATCTTATGAACCGGAAAATTCGCATGGGCATGGTTGGCGGCGGTCGCGGGGCCTTTATCGGAGCAGTGCACCGCATGGCGGCCGCCCTGGATGGGCAGATCGAACTCGTCTGCGGGGCCTTCTCCTCCGACCCGGAGCGCTCCAAAGCCTCCGGAGCCGACCTCTTCCTCCCCGCAGAGCGCTGCTACGGCACCTACGAGGAAATGATCACCGCTGAAAAAGCCCTCCCCCTCGGCGAGCGCATGGACTTCATGGTCATCGTGACCCCGAACCACATGCACTTCCCACCCGCGAAGATGGCCCTC
>CAMDJM010000123.1 GCA_945900785.1 Akkermansia muciniphila
TTGGAGCATAGCAGACTTTTCAATTTTGTATAGGTATTTCTCAAACGGAACACTAGGAGGTTAAAAACTAGATTATTATGGAAATTATGGTAAATTCAACAAGTGCCCGCCATTTTTTCACCCCAACCATCCCGATTTTTGTTCCAGATTTACGTTTTGGCTTGCCTGAGCCATGGGCATGCGCAGGCAGGTTGGTGGAACCGGCAGCCACCAGCGCCGCGTCCCGTGCCAGCAGGACCCGTTTATCCCCCGCTACCGCAACGGTTCGCGCGTCCGGCGTTGCCGGCTCCCGGTGCCATTCCACCTCAGGCTTATTCCCAAGCCCTTCCTGCACCGCCATCACCACCCTATCATCAGGCAGGGGCACCGCCTGCATGGCCTTCCCATGCCCGTCCTCCCGCTGACCCGCCCACGGGGCGTGAATGGCAAAGCAGGGCGGCCCTGCCGCTTCAGGAACAGGAAGATCCTGTGCCAGCGGTGCATGGATGGACACCCCGGCCCACGCTCCCGCCCCAAGCCCCTTCCCTGCCCGCCCCACCGGCCGTTCCGGTGATGGCACCGTCAGTGGCTGGGGCAGGATTTGACCGCCTCGTGGCGGAATGTCAGCGCCTCGCGGGAATGGGTCTGCGGTATCAATTTGGCAGTGGCCATCCTGCCTCCGGTGGATTGGACTGTTCCGGCACGGTGCAATATGTCATGAGCCGCCAAGGGATGTCCGGCATGCCCCGCACCGCCAGCGCCCAGTTCGTCCACCTCCAGGAGCAGGGCACCCTCACCCTTGTCCCCCCTGGAGCCACCGCCCACTGGATTTTAAGCCGGGCGCGTCCTGGCGATTTGCTATTCTGGCGCGGCACCTATGCAACCGGTCGTTGGCCCGATGTCAGCCACGTCATGATTTACCTCGGAATCGACCGCCGCGATGGCCGCCCCATGATGTTCGGGGCCAGCACCCGCACCGGCAAAGGCATCAACGGCCACGGCGTGGACATTTACGAATTCAAACCCGTGAAACCGGGTGGCAAGGGCCAACTGATCGGATTCGGCTCCGTGCCCGGACTGAATGCCCCGCCCCGCCAATGGGTGGCCCGGTAGGCGGGGTGCAGGGATTTCCAATTTTCCCGCATATTTCAAAAACCCATGCCAGGAGGCAGGCCCATGCCTGCGGTGACCTTTTTCATTTCCGCAGCTGCCATGTCGCGGCCCTTGGCGATGGCCTGGCGGACCGCGGTGAGGACGAGGTCTTCCAGCATTTCGACATCTTCCGGATTCACGGCCGATGGATCAATGCGGATGGACAGCACATCGCCTGCGCCATTGGCCGTGACACTGATTTTGCCAGCGACACTGGCGTCCACGGTGCGGGCGGCGAGTTCCGTCTGAAGGGCAGCCATGTTGCTCTGCATCTCCTGGGCTTGCTTCATCATTTTGGCAATATTCATGGCAGTTTCAAAAAGGATTGGAGAGTAAGGGGGGGAGCGGTGATTACAGGGGCAGGGAGCGGGCCGCAAGCCAGATTCAAGGCTTTAGCTTCGCCTCAAGGTGCAGAGAGATTTTCGGGGCAGCCGGCGGGGGCAGCGTCCAGGTCTGGGCTTGGCGGCTCCCGCTGATGGGACCCGGCAGGGGAGACAGATCCGACAAAGTCCAAACGGACAGATTGCCGGAAGTAAACAAACTTAAATCCACATCCACCGCCGCCGTGGCCTTCTGGAATACGAAGCCCCGGCTGCCCGGCACCGTCAGCGGGCCGAACCCCGGGAGGGAAGCGTTAGACTCAGGCAGACTGCCTGCGGCATATTCCAGCAAATTCGGGGCTCCATCCAAGTCGGCATCCACCAGCAACTGGGCCGCCGTGAGGGTGACGGCGGGAAAATGGGTCCGCCACCAGGCGTCCACGGGCCATACTTCGTCAGGGCCGATATCCGGGGCACTGCCCTGCACCCGGGGCAGACCATCCAGATCAACCAGCAGACCCGAAGCCTGATCCGCATTGGCCAGCCCGGCATCGCGGGCAGGCGATGAGGCATCCAAATGATAATCACCGGTGGTTTCATTGAGAAAGGAGGGGTTGGCATAGGTGCCCCCGGCATCCTGACCGGTCACATTGCGGAAATCCGCATAACTGCCGCAGCAGACACCCTCCTGCCAGGCAAAATCCCCATCCGTATTGGCATTGCCCCCCTCCGTAAACCAGAGGTTATTGCGGAAGCTGGTGCCGGCATTCCCCTCCGCCACGAAGAAGAACGAAGGCAATTCATCCGCGATGGGATACACGATGTTATTTTCGAAGTGGTTGCCGGTGCCATATTGCAGGAAGATCTCGGAAGCGAAGACATCCTGCGTGCCGTTGCGGTAAAGCAGATTGTGGTAAAAGCGGCAGCCGTCCACCCGGCCATTCCCAGCCCCTTCCCCCCCCACCACGAGGGCATTGAAGCGGTTGTTCCGTAGAATATTATTCCTCACCACCACTCCATCGGTGGTCACGCCGGAATTCTCCGATCCCACCTCGATCCCGAAATCCGAATTCTCCACCCGGCAGTGTTCGATGGTGATGAGACGTCCGCCATCCACGTAAATCCCGGCCCCGGAGATGTTGACGGCGTTGATGATATTGGAAACCAGGCAGCCCTGCACCAGCCCATTGCGCGCCACCTTGCCAGCGGCAGGTGCCACCGGAAAACCCGGCTCCCCGCCGATCATGTCCAGACCGATGTTATTGCAGTCCCGGATCACACAATCCTTCACGGTGAAGCCGTCCACATTGCCATTCAGCACTACTGCTTCACTGGGAGACGGGTCGCAATTAGCGACTTCACAACCCTCCAGGGTGATCCCGGTGATCGCGTTATTGCTGCTCATGCCGTAGACGGTGATTCCCATGGCATTCTGGCCCCGGATATCGTGGATATAACACCGCCGCACCGCAATCCTGGCCACACTGCCGTTGCCCTGGCACAGAATCCGGATCCCGGAGGCATCATTCATATTCAGAAAATTGCGGATCTCGAAGCCCTCGATCACTAAATCGGAAGCGCGTGGTTTGGCGTTGTTCGCCCGGATAAAAATCAGCCCGTCGTTCGCCCCGCCGACGCTCGTCCCGTCAATCACCACCGGGCCTGCCGCCGCATCTGCCCGGTAGGTGATGGGCACGGCAGGCGCGCCGGTCCCGGCATTGGGCGGGGTGCCGGAGGCGGTGATCTCATATTTTCCGGGATAAATCCCCGGCTGCACCAGCACAAGGTCGCCTGGCAGGGCGGAGGAAAAGGCTTTCGTGAGAGACCAGGGCTGCTGGAGCGTGGTGCCCTGACCACCGGAACTGCCCCCCGGGGTCACATAGCGGGTCAGGGCATGGCAGGGCCGGACAGGCACCATCCAACAGGAAACAGCAAAAAACAGGAGGGAAAGCTTCATCGGAAAATTCCGGGCGATCATGCCACAGCCCCAGGAATACGCCAATGGCAGTTGCAGCCCTGCAAAATCCTTCGCGCCGCCTACCCGCCGCCCTCCAGGCCATCCGCCGGAAATCCATCCTTCTCCAATTTCTGATACATCGGCGTCACGTCCTCCACGCCTTCCCAGACTTCCCTCGTCAGGAAAATCGGGGCCTTGGCCTGCACCGCGAGAGCGATGCTATCGCTGGGCCGGGCATCAATCTCCACGATTTTTCTTTCATACAGCTCATTCTCCGCCGCGAGGAACAGCCGGGCGTAATAAACCCCATCCGCAAAATGGTTGATCACCACCCGGTCCACCTTGGCCCCGAGGCCGGCGAGGATGAAACCGATCAATTCGTGAGTCTGCGGCCGTTCCCGGGCTTCCTGACGCATCGCCATGCTGATCGCCATCCCCACTGAGTGGTCGATGTAGATCACGAAGACTTTCTTCGCATTCCCCAGGAATACGGCACACCCGCCGCTGGTGGGCAGCACGGCTTTGACTTCGATCTCGACAACTGGGTGGGCTTTGGCCATGAAATTTCCCATCCGTAATAAAATCGTCCTGTCATGGCAATGGTGAATCCTTGCTTTCGCGCCAGCACCGCCGGCCTGGGACTTCCTGCCTTCATTATTCCTTCATCAATTCAACCGCCACTTCCGGATCGGCGCGCAGCGCATGGTATTGCTCGTCCACCAGACTGCCTGCAGGGCGGATGCCTTCGATGGCCTTGCAACCAAAAGCCCCGGTGCGGGGAGGGATGGTCAAAAAACTGCGGATCAGCGTCCCAAAGGAATCCATTCTGTCGAGGAGCCGCTTGGTTTCGGGATGCATGATGGGCCTCAGCCGCTTCAGGCGGTCAATCATAGCCCCCTCAAACCCCACTCAACGGCATAGCGAAGCGCTTGTGCATAGCAAAACCGATCAACAAAACGGATGCAGGCAAGGGTTTGCAGGGCCATTGTCGGGTCATCGGCGCTTCCCGCCCGCCGTCGCCTGAACTGGAACGTTAGTCTGCTTCCACGCATCACTCTCCGAAGCAAGCGTTCCACATTTCCTCAAAACACAACACAAATGAAACCCTTTCAACCATCGATACCGCTCATATTTGCAGCCTTTTTATCTGCCTGCTCCAGCGATCCCAGCCCACCCACGGAAGCTGACGCCCGCGCGGCGCTTGAACAGGACATTATGGATTCCTCCCAGGGCTGCATCAAGCTGGTGGAGTTTCACAGGACCGGCGAAAAGGCGTTGGGTAGCATCATGTTGGTGCATGCCAGATCAAAGATCGAATTTCTCGAAGATTGCAACTGGCCCATCGATAAGATGGTCGTCGTCACAAAGGTGGTTCCAGGGGTCACGCCAAACGTGCGGAAGGGCGAACAAAGAACCGTTGATTTCACATTTTCATTTTATAAAACAGACCACGGCTGGAAGACTACCCAAATGAAGGCTTCCGAATCAAAACTCCATCCATAACTAAAATCGCCTGATGGCCATGATTCTGATCGAACTCACCCCCGATTAACAGTTAAAGGCCATTCCGGCTGCAATTTTAGAATTAAATCCGGTGAGGACTCTGGCTTTGGCTTGAAGTATGGCCATGCGGCACCGGGCTGCCCGGGTGCTACAGACAAGTTGGCATTCTGGGTAAAGGCTGCTCCGGCATGGGAAATCAGGGCGCTCCAATGCACCAGCCTTGTCTCCTGGCGGGTTCCCCGCTACAATTCCGGAATATTCCTCCCTGCCTGTTCCATGCGAGCCCTCCTTCTCCTCCTGCCAATTATTTTCCTGTCATCCTGCGGCAATCTGCAAAACCTCGCGGCCAAGGCCAGGGCCAAGCGGCAGCAAAAGGCTATGGAAAAACTCACGGAAACCTCCAGCAGGGAAGCTTCCACGCGGCTGGGAGACAAGGCCCTGGGGGAAATCGCCTACGTGGATGCCCCGGAGGAGTTTGTCCTCATCCGCCGCCTCACCGGAATCAATCTGCCAGCGAATACCGGCCTTGAAACCCGGCGGGACGGCCAGCGCACCGCCCTGCTGCGCAGCACCCTGGAACGGAAGAACACCTTTGCGGCGGCCGACATCCTGGAAGGCACCCCGCAAACCGGCGATGGCGTCTTCCCCTCCACCGCCAAGCCCAAACCCCAACCCAAACTCAAACCCAAGCCAGGGGCCAAACCGGAATCAGGCGTCACCCCTCCGCCGGGTCCGTCCGTGGCTCCAGACACCGATTTCACCACGCCCTCCGGCTTGCCCGCAGAAAAGCTCCCCGCCGCCGCCACGGAACAGGAACTCGATCCCGCCCAGCTCCCTGCCCTGCCGGACCAAATCAAAACCCCGGAAGATCTTCAAAAACCCTAATTTCCCTGGTCATAGGCTGGTGCAAATTATCATGCCAACCCTGGCCTGGCCTGACCCTGAGACTTTTCCTCCGATGGAACAGCGCCTGCTTTGTCCCAATACGGAGATCCTGTGCTATCAAATCAAAACCCCCTTCCCCACTTTCTTTAATGAAAAAACCCAATTCCATCCTGTTGTCCCTGCTTGCCCTGCTGCAAAGCGCCTCCGCCCAATACCCCACGTGGCCTCAGACTGGCTCCATCTATTTGCTCACCACTCCGGAAGGGGCGGATCTGCCCGCTGGTGAGGAGCTGCTGGATTTTCCAGTCCTGGTGCGGCTGGAGCGCGATTGGTTTGATTTCGATCAAGCCAAACCTGATGGCCGTGACCTGCGTTTTTCCAGCAACGGCCATCCCCTGGCCTATCAAATCGACCACTGGGACGCCACCCAGGGAACCGCACAAATCTGGGTGCGCCTTCCCCGGATCAAGGGCCAGGAACATCAGGAAATCAAATTGCACTGGGGCAAGCCGGATGCCCTGACCGAGTCCAATGCCAAGGCGGTATTCAACGAATCCAACGGCTACCTGAGCGTCATGCACCTGAGCGATCCTCAGCTGGATGCAGCGGGATCCCTAACTCTGGAAAATAGCGGCACCACGCCAGCCGCCGGCATCATCGGCCCCGCCCGGCATTTTGGCGGAGACCAGGGGATTTCCGGAGGAGATAAAATCACCAACTATCCCACCGGGGCAGACCCGCACACGTCGCAGCTGTGGCTCCGTGCCGAAAAGGTGAACGGCCGGGCGCTGGCCTGGGGCAATGAGGAAAGCCAGGGCAAGGTGGTCATGCACTTCCAGAGCCCACCCCGGATCAGCATGGATTGTTATTTTTCCGATGCCAATGTGGCCTCGCTGGGACGCCTTCCCCTGAACGAATGGATCCACGTGGTTCACACCTATCAGCCGGGCGACTCCCGGATCTATGTGAACGGAGTCCTCAGCAACGCGTCAAAAGATGGCCGCTCTCCTCTCAATCTCAAATCCCCCGCGCGGCTTTCCATCGGCGGCTGGTATAATCATTACGATTTTGTCGGCGACATAGATGAGGTCCGCCTCTCGAAAACCGCCCGCTCCGCCGCGTGGGTGAAGCTGGAGCATGAAAACCAGAAAGCCCTGCAAACCCTGACAGGCCCTCTCGTGCCCCCGGGGGATTCCTTCAGCGTTTCGCCGGAATCCGCCATCGTGCTGGAAGGCACTGGCACGCGCTTCACCGCTCAAGCTGGCGGGGCGCAAAAGGTCTACTGGATATTGAAACGCGATGGTCAGGAAACCATCGTCGCCACCGACCGGTTTTCGTATAACTTCGAGGCCGGACGCACTACCGGAGACCAAACCGCCACTCTGCAATTCAAGGCGATCTTTGCCAATGCGGTGAAGACCAGGGACATCGCGATCCAGCTCAGGGAAAACATCGAAGAACCCGCTTTTACCCTCACCGCGCCCACTACCTGGAATGGACGCGACCCCATCGAAATCACCCCTCAAATCGCCAACCAGGCCGCCATGTCAGTGAAGAATGCCGGCCAATTGAAGGTGGAATGGAACGTGGGGCCTTTTGCTGTCATCAAGGAAATTACCCCCGGGAAGCTCCTGCTGAAACGCGCCCAAAACAGCGGTCAACTCATCGTCACCGCAACCCTCAGCAACGGCGGCAAACCCACCAGCCAAACCGTCGTTATTGCCGTCAGGGAGCCATCCGCAGATCCTTGGGTGCAGCGCCTGCCGGACAAGGACGAAAAACCGCTCGAAGGACAATTCTACGCCCGCGATGACCGGAACGAAGGAACGCTCTTCTATAACGGAAGCCTGACCGGAGCCGCTGATACCGTCTTTCTGAAACTCTACGCGGATGGCCAACTCCTGACTACGGCCACCGCGGTGCCGGCACCGGACCGCTCCTACGCCCTGACGGCAAAGCTCAAGCCGGGACTCATTCGTTATAAAGTCGAGTTTGGCACCACCACCAAAGGGGTGGAACAGGTGCTTCAGAGCACGGGCAATCTCGTCTGCGGAGATGCTTATCTTATCGACGGCCAATCCAACGCCCTCGCCACTGACACCAGCGAAAAATCCCCCCCGGAAACCAACGAATGGATCCGCAGCTACGGCCGCCCGCCCGAAGCTGGCACCCCCGCTCCGGAAAATCTCTGGTGTTATCCGGTTTGGAAAGCAGAGGCTGGTGAAAAGGCGGAACTGGGGTGGTGGGGCATGGAGCTGGCCAAGCAATTGCTGGCCAGCCAGAAGGTCCCCATTTTCATCATCAATGCCGCAGCAGGCGGGACCCGGATCGACCAGCACCAGCGCAACCAGGCCAAGCCCACCGACCTGAGCACCCTCTACGGCAAAATGCTCTGGCGCGTGCAGCAGGCCCGGCTCACCCACGGCATCCGGGCGATTCTCTGGCATCAGGGCGAAAACGACCAGGGGTCCGACGGACCCACCGGCGGCTATGGCTGGGAAACCTGGCAGCCGCTCTTTGTGGAAATGTCAGCAGCCTGGAAGCAGGACTTCCCCAACGTGCAGCACTACTATCTTTTCCAAATCTGGCCGGACTCCTGCAGCATGGGCGGCCGCCTGGGATCCGGCGACATGCTGCGCGAAAAGCAACGCACCCTCCCGCAGCTTTATTCCCACATGAGCATCATGTCCACCCTGGGCATCGTGCCGCCCGGCCCCTGTCACTTTCCCCTCGCGGGCTGGGGGCAATTCGCCGACCTCATCCAGCCGCTGATCGAGCGCGATTTCTATGGCAAAACGTCCGCCACCGCCCTGACCCCGGCAAATCTCCTGAGCGCCTCATGGGCCACGGAGGCAAAGGACGCCCTCGTTCTGGAGTTCGATCAACCCATCCTATGGAAGGATGCCCTGGCCGGACAGTTCTATCTGGATGATGCAAAAGATCTCATCGACAGCGGTAGTGTCACGGGCCATGTCCTCACCTTGAAACTGAAAAAGACCACCTTGGCATCCGGGATTACCTATCTTAAGGAATCCGCCTGGAACCAGGAATCACTGCTGGAAGGCACCAATGGAATTGCGGCTCTGACTTTTTGCCGGGTGCCCATCACGGAATCGCCGGGAGGACGGCGTTGATGGGGTCTGGCTGGATACACGGGCCGGAGCCCCGTGCTCCCCTTGGGGATCAGCGGAGCGTGCGCTGCAGCATCGGGATGATCAGGGACCATGCCAGGGCAGCGGTTTCCGGATCGTAGCGCAGGCCTTCGTCGCGGAGAAAGGCGTGCTGGCCGTTGAATTCGTGCCAGGTGAACAGCACCCCGGCATCCGTCAGGGCATCGTAAATGAGACGGCGGCCTTCGCGGGGGATGTGCGGATCCTGACGGCCCCAGACATAGCACATTTCCGCCTGGATCGTGCCCAGCCGGCTGAGGGTGTCATCGGCCATCCCCTTACCCAAACTGCCCTGGTGAATATCCGTGGGATAACAACAAACCCCGGCCCTGACATCCGGAAGCAAAGCGGTGCGGGTGGCGAGATGGCCGCCAAGACAGATGCCCACGGTGCCAATTTTCCCAGTGCAGGCCGGATGGGATTTCAGGAAATCCACCGCAGCTGCCGCGTCAGAATCGTAGGCCGCCAATTCGCGGGCGACTTTATGTGCATTGCCCCGCTCCGCCCCAGCTGTGTCGTAGGCGAGGATGGTTCCGGGCGCTTCCAGCTCATGATAGACCTCGGGCACCGCTACCACGAACCCATGGCCCGCCAGCATCGCCGCAGTGCGGCGGATGGGACCCGTCACCTGGAAGATCTCCGACCAAAGCACGATCCCGGGAAACCGCCCCTCCGCCGCCGGACGGATGACGTGGGTGCGCATCGGCCCGGTGAGAGTGGGCAGGTCGGTGAATTCGTGTTCGCGGAGAGTCATGGGATTTGCTGAATGGCGATTATGATGGAAGACGGTCACTCCAATAGTTTTGCTGCCGCTTGTGATGAGCGACGGCATAGATGGTCACGGTGGCGGCGAAGTCATCATGGTGATAAAATAGGTAATAGGGAAACCGCTTGAGGCGGAAAATGCGGATGTTCTGGCCGATGGGTTGAAAGCGCGAGGGATCTGCGGCGATGGAATCCAAGGCTGCCCGCATGGCGGCGACAAATTTGGCACCGCTGCCAAAGTGATCTTCGGAATACTGAGCGGCGTCCTGATATTCGATTAAAGCCTCGGCCTCAAACTGCACCTTCATGCCTGGACCTTCAGGGAATTCAGGACGCGGTCATGAGCCGCTCCGGCGTCAATCAGCATGGAGGCACCCTGCTGGACACGCTTCATCCTTTCGATCACTATCCCGATCTGATGATCAAGGAACTCCCTTGAGGGTTGAGCCCGCTCCAGAAGGGCTTCGATCAGTTCCGTCTGGGACTCCTGGGGAAGGAGGAGGGCTTCCTCAAGAAGATGGGACACGCTTGCACTCATTATAGTAGGCTACGGAAATGAAGATCGATTGCAAGGGCGGCCTATTTGCCGGGGCGGAAGATGGCTTTCGGCCTTCTGCGGGAAGCAAACCACTCCGCCAATGGCGGCGTTCCTACCCCCGGCAAGCGCGCCCTCTTCAGAGTTTATTCTATCACGGTGCCAAGCGTGAGCGGGGCCGCACGGTAGTGGACTTCACGTTGGAGTCGGGGTCAGAAAAGCAAATTTCCAAATACCTTGATTTTCCCGCAGAGGGTCATAGCTGAAGACTAAACCGGCGCGACACCTGCAGGGCGCACCCGGCGCTTGCGGCCTGCGGGAGAATTCGCCGCCGCGTCTGTTGCTTCCGACGAGGGGTTCGGGTCTGTGGGCAGCCAGTGCCTTGCCTTCTGCTCCGCGATGGCATGCGTCTTCGCCCATGCGAAGAACTTGTGGAGATCGTAATCGAAATCGGCTGCGACAGCAGCTCTGGCATCACGGACTTCCTGAAGGATGGGGTCTTTCATGGCTGGGGCTTGATGAGAAGTTCTGGAGTGCAAATCACGGGCATGTGAAGGTGGTGGTAAGTGCAATACTCAAAACTCAAAAAGCGTTCTGCGTGATCTGTTGATGGGACGCCATGGGCTCCTGATGGCTCCAGTAGGCCGTCAAGTAACTGGGAATCGTTGACTCAATGTAAAGCGTTTCCATCGGTTCGAATTATATCCGGCGAATGGCACGCGTAAAGGGCCCTGCTCATCCCCACGGCCTCGCCGTCCCGAGAAACCACAGGATCTGCAAAGTCTACGCCATCCCCTTCGCCAGGAGCGAGCGGGGGAGCTAGGTGGTGCAGATTACGCGGCCGACGGGGTGAAGTTCAAGGGTCGGGGCGCGCAACGAAGTGGACTTAGGCCGAACGCCCGAGGTCCCTTATCGTTTTATTCTACCTCTGCTCGTAGGTAAGTCCGGGAATCTTTGGCAGTTCCAAATTATCTGGATGAATCACCGGATTCCGATTTCGCACGTCTTTCAAAATGGCGGCGAGACGTAAAAAAGTCTCGGGAATAGGATTCGAGCCTTCTGCGAGTGCGACAGCAAGAGTTGGTTTATTGGATATGAATTTTCCATGGCCATGTTTTTGACAGAATTGGTTGACCTGCGATAACCATGGCATAGCAGGATTAAACTTTGGCGAAATTTTTTTCCAAGTGCGAATTAATTCTACTGTGTTATAAAATATCCGTTAAAGTGTCTGGATTTCGTCGCTTTCGGGAATCGATGTCGATTTGCCTTCGGCGGTGTCGCCGGGCGAGGGCTTGCTGGACTTCGGCTTCGGTGGCTTGCGGCGTGGGGAGGTATTTC
>CAMDJM010000124.1 GCA_945900785.1 Akkermansia muciniphila
CCGGCCGGACCGGCCTTTCTCCGCATCCAGGCCGGTTCCGGAGCCGGTGCTGTCAGCACGCTGCTGGCCCGGAATTTCGGACGTCCCGGCGACGTTGCCGGCTGGGATCAGGATAAGGTCCGAATCCTCCGGGGCACAGCCGCCGCCCCCGCTCTGGGCGAGGTGAGCACGGCGAATCCAACCTATGTGGAAATGTTCACCCTCACCGCTCCTGCTGTGCCGCTCCAGGCGGTGAATATCAGTCCGGGGTGTTTCTCGGCTTCAATTGCGGCTGTGGAACACGCCCCCTTTGTCATCCAGGGACAGTCAGGGAGCTGGACCACGATCACCGGTGCGGAGGTATCCAATGGCCGCTTGTTCTTCTGCCCGCCCCTTCAGGATCCGCCGGTGGTTTTCAGTGCCTGGCGCGCCATTCCGATCAGATCCGGTGAAAGACCGTGCCTGCACTTTGCCGACAGCACGGACGGCCGCATCCGGCCCATCCGTCTGCGGATGAAACTGCCACCCGATTTTGGCGAATACCGCATTTACCGCCGCATTGATGAAGGAGCCCTAACTCTGTTGGCCCAGGGCGATGGAAGCCGGCTGCCCGCCAACGCCTCCGAAGTCATCCGCGAGGACACCGGCATTCCGGCGACCGCCTGCACCCTGCGTTATTTCGGCCAGACCTTCGACAAGCAGGGCACTGGCAGCGCCCTGATCCCTTTGGGGGAACCCCTGCTGCTGGGGCGGCGGGATGTGGCCGTCCCCACCCTGCGGGCTCCACGCGCCGCGGGCACCGCCTCGGCTCCCTTGCTGCGGCTGGAGTGGTTCTGTCCACCGGAAGGCATCGAGCGCTTTCAGTTCCGCCTCGACCCTGACAAAGTGCCGGATTCCGCTGTTCCCAACAAGGGACTGCCCTCCCATCTTTTCCAGGTGGATGCCCCCAGGCCCCTGTTCATTCATTCCAAAAAACCCGGGTCGCGCTCCTGAGGAGACTCCGCCCTTCGTCCCTCTCCGGGGTCACCGGGGTGATCGGAATTGAGCAGCCTTTGGGTGAAGGTCCGGTATTTACCATGGACCTGCCGGTGAAGCTGGCGACCCGCTATAAAATCACCCTCCAGGCCATCAGCGTGGCGGGAGTGAACAGCGGTCCTGGCAAGGAATTCACCTTTGCCTGGACCCCTCCTCCTGCGCCCTCAGTGCCTCCGATGGAGCCTCTTGTGGACTGGCCGCAACGTGCCCTGCCGGACGTCGGCTTCTGGCATCCGCTGGCCCGCGCGGAGCTTACCCAGCGGCCCGCCGCCGGAGGCATCGGACCCCAGGAGGGATGGGACATCATCGCCCCTGGGCCGTATGAGGACTATCCGGTAGGCGTCCGCATCGCGGCCATCCGCGGAGTAGACAATAACGAGCCTTTTGCTTTTCCGCTGGAAGAGCCTCCGGGCTCCGGACATCTGGTAGCCCGCGTCCTTGCCACCAGGTTCCGGAGTCTGAACGGAAATGCCTCGGAAGTGGCGGTGGACATCCCCACCTGGCTCCTGCGGAAACGCGAAACCGCAGCCCTCGCTCCAGCCGGAACGCCCATCACTGCCCTCGCGGAATCGACCGTGGCTAACAGCAGCTTTTCCCGGACCAATCTCGCCAGCCCGGACAGCCTGCTGCCCGCCGTGCTCTATCGCCGTCAGGTGCCCAGCCCGCGCTTTCCCAACGTCTCCGGCGCTACGGTGCAGGTTTCTCCCATGATTTCAAAAATCGCCGCCTACGAGCCCGATTACACGGTTATCAGCGATCCCTTCATCGGTGTGGTGGCGCGCAGGGCCGGCCCCCCTGACGGTCGTTCTGACTATTCCCTGGACCTTTTCCTCCTCGACACCCAACCCGTGCAGAAAGGGGCCCAATATCATTACACCATGGTCCGCTTTTCACCGGCCAACGGCGAACTGCTGGAGTCCATTGATGCCGGCGAAGTCCTCATCCCCTGACCCTCCTGATCCGTTATGAAACCTGCGTCCCTTTTCATCACCATGGCCGCGCTGTGGCTGCCGTCTGGCCTCGTCCTGGCGCAGCGGGTGGCCACCACTGCCAGCGCTACCGAACTCATCTCGCCCGGAGCCTTTGATGCCGGAACTGCGGACGACATCGCGGTGGTGGACCGCGCCACCGGCATCCTGCGGATTGGTCTCTGGAATGCGGGCACTTTCACCTGGACCACCACTTCGGCTGGCCTGAACGGGGTGGAGCACCTCTGTGTAGGCAACATGGAAAATGCCGGTGGGCCCATGAGCATCGCCACGGGCAGCGCCTTAGCCCAACGCCTTGAGGTCTTCACCCCCTCCACCGGCAACCACTACGTCCTGGCGGACATCGGCCTTCTGCCCACCGCCTGTGTCCTCACATCAAGTGGCAGCCTGCTGGTTTCCAGCGGTGAATTGACCACGTCCACCACCAGCCTGAAACGGCTGGAAAACCTGGGCCCCGTTGCCGCCCCTGCATGGATGGGAACTGCACCATCGGAGCCTCTGATTTCCGGCCACGCCGTGAGTCAGGGCGCTGCTTTTCTCCAAGCGGATGGCACCACGCTGGAAGCGTGGACCCTCAACGGCCCGGCAGGAGCCCCGGAACGCAGCGCCACCTTGTCCGGTCTCGCTCCGGACACCCGCTTTGTGGCGGGCCGGTTTGGCGGCAGTGGTCAGGATTCCTATGCCCTTTGGGTGCCCGGGGCTGCTGTTTTTCAACACGCCAGCGTTGGCGGGGCCGGAGGCTTCAATCCGCCGGAGGAATGGAGCGCCGGACTGCCCATCGGCCGTCTGCAGGTGATTTCCTCCCCCATTTTCACTTCGGACGACTGGCTGCTGGCAATCAGTCAGGACGGGGACAGCGCGCGGCTCTTCAGCTTCACCCCAGGCAGCGCCCCCGTGCCGCAGCGCAGCTTTACGGCCCCCTCCGGCACCTCCTTCACGGGAGCCGCCCCCCAGGGAAATGGCCACTTTGTGTTGCTGCACGGCACCGCAGGCCACACCAGCGGCGTGCAGCGGGTGTTCTATAACGGAACCAGCCACACCGTCAGTGCGGTCTCCCCGTTGCCTGCGTTGAAGCGCAGCCGCGTTTCCCCCACTGTCTTCCTCCACAGCCGCGAACCCTGGGTGGATCCCGCCGCGACGCTGGTCTCGCTGCGCCGGGCCGGGGATTGGAGCAATACTGCGGTTCCGGGCAATGCATCGATCCTGACCGATGCCGGAGTGCCCACTGGCTTGGCCAATCCCTCCAACTTCCTTCTTTCGGGGATCGGGGGCTTATTCGCCATGCCCAACCAAATCGCCCCGGCCATCTCCATCGCCTCCCTCGGGGCTGCTTCCGCCACCCTGCCCATCGTCACCCGGATCACCCCGCCACCGGGAGTCTACCCCTCGCCGGCCCTTGATGCCCAAGGCACAGCCGTGCCTCTGGTGCTGGGGCTCAGCACCCCTGATCAGAGTGCCATCCGGTGGCGGTCGAATGGCGGCCCTTGGCAAACTTACGATCCCAAAGCACCCCCAGCGATAACCATGGACAGCACGATCGAAGCTTTTGCTTTTCCCACCGGCAGTCCCCCTGGCCCCGTGACCCACTCCACTTACACCTTTGGTCCCTTGCCCGCGCTCCAACCCGCCAGCATGAGCGATGCTGATGGGAATGGCCTCTCCGACAATTGGGAAAAAGCCACCGGCCTGACCAATCCTGAGGAAGACAAGGACGGCGATGGATTCACCAACCTCCAGGAACAGGCCGGGGGCACCGATCCCTGCGACATGACCAGCTTCCCCAGCGGCTTGGTCGATCCGGGCCAGCCGACCCTGGAAATCATCGCTCTCAGCCCCACCACCGCTACCCTGCGTTTGATCGGCAAGCCAGGCCTGCTCCACCGCATTGAGCAATCACCCGGTCTTACCCCCCTCCCAGGCTGGGCGGCATACGGCGAAGCCATTACCCTGCCGGGGAATGGGCAATATGACTTCACGATCCCGCTGAACAACGCTTCCCGCCAATTCTACCGGGCGGTGGCCAATCCCTGACTAAACCCGGAACGCCACCGCCGGGCATAAAAAACCAGTGCTCCGGCGGGGGGAGCACTGGTTGGGAGATCAGGGAATAGCATCCCTGCAGATTTCCGCTTAGAACTTGAAGTTAATCCCGGCCTGAACGCTGTGGGCGCGCAGTTCATCGGAATTGAAACCCGTCGCGAAGTAGCGGTAGCCGAGGTCGAAGAAAAGGATTTCGCTCATGGGAACGCTGACGCCAGCGAAGCCCTGGAAGGCGAAGTCCCACTCGTCACCGCTGGCTTCGATGGAACCAAGGTTGGCTTCTCCCTGGGTATAGACGGCACCCAGACCGGCACCCACGTAGAAGTTGAAGAGGCTGGTCACGGGGTGGACGTATTTCACGTTGCCCATCACGGGCACGAATTCGAATTCAGCATCGAAATCGATATCAGAGGCTTTGATTCCGTCGATGGAATCGGTGTCGAAGGAGTAGTAACCGCTTTCCAATTCAACGGAGAGTCCGTGACCGAGGTTCACGCCGAAGGCACCGCTGAGGCCCCAACCGGTTTCGAAGGACATGTCAGGACTGTCCTGGACCCAGAGGGCACCACCTTTGAGGTCGATGTAAAAACGCTCATTGATGGGTTCGGAAACCTTGGGCATGGAGGGAGCCGTGGTGGAGCTGGTGGCGGAGGCGTAGGAGCCACCGGCTTGAGCCAATGGGGCGATAGCGGCAAGTGAGGCAGCCAGAAGTAGGATGTTTTTCATGGATTGTGTTGGAGTGTTGCTGGCACGGATGCCAAGATTAAAACGATCAGGCAATCAGAGAGGATGCAAGCGATAAGCTCTCTAAACCGCGATTTTAATCCTATATTCATGGAAAACCGCATGAAATGCTCCACGCAATTCTCGTTTTTAGTAATAAAATTAAAAAAGAGTCGGAATTTTCGGCCTGTCCCTGAGGTGTTTGAACGATGAAAATAACGCCCCTATTCCCGCAGCAGGGGAGCTTCCCTCAAAAAGATCAGAGCCCAGGCACCCACCAGCAGCACCGCCAGCACCAAAAACGTGATTCCCCGCCCGATCCACCGCTCCTTGTCCGCTTTGCGCTCGGTGGGATTGATCAGTGGGGTCACCATGGCCACCAGCAGCAACAGGATCAGCGGAATGATCACGGGAGCTCCCCCGAGAAGAAAAAACGTGGGTAATGCAAACAGCACAAAAAAGCCTCCTACCATCAGCAGCAGGCAACCAGTATCCATCCGCTCCCCCGAAGCCAAGGGGCCAAGGCGGGCCGGCGGCGCATCCGGCGTATTATTCTCATTCCCTGCGGCCATGGGATCCACTTCATCAGGCATGCGCTTACCTTGCCCCGGTTCCCTGTGAAAGCAAACCGGGATTGCACCGGTGCCAGCCCTCTTCCAGCCCCACCGCAGTCGGGGGCGGCATTATCGGGCACCGTTTTAGGTATCTCATCCTCAGGTTTGTCAGGGGCAGTGGGCAGAGCGCGGGCGGGTGAAGGGAAATTTACTTCAGGGTCACGATCACCTCCCGGACGTTGAAGAGGGGCTCGCCGGGGTCGAGGTGGGCGGCTTCCAGCCAAAGGCGCCAGGTTCCGGCGCGGGGGATTTGGAAGGTGCCGGCATCGACCGGGGTGAAGGTTTCAAGGGTGTCGGTGGGTTTGACAGGGTGTTCGCTGCTGTCAAGGCCGAGGCGGACGCGGAAGGTGCGCCCGCTGCGGATGGTGCTTTGCAGGACGCTGACGCTGACGGCGGCGGCTTCGGTGGTGGAGAGGTCCCAGGCGACGCGGGTGGCGGGGCTTTTCCAGTTGCTGATGTAGCGGGAGGTGGAGGTGTAGTAGGCGTCCTTTTCGGCGGCCAGGATGATGGCTTTGGCGCTGTCGAGGTGGTTTTCGCCTTTGCCCAGCACCAAGACATTGGGCAGAGCGGCGGCGATGGCGGCGGCGGCTTTGCCGGCTGCGGCGCTCCACGGAGGATCGGCGGCGAGTTGTTTGGCGTAGGCGGCGGCTACCGGGGAGGCGCTGCTGGCGAGGGCGGCGCAGAGGGCGTCGCGGGATTTGGTGGCGGTGGCGAGGGCTTGGACTTTTTGCAGGGCGGCGGTGAGTTCCGCGCTGTTGTAGGCGGTGCTGCGGGCGGCGCTTTGGCAGTAGGCGGTGATCAGGGCGTCCCGGCTGGTGGGGGAATTGTTGGCGGCGGTGAAGAGGGCCGTGGTGATTTCCAGGCCGGGATGGGGCCAGTCCTTGAGGGCTTCCAGCGCATCCTGACGGCGGTCGCCGACGGCCGCCAGTTCGGTCGCGAGGGTCTGGTCGGCTTTGGCGTGGCCGTTCTGCCCGAGCAGGCGGAGGAGATCGGGCCGGGCGCTGCTCCCGCTGCCCGTGAGGGCATCTATCAGATAGCCGGCCCGGGCGTTGCGGTCCTTTTCGCGGGACAGGAGGGCGTTTAGGCTGTTGAAGAGGGTGTTGCGGGTGGGGGCGTCCCTGATGGTGGGCAGGAGTTTGAGCAGCTCCGGGATTTCGCCAGGGCCGGCAGATTTTCCGAGGGCTTCCAGGGCGGCGGGGCGGATGGGGCCGGTTTCGCTGCTGGCGATTTTGAGAAGCTGCGCGGTGCCGGGCTTGGAGGGCAGCGTGGTGATAACGTCGATGAGGACAAGGCGGGTGGCCCCAGTGGCTTTTCCCAACTCGCTGGCCATGGCCTCGGCGGCCTGGGGGCCCTTGAGTTTTTTGAGAGTGGCGATGGCCCGCGGGGTATCGGCGGCCCCTTCCCGCACGGCGCTCATGAGGAGATTGATCGTGGAGGCATCCGGAGCGGGCGCGGCGGAGGCGAAGAGGGCTTCCAGCGGGGCTCTGGGGTCTGCCGCAGGAGCCGCGGGACGGGAGAACCACCAGGCCGCTCCTCCGCCAGCGGCGGCGAGGGTGGCCAGGGTGAGGTAAAGGCCGGTGCGGCTTTTGGCAGGAACTTTCCGTGCGGCGGGGCGGCTGCTGCGGGAGGCGGCGGTGGTGCCCTGGAGGGCCTGGGTGGAAGGCCCGCCGACACGCTGGGTGGGTGCGCTCCTGACTTGCTGGGTGCTTTTGCCGGCGGCTCCCTGCACGCCGCCGGGTCCGGTGCCGCGTCCCAGGATTTTGACGCCGGTGGCGCTGGTGGGGGTGGTGGAGGTGGGGTTTTTGACGCCGGATTTTTGCTGACGGAAGTATTCAAGGGCGGTGCTGGCATCAGCAGGGCGCTCGTCCATCTCGCGGCTGATCAGCCACATCACCCAATCTGCCAGCCACACGGGCAGGTCAGGACGGGCCCCGGCGAGGTGGCAGACGTGATGCTGCAGGTGGCTGACCATCACTTCCGGGCCGGTCCTACCGTCAAAGGGGTAGTGGGTGGTGACGATTTGATAGAAAATGCAGCCCAGCGAATACATGTCCGTGCGGGCGTCGAGGGGCAGGCGCTCGAATTGCTCCGGGGCCATGAAAAAGATGCTGCCCATGATGCCGGATTCCTGGTCCTCCGTCTGGCGGGTGGCGGTGCGGGAAAATTTGGCCAGACCAAAGTCGAGGATTTTGATCTGGAACTTGCCGCTGGGCAGCCAGACGAGCATGAGGTTGCTGGGTTTCAGATCCCGGTGCACCAGGCCCATGTCCTGAGCGGCGATCATGCCTTCCAGGGATTGGACCACGACTTCCTTGAAGTCGGCCACGGTCATGGCCCCGCGTTCGATCACATCGTCCAGCGTTTCGCCTTTCAGCAGCTCCATCACGACGAAGGGGCCATCCTTGTCCTGACCGACATCATAAATGGTGACAATGTGAGGGTGCTGGAGGGAGGAGAGGGTGCGCGCCTCGCGGATCAGATCGGCGTGCAGGGCATCGGCGCTGCCGCTTTCGGGGGCTTTGACGCGTTTCAGGGCGACATCCCGGTCCAACTGGGTATCATTGGCCAGATACACTTCGCCCAGGCCACCGGCTCCGATTTTTCCTTTGACGACGTAGCGTGGACTCATGGGGAAGGCAGGGAGGGAAGGTTGGGGCGGGAAAGCGTGAGGATTTGCTCTGCTAAGTAGGGGAGAAGCGGGCAGACATCAAACAGATTCGGCGGGAATGGTGCAGGAGAGGCAGGATGGGGGCACCGGGATGGCCGGCGTTCTGTTCCGTCCGCCAAAAGCCATGACGAACTGATTTGCAAGCTGCCCTTGCGCCGTGGCGGCACCGGTCTTTATTTTGTCTCAAATGTTGCAAGACTATCTGCCTGTCCTCATGCAAATCCTGATCGCCTCAGGATTTGCGGCCTCTACCCTGCTGGTTTCAGTGCTCCTCGGAAAATCGGGGAAGCGCAATGTTATAAAGGATTCCGCCTACGAATGCGGCATGTTGCCCATCGGCGAGACCCAGCCCCGCTTCAGCGTGAAGTTTTACCTCGTGGCGATGTTGTTTGTGCTTTTTGATATCGAGGTCGTTTTCATGTTCCCCTGGGCTGTGGTCTTCCGGGATCTGGTGGCTCAGAGCAGCGCCATCTTCTGGAGTATGGCCGGCTTCGCCTTCATCCTGCTGGTGGCCTACCTCTACGCGCTGAAGAAGGGCGCTCTGAAGTGGAACGACTAGCGCCCGATCTGTTTCCAAGCCCGCCCGCATGGTCCATCAGGTCGCCCTTTATAAGCTCCATCCCGGAGTCACCGACGACATTCTGGAGGAAATGATCCGCCGGACCCGCAGTATGTTGCTCAAGGTGCCGGAAGTCATGGCCGTCCGTTCCGGGCGGAAAATCGATCCCAATGCGGAGTGGCCATTTTTTGTAGGCCTCGATTTCGAATCCCGTGCCAAGCAGCGCATCTTTATGGATGACGGGGCGTGGCATAAGTTCCAAAACGACGTCATCAAACCCTACACCACGGAAAAGTTGGTGCTGGACTACGAGCTTGACCCAGGAAAAAACATCAAATACTCCTGAAATCAGGGCGTATTCCCCACCATCCTATGATCCGTTCCCTCTTCCCTGTTTTCCTTCTCGCGCTCTCGCTTTCGTCCAGCCCAGCCCAGGAGGCAAAGGCCACTGAACTCAAAGTCGGCTCTTTCACCTTCAAGGTCGCACCACCCTGGGTGGCGAAAGCGGAACCCCGTATGATGAGTGCCGGTGGGTTCACCCTGCCCGCGAAAGAAGGTGCGGCCCCGGTGGAAGCGGATTTCTATCACTTCGGGGCAGGCGGGGGCGGTGGCATTGAGCCAAACCTGAAGCGCTGGCAGACCCAATTCGCCCCGGGAGCCGATGGCAAGCCACCGGTCATGGAGCGCGAGGAAATCACGGTCGGTGGGCAAAAAGCGCTCATGGTCACGATGAAAGGCACCTTCCTGAGCGGTCCCGCAATTTCGCCCAACAAAGTGCCCATGCCCAACTACGCCATGCTGGGGGCAATTCTTCAGAGTGCAGACGGCGACGTTTTTCTCAAGATCACTGGCCCGGAAGCGGCCACCCTCGCCTCCAGGGAGCAGGTGAAGGAAATGGTGAAAGCGGCCTTCGCCAAATAAACCCGCCCGGGCAGGTCGAACCGGCAAGGGCCCTTCCGCTGTCAGGTGACATCCTGCAGCGGCGGCAGCAGGACACGATCCATGCAGATTCAGCGTGGATTCCCTGCGGGCATAAGGGGCATAAGTGGAATTCCCTGAAAGAGCTGTCATGGATGGGCCTTTTAAGAATTTGGCCACCCGGATCCCATTGTTGTTCCGTCAGGCATCACCTGCTCATCCCATCATGCACCTCCGTCATTTCGTTCCGCTCATTTGCCTAACAGCCAGTGCCTTTGCCGTCCCTTCCGTCCGCGCCGCTGGCTTGGAACTGAAAAAAGGAGACCATATCGCCATCACCGGCAGCGGCCTGGCCGACCGCCAGCAGCATCACGCCTGGCTGGAAACCCTGATTCACCGCGCCTATCCGGATCTTGATCTGACCATCCGGAATCTCGGATTCGCCACGGACGAGGTCAACCTCCATCCCCGTTCCGATGAGGTGCCGACGACGGAGTATTTCCTGAACATGAATAAGGGGGATACCAAGGTGACCGTGGGCAAAACCGATGTGGTTTATAAAGCCGGCACGGACTTCCATGCCACGGTGATCCTGGCTTACTGGGGTTTTAATGAATCCTTCAAAGGCCCGGCTGGGCTGGAGGATTTCCGCAAAAACATGGATTCCTATGTCAAAACGACGCTGGCTGCCAACTATGGTGCCGGTGCCCCGCGCCTCGTGCTGCTGTCTCCGATTGCGCACGAAAACCTCAAGGACGCCAACTTCCCTGACGGTTCGGTCAATAACCAAAACCTCCAGCTCTACACCGCCATCCTGGCGGAAGTGGCCGCCGTGAACAAAGTCCAGTTTGTCGATCTCTACCACCCCTCATTGGAGATGTTCAGTAAGGCTGCCAAGCCGCTTACCATCAACGGCATTCACCTTACTGAGGAAGGGGACAAGGCGCTCGCGCCGCTTCAGTTTACCGCCCTTTTTGGCAAGCCTGCGGACTCCATGGATGACTCCAGGCTGGCACCGCTGCGTGCGGCCATCCTGGAGAAAAACGTCCAGTGGCATCACCGCTACCGGACGGTCGATCAATATAACATTTACGGCCAACGGTCCCGGATTAAATATGAAGGCGTCGACAATGCCACGATCCTCGGTGAGGAAATGGCCCAGCGCGATGTCAAGACGGCCAACCGCGACCTCGCCGTCTGGGCTGCTGCCAAAGGCCAGCCATATACGGTCAAAGATGACAACCTGCCCCCCGTATCCCTTACCCCCCCAAATCTGAAAAATCCGGTTCCCTATCTTGATGGGGAGGAAGCCCTCGCCCACGTGACCGCCCCGGAAGGCTGTGAGGTCGAGTTCATGGCTTCCGAGAAAACCTTCCCGGAACTGATCAACCCGGTGCAGATGAATTTCGACACCAAAGGCCGCCTCTGGGTCGCCGTCTGGCCCACCTATCCGGAAACCACCCCCACCACGACCAATTTCGACAAGCTGATCTACTTCGATCTTGATCCCAAAACCGGCAAGCCGGTCAAGTGCACCACCTTCCTGGATGGCTTGAACTGCCCGACCGGATTCCAGTTCTACAAAGACGGCGTCATTGTCATGCAGTCCCCTGACCTGTGGTTCGCCCGCGACACCGATGGCGATGGCAAAGCTGACACCAAGGAACGCATCCTCCATGGTCTGGATGCGGCGGACTCCCACCACGAGACCAACTCGATCTGTTATGAACCTGGTGGTGCCATCTACCTGAGCGACGGCGTTTTCCACCGCACCAATGTCGAAACCTACTCCGGTCCGGTCCGCAATGTGGATGGAGCCATCTACCGCTTTGAGCCGGGCACCAGCAAATTCATGCGCCACGCGCCCTATGGATTCGCCAATCCCCACGGGCGTGTTTTCGATTACTGGGGCAATGACCTGATCACGGACGCGACCGGGAATAACACCTACTTCGGCCC
>CAMDJM010000125.1 GCA_945900785.1 Akkermansia muciniphila
GCGCTTCCAGCGCCACCTTGGCTTTAAATCCGGCATCATGTCTTTTACGTTTGGCTTTCATGGGGTCTGTTATGGGTTAGCGGTTTAGAGCGCACCCGTCCAGTCCAATCATAGCTTAGCCAGTGGCCCAGTTTTCGGGGTCCAGCTCACTGTCAGAGCGCCCATCACCGCCGAAGCAATGTTTTTCAATTCCTCGCCCACTGCACCGGCTTCTTGCACAAGCTCTGGACCCTGCTTCTCCGTAAGCCGCTATGCCAAAGGATATTATCCTTGATTGAAGGGGGAATCCGTTGAATGATGCGCCATGCACAAATCGCTGTTCAATCATTCACGACCGGCAATTTGCTGGGTTTTGCTTGTGCTCACAGGACTCATGATTGTGCGGTCCGCCCAAAGCCGCGAGTGGACCTCTTCCGACGGCAAAACCATTGAGGCGGATTACGTCGCTTCCACTGCAGACAGTGTGACCCTGAAAATCAATGGTAAGGAGGTTAAACTGCCTCTTTCCAGACTTTCCAAGGCTGATGTGGATTGGGTGGCTGAGCAAAAAAAGGCTGCGCCTGCTCCAAACCTGCCTGCGGCCAATGCCAAACCGCTGGACACTACTTATTCAGCCCTGATGACTGGGGAATGGGCAATTTCAAAATTCAGAAATTTGCCTTTCGCCATGTATGCCTCGAAGGAGCTTGAACCCAACAAATCTTATCCATTGATTCTGGCATTGCATGGCAAGAGCGGTAATAGCGAAAATGGCAAACAGGTGGGCGACTGGATGCGGGCCTTTGCCAAGCCAGAAGTGTATTCGAAAAATCCGTCCATCATTGTAGCCCCTTTGTGTTACCAACCCTATGGGGGAACGGGTGGCGGGTGGTCGGATAAACCGGGCACAGAAGCTGTCGCCCTAGTCAAGGACATGTTGAAACTGCTGCCCATCGACAAGAAGCGGGTGTATATCATTGGACACTCGATGGGGGGATTTGGAACCTGCCAGTTGATAATCAACGAGCCCCGGCTCTTTGCAGCTGGAATTCCAATGTGCGGATGCTTAGGGGATGCGGCAAGCCTGCGCAAGACTCCATTGTGGGTCTTCCATGCTGCGGATGATACGATTGTGAAACCTGACACGGCAAGAGCACTGGCCAAGGCTCTCGACCACTCCAAGATTTTTAAATACACCGAATACCCCGACGGGGGTCACGGGATTCCGGGGCGGGTAGTGGCGGATGCGGAAGTCATTAAATGGCTGTTTGCCCAGCCTGCGAAGTAATGTCATAACGCAAATCCGGATTTTTTGTCATATTTCAATAGAATCGCGGTTGGGCATAAAGGCAGAGCCTTCAGCAAAAGCAGCCCACCCGCGCCCAGCCTATGCGGGCGCGGGTTTTTGGTTTCGAGGCATTGTGGTAATTATGTGTTAGTAAAGCGCATCTCCCATGGGAAAGGGAAACTTTCCCATGCGATGCCAGGTTCAATGGTGTTGGAACGGTGGCTTGGGCGGTGGAGGGAGGCTGACAAGCCCATCCCAGGGGCACATCAACCCCCTCTGACCGATGGGGGACCCGCACCAGCAAATTGTCAGTTCAAACGCAGAGGCGCAGAAAGGCAGAGATCGCAGCAGTTTTTTGGAGCGAATTCTTTCACCGAAACGGTAGCCTGCGCTTCTCTCTTTCCGCGCCCTCTGCACGCTTCAGCGTATCGTATTGCTCACCCCGGGCTTGCTGCGGGCTCGCCGGTGGCGGCGAGTGTCATCGCATCGCGCTTTTCCTCGTCGAGCACGAGCGGCGGGAGGTCGTCCCCGAGCAGCGTGCGGACGACTTCGTGCGCGGCGGCGGGCCGGCCGAGCGCGCGGGCGGCGGCGGCCATGCGCTCGAGACGCGGGGGATCTTTGAGCAGGCGGTCGATCTTGAAGGCAATCGTCGTCAGCTCGTTGCACTTCACTGCGGCGCCTTCCTCGAGCAGGTGATCGCTGTTGCGCTCCTCCTGGCCTGGGATCGGCGAGACGATCGCCATCGGCAGCCCGCAAGCGAGCGCCTCCGAGGTGGTGAGCCCGCCCGGTTTGCCAATGAAAAGATCGCTCATCCGCATGAGTTCGTGCATTCGGTCGCTGTAGCCGAGGACGCAAAAGGCCGGATTGCCCGCGCCGACAAGACTCGTGATCCTTTCGCGCAGCTCGTCGCTCTTTTCGCAGATGACGATTGTCTGCGCGTCATGCCGCAGTTCCATGAGCTTTCGCACGACGATCTCGGTCGGCCCGGTGCCGAGCGCGCCGGCGGAGAGGAGTAACGTCCGCTTCCCGGGTGCCAGACCGAGCGCAGCTCGCGCAGCGGCGCGGTCGATCGGCTGGCTGAAGACGGGGTCGATGGGAATGCCGGTGACGCTGATCCGTTCGGCGGGCAGACCGAGCGCTTCGAGGTGTGCCTTGGTTTCGTCGATCGCCACGAAGTAGCGGTGGAAAAGGCGGGAGAGCCACATCGCATGGCAATCCATGTCGGTGACGACGATGGAGAGATGGGTGTCGAGTTCCTCCTTTTGAATGAGGTGCGAGATGATGCCGGCCGACATGAAGTGTGTGCAGACGGTGATATGCGGATCGAACTCGCGGATGAACTTCACGAGCGGCCGCGTGTTAAGCCGGTCGAATTGCAGTCGAACGGCCTCGTTTTTCCACGGCTCGTCGCTGGCGCGATACATGAAGCCGAGGAACTGCGGTGCGTTGCGGACCAGCTTCGCGTAGAGCGTCGAGTAAAAGTCGCGGAAGAGCTTGTTGGTGTATTTGAGCGCGTCTTCGTGGACCACCTGCTCGACCCGCGGATCGGCGGCGAAGGCCTTCTGCAAAGCCTCGGCGCACCGGACGTGCCCCGTCCCCGCGCTCGTCGAGATGATGAGGACGCGTCGTTTCATTTACAATTACTCGGCCACGCCTTGCGCAGAGTGACAAGGGGCAAAGTGCGGAAGCGGTCTGGCCCGGGCCCTGCATTCTTGGACGTCGGCCAAAGCTCCAGATTCCGGTGCATCACCATCGCCGATTCTTCCCCCAGCGCCCGCTCCAACCGCGCCACTACGACCTCCGGGGGCAGATCAAACCTCTCTGGCCGATGGGGGACCCACACCAGCAAATGGAAGTAGTGGTCCATGATGCAGCCGAGCGCGGTGGCTACCCGCGGGACAGACAATTTGAATGCAATGAGGGGTTTCGTAAATTACCTGGTAAACTGCCTTGGTGGCGGAACTGAATCTCACTGATCGCCCGGTTGGCGTGTCCGGCGAAGAGTTCGTGGAGGTCCTGCGCGGCAGTTTGCAGGGCGGGAAGGTCGGTGGGGGTGCCGGTGTAGCCGAGGGCGATGGCCCGGTAACCGGCCTCGTCAATCATGCGAAGGATTGGAATGACGGGCTCTGTCGTGGACATACGCTTTCTTTGCCCGGAAGTCCTCCCAACACAAGCCCGCTTCCGGCCTTGCTGGCGTAATTGTATCCGAAAAGCGGCGGGTGTTCAAAATCCCTCCGCCTGCGAATCTCCCCCTCCCATGCACGCAACGCCGCAAAGCCGCAACCCGTCACCACGCATTTTCAGCCATGTGGCGGGCGGCTCACCAACGCCTCCCCCGCCGGAGCCGGAGCCACCATTTTAACTTCCACGGCTGCCTACGCGCCACAGACTACGCCCAATGCCGGCACCCGCTTCCTCCGCCCTGCCGTCCCGGTTTGAGGATTGAGCGTGATTAGGCTAGTGGTTGTAGGCGTTCTCGCCGTGCTCGGAGTAGTCCAGACCTTCGCGTTCCTGCACTTCGGTGACGTTCAAGCCGATGGTTTTTTTGACAAGGACGAGGAGGATAATGCTGACCAGCGCGGAATACAGGATCGTGTAGAGGGCGGCGAGCGTCTGGGTGGTGAGGGAGGCTTCATTTTTCAATCCACCAAAGGTATCGTGGGCCAGCACCCCCAGCAGGATCGTGCCGACCAGGCCGCCGATGCCGTGGACGCCGAAAACGTCGAGGGAATCATCGTAGTTGAAGCGGGCTTTGACTTTGATAGAAAACCACCAGCAGACAGCCGCGGAGACCGCCCCGATGATCAGCGCTCCTACGGGTCCTACCGATCCTGCGGCCGGAGTGATCGCTGCCAGTCCGGCGATGGATCCGGTGGCGGCACCCAGCACGGTGGGGCGTTTCAGCACCGCCCACTCAATGGCCATCCAGACGAGGGTGGCGGTGCAGGCGGACAGGTGGGTGACTACCAGCGTCATGGCCGCGTGACCATCTGCGGCAAGACCGGACCCGGCATTGAATCCAAACCAGCCGACCCACAGCATGGCAGCTCCGGTGACGGTCATGGGGAGATTGTGCGGCATGATCGCTTGCTTGCCGTGATCCCGGCGCGGGCCGACGATGATGCAGGCCACCAAGGCGGCGATCCCGGCCGTGATGTGGACGACGATGCCCCCGGCGTGATCAATGACTCCGGTGAGGCCAAAGTAGTTCCCCTTGAACCAAACCATATAACACACGGGAAGGTAAACGAGGATGCTCCAGAAGGTCATGAAAAGCATCAGGGCGGTGAATTTCATGCGTTCCACCACCGCCCCGATGATCAGTCCGGGGGTGATGACAAAGAAGGTCATTTGATAGGCAAAGTAGAGGAACTCCGGAATGGTGGTGCCAGCCCGCACCGCAGCGGGGGCGGTGCCTTTCAGAAAGGCGAGGGAGGTGAAGCTTCCGACAAAGGAACCGCCCTCACTGAAGGCGGCGGAATACCCAAAGGCCAGCCAGACGAGGCTGAGCACCGCCGTGAGGGCAAAACATTGCATCAGCACCGAAAGCACATTCCGCGCCCGCACCAGACCGGCATAAAACAACGCCAGGCCGGGGATCATCATGAAGAGCACCAGGGCCGTGGAAGTCAGCAGCCAGGCCGTGTTGCCGCTATCGATTCCCGTGGCCACGGCTGACACCGCCGCTGCTGTGCCGGAATTGCCGGGAGGGCTGACTTCCTGCGCGGACAGGAGAGTGGCTGCAGCGAAGAAGGATAGCAGCAAGGAGGAGCAGACGGGCCGGGAGCTGGAAAAGCGCATGGTAAATCGGTAGGGGGATAGGCTGGGAGGATTTGGCAGGAAGAAGTCGGGGTTCGGTTGGTATTAATTTAATTCATTTTAAATGGCCAGAGAAAAGAATTGGCGCGCTTTGAGTGAATTTTGGACATGAAAATCCCGCTGCAGCCCATGGAAACGGGAAAAGATTCCTGCCGTGCATGAAAAAGCCGGGGCAACTTCCGCTGCCCCGGCTTCCTATTTAAAACCGGATGAGGGGAGCCTCCGTTCTCCTGACCGGGAGAAGGCGGCGTGGGGATCAGAAGCGCACGGCGATCCCGGCGCTCAGGAGGAGGTCGTTTTCCTCCAGCCCGGTGGCGGGGGTGCTGTCATAAATGTTGGAGACGGAGGTGCGGAAGGAGAGGTTCGCTCCCATGTCCACTTCCAGGGCGGCGGTGGCGGTGAGGGTGTAGTTATCGATGTCGTTGGCTTCGGCGTTCCAGACGACGGCTTCCGAGAGGGTCACGCCCTCCGCGAGGGCCCAGGACAGCTTTTGCGCGGCCTGCACGGCGAAGTAGTCGGACTCGATGTCACCGACTTTTTCAAACACGTAGGCGGGACCGGCTTCGATGCTGAGCTTGGCGGTGTCGTTTTTGATCAAATAGGTGCCCAGCACGGCGGCGGGAGTGATTTGATAATCGATGGCCGCGATGTCGTCATAGCGGAACCCGGTGCCGACCCCGGCGTAGAGGTTGCCGGCGAGGGTTTTGTTATACTGGGTGGCGGCGCGGAGGTTTTCCAGGGTGGTGGTGTCGCCGGTTTCGCCATAGGCCAGACTGGCGGCATTGAGCCACTCGTAGCCCTCGGCGCGGTAGTCGGCGGCGAGGTCGCCGATGAGGCTGAGGGTCTCGCTGTTGCCCCGGTTCATGGCGAAGGCGAGGCCGGCCATGCGGCTCCAGCCCAGATCAGGAAGGGCGGCGGCTTTCTTCTCCGCCTTCAAGGTGCGGCGGCCTGCGGCGGCTTCTGGCGCGAATCCTTTGAGGGAATAGGAGATGGTGGCTAGGACTGCGAGGTCATCTTTTTCCAGGCCTGCAGCCGGGGTGTTATCGATGGTGTAGCGGCCGCTCAGGCCGACTGCCCAATGTGTGGAGACGGGCACGGCGATCCCGGCCTGGGCGACGAGCAGCCAATTGTCGGTATCCTGGAACTCGGGCATCCAACTGACGGATTCCGTCAATTTCACCCCACCGGCCGTGGTGTGGCTGAAGCGCTGACCAATACGGAAGGCGGAGTAGCCACGGGAGATGCTGTCCTGGTCTTCCCAGACGTAGCCGGCGCTGCCTTCGAGAGCGAGGACGGTTGCGTCGTTTTTGATCAGATAAAACCCGGCAGTAGGCATCACGCTGAAGCGGTAATCGAGCTGGGCGATTTCGTCATACCACGCCTCGGCGAGGATCCCGGCGTAGAAGGGACCGGTGACGATGCGATTGTAGGCGGCGAAGGCATGGGCGTTATGCACCGTGGTCGTGCTGCTGTCCTCGCCGTAGGCATAGTCCAATCCGAGGAGCGCTTCATCCGCGTCTTTCAGGTAGGTGGCGAGGAGTTGGGCGGAAAAATTCAGGGTATCCTGATTTCCGCGGCTCAGGCCGAGGCCGGCGGCTCCGGTGATTTCCCAGGGACTGAGGGGTTCCACACCGGGGCCGATCACGGTTTTTCCGGCAGAAGTGCCGGCATGGGCTGCGGAGGTGAAAGCCGTCAGGAGCACGGCGGAAGCGAGAGGGCGGAGCCCGGGATGGGATTGCGGCATAGTATGCTTGTTGGGTTGGGTTTACGGCTTCGGATTATTAAGATTTCCGTAGAAAGTCCATGTGGATATGGGAATTCCCCGGAATTGTCCATGGTGAAAATTAGGGTCCCGCAGCGAATACATCGACGCCATGCTGGTGGATACTCCCGGGAAAATTCAAGGGCGGCACGGCAAGAGGAGCCCTTCCCACCGAAAATATCGGCTTGGGTAAAAAGCAATTTACCAGGTGATTTGCTGAAATCCCAGTGGCGCCATACCTCGGGATTTATGCTCTCAACCCACATCCAATGACTCTCCATCTCCTTTCCAGGGCAACCTGTCATGGAGACTTCAAACGAAAGAACTGGCTTCCCGGCGTGACGTTGATCAGGGCCGGAGAGGTCTGCGCCGTGTCCGTCCATCCCCCTGGAATCGCCACGTTGGGGCTCGTCTGAAGGCTCCAGCCAGGCGCGTTCCAAGTCAGCGTGACCTGTCCGGCACCCGGCCCTGCGGTGATGAGCAAGTCCGGCAGGACCGGGGTAATGACAACGCCATCGATCTGGGTGCGGTTCCCCTGCAACACCGTATTGACCGCGCCTTGGCCCAGGAAGAGGGTGATGGTTCCGCTTTCGTCCGCCAGCCAATTCCCGATATTGCACGCATACGCGCCCTTCCAGAAATAATAATTCACCTCACCAATCATGGTAGCGGTGGTTGATTTCTCTTCATAGATCAGGGTCCCGGCCGCGACATTGGCAAAGGTCGTCTGCTCATCATCCCTGGAGCCGTATGAAAAATCATAGTCGTAGAGGCCACATGCAAATTACCTGGTAAACTAATTTCCGCCTGGTAAACTAATTTCCAGGACGCGGGCAATGGGATTTTCGTGAGATCGGTTCACGCCGCGTGGCTGTGGCTGTCGAGAGTGCTCCGGACCGTGTCGGCCAATGTCCTCGAAACTGTCACATGCAAATTACCTGGTAAACTAATTTCCGCCCGGTAAACTAATTTCCAGGACGCGGGCAATGGGATTTTCGTGAGATCGGTTCACGCCGCGTGGCTGTGGCTGTCGAGAGTGTTCCGGACCGTGTCGGCCATGTCCTCGAAACTGTAAGGCTTTTGCACGAAGCCGTCGGGGCACGAACCGCATTCGCGGGTAAATTCGCTAAGATCGACGAGGTAGCCGCTGCAGATGAGGACGGGAAGCTCGGGTCGCATCTCGCGGAGACGGAGGAAGGTTTCCTTGCCGGTGATCTTCGGCATGGTGATGTCGAGGACGACGAGGCGGATGCGCTCTCCTTGTGTGCGTAAGAGTTCGAGCGCCTCGATCCCGTCGGTAGCCTCAAGGACCTCGTAGCCGAGTTTCGATAGGAGGGTGCGTCCAATGCGGCGGACGGCGGCCTCGTCGTCAACGAGGAGAATGGTTTCTCCACGGGTTGAGGGAGTGAGTTTTGCCTCGCTGCCCGGACCGGGGCGGACGGTGGAGTCGGCGCCCGATTCGGTCACGGTGCTGCGCGGAAGGTAGATGTCGAAGCGAGTCCCCTCGCCCGGAACCGAACGGAAGTCAATCCATCCCCCGAGTTGCTTCACGATGCCGAAGGAGGTGGCGAGACCGAGGCCGGTGCCCTTGCCCGGTTCTTTGGTGGTAAAGAAGGGTTCGAACATCTTCGCCTGCACTTCCACCGGGATGCCTTCACCCTCATCCGCGACACTGAGGCAGACGAAGTCTCCTGGCAAGATCTCTGGATGGGCGAGTAGATCGGAAGCGGTGAGGACCCGGTTACCGGAACAGAGGCGCAATTTTCCACCCCCCGGCATCGCGTCCTTCGCATTCACCGCCATGTTCATGATGACTTGTCCGAGCAAGCCGACGTCGGCCATGATCCGCCGCGGACCAGCTTCGAGTTCGAGCTCGACCTGGATGCGGCGATCGATCGTCGCCGAAAGAATGTCACGCACCTCTGCGAGGACGCTGTTCGCATCGCAGGGCATCAGGTTCATTCGGCTGCGGCGCGAGAATCCAAGAATCTGCTTCACGAGGTCGGTGGCACGCCCACCCGCCTGGATGGCGTGGGCGAGACTCTCGCGCGCTTCGTCTCCGACACTGTCTCCCAGTTCCATCTTGAGGAGGGCGAGGTTGCCAAGGATGCCGGCGAGGAGGTTGTTGAAATCGTGGGCGATCCCGCCCGCGAGTTGTCCCACCGCATCCATCTTCTGTGACTGGAGCAAGCTCTCCTCGAGCTGACGGTGCTCGGTCCGGTCGCAGGTGCTCCAAACGCGCCCGATGACGTTGCCTCGGAGGTCGCGGATCGGAGCCGAATAGACCTGGAGGACTCGTTTCTCCGGTAGGGAGAGGACAACCTCCTGATCGATCACGGCACCCGTGGCCCGTTTCGAGAGCCATTCTTCCGCCGCCTCGCGGGAAAAGTTTCCCCGCTCCGCGAACGCATCGAGGAGGGTGTCGGCCCGGCCCCGGGCTGCGCTCGCGGATTCAAAGCCGAGGAGGGTGGGGAGCAGATCGTTGACCACGGCGATCTCTCCGAAAATGTCCTCGACGAGGAAGCCGTTGTTGGTGCTCTCGATCGCCGCCTGGAGACGGGCGTTGGCGCGCTCAAGCTCCGACTGGCTCTGATGAAGGCGTTCGGTGCGGGCGGCGACGGAGGATTCGAGATGCTCGATCTGATTTGCCCGGGCCTCGCGCAAGACCGACTTCTCTACCAGGCTCATCGCGAGCTGACGCACCTCGATGCCCTCGAAGGGTTTCTTGAGGATCAGGTAGCGGTCGGATCGACCGAGCTGCTTGGTGATATCCGACCAGCAGTAGTCGGAAAAAGCAGTGCAGATCACGACGTCCAGATCCGGATCGACCCGCCAGAGTTGTTCGATGGTCTCGATCCCGTCCCACCCGGGAGGCATCCGCATATCGACGAAGGCCATGCGATATGGATTGCCCTCCTTCACCGCCGCTTTGACCATGTCGAGTGCCTCCTGCCCCTGATAAGCGGAGGAGAGTTCAAAGGCCACTGCGTCCGCCCGGGCCTCCCCGGGATTTGCCCCGTCCCCAAAGAGTTCCGCCTCGGCATCGGCGAGGGAGTCTTCCTTTGGGGTGTCCAGGAAGAGGTGATAATCACCATGAATGGAAGGCGTGTCGTCGACGATCAGGATGCGATGTCTGGTTGGGGCGTGGGGCATGAGAGTGGGAAGAAGGGGAAGGGAAATGGCAACTCAGACCGCCATCACGGTTTTCGGGATCCTTTTACTGCCGGAGAGGGGTGCCTGAGACGGTGAAGACTGCGCCTCGTCGGATGGAATCACTCCTGGGAACCAAATACGAGCCACCGTGCCCAACCCGGGGCCGTCGCTGTGGATCATGATCCTGCCGCCCATGGAATGCAGCGCGTTGGCACAGAAATGGAGGCCGATTCCGTTGCCGTCGGTCTTGGTGGTGAAGCCTTGGGTAAAAAGACTGGGCCGATCCGTTTCCTTGATGCCGACTCCCGTGTCCCCGATTTCAATTGCGAGTCCGTTCTCCTCTGCCAACTTGGCGACGACGGTGAGACGATGCTGGCCCGGATGGTTTTTCATCGCGTCAACCGCGTTCCTGATGAGGTTGATGAGAACCTGACTCGTCTTACTCTTGCAAAGGGTCAACTTAGGCAGATCTGCGACCCGAATGTCCATTTCAATGGAACCCGCCTCAATGATATCCCGGTTTATTTCAATCGCCTCGGCAATCAATTCCCTCGCATCCAATTCCTGAACAAATTCAGAGGGGCGGGCATTCGACTGCTGCTGGGTGATGATTCGCTGGATATGACGGATCGTCTCCCGCAGCCGCCCGAGGATCTGCCGGTTTTCTCCGGATTCCTGCTGCAGGGACCCGGTGATCTTTCCGAAGTAGTCAATCAGCTTCGGCCCGCGGGGATCCTGGGCAAAAAATTCGGCGCTTCTTCCCGACTGCGATTGGAGCAGGGCGTTCGCTTTTTGCAGCCCGTCAAGTTTTGGTCCGGCGGCGTTTTCTTCAAGCCTTTCGAGAGAGGCATTGGCCGAGTTCATGGCGTTTCCGATGTTATGCAGCACCTCACTGGCGACATCGGCCATGCCGGATCTGTGCGCAGCGTCGAGGAGCTTACGACGCGACTCGGCAATCGATTCGACCATATGATCAAACGCGTTCGCCATCACGCCGATCTCGTCATCCCGGGCAAAGCCAAGCCGGGATTTCAGATTGCCTTTCTCACCCACTTCACGGGCATGTTTGGCCATCAACTCGACCGGTTTGATGACCAATCGCCGGATCATCAAGCCGGCCCCCACGACCATCAACAACCCACCCGCAACGCTTGAGAGTGTCGCCACGGCCGCCGCGACTTTTCCTTGGGAAGTGATCGTTCTCGGAACATTGACCCGCAGGAGGATAGCCGGGTTCCCGGAAATATCGGAAATCACCTGATAACTCCTGAATAACTCATTTATAAGTTACGCAGCAGGAACGAGTTGGAAGCCGAGGGATTGGGCCTGTTTGATGAGTTGGGCGTGCTGGCGTTCGAGGGAGCGCGGGGTGATTTTGAAGGCTTCCGCTTCGTCATATGGCTTCCGGGTGGC
>CAMDJM010000126.1 GCA_945900785.1 Akkermansia muciniphila
GTGTCGGCCCAGCCGAAAGGCGGGAGGAGCGTCATTTTTTATTAGGGCCGCCGGTTTTCCGCCTCAAGGCGAACTCCCGGTCAAAGCCAATTATAGAGTCGCATGGATTTCTGGAAATGCAAACAATATTTCAAACACAGTAGAATTAAGCAGCCGGGGCACCCCGCTGAAAGAGCGCAGCGCGTTTTCGGTCACCCGCAGGAAGGTCTCCGTATCCCGACGCAATACCACCTCACTATAACCCTTGCGCGAACGGTTCAACACTGCCTGGAACAACCACGTCCGCCGGGTCTTGCCGCCCGGCTCCACCAGCGGCGCGCCCAGCCCGAAGTCCACCTGCAACTCCTCACCCGGCGCACATTCGATGCGCCAGACGCGCCCGGGTTCGCTGGCCTTGAGCCGGGCCACGTAGCGCCGCACCGATGGATAGGACCCGCCGAATCCATGCGCAGCCACGAGATCCTGATAGATGCGCTGGGCGCTCAATCCGATTTCCAGCATCGGCAAAATGACCTCCTCGAACGCGCCGCACACACTGCGCGGGCCGGTGGTCACTTGAGGCGGGGTGGTGCACTTTGGGTCGTCCGGGGGCGGTGGCGGAGCTGCGGAGCCGGTGGTCACTTGAGTGGTGCACTTTGAATCCGGCACATCCGGCGCAATCTCAGGGCCGGTGGTCACTTCAGTGGTGTATCTTGGGTCCGGTGGAGCCTCCGGCCCGGTGGTCACTTCAGTGGTGCACTTTGGCACCGCCGCGTCGGCATAGCGATGCACCGTGCGGCGATTGAGGCTCAGGGTGCGGGCAATCTGGCGGACTGACCAGCCTTTGGCGGCCAGCCCTTGAATGAGTTGTTGATGGGACACTTCGAGGATGTTGGACATACTCCCCGATCCAAGCACATGGGCCGTGCCGAAAGGGAAGCGGTTCTACCTTCAAAAGTGGTGCACTTTGAACCCGATTAAGTGACCATCAGGTGGTGCACTTTGAGTGACCGCCGACATGTATCGTAGTCCGGGCCCTTAAAGCAGTGCGGATGCACCTGAATCAGACGTTCCTGCACCCGTCGTATCTGTCCGAATCCGTCTGGCGGGGATTGCCGGTTCACAACCACCGCCAAATGGGGGAAGCCAGCGTCGCGGCGTGCTTGATCGATCCACGTAGTGTAGTTTGATAAAATCTTGTCCTCATCTTTCTCCGGCCAATCGTTCTGGCCTTGGTCCGCCAGGATCGCCCGCAGCCCGGTAATCGCTCCATACTTTTGCAGCGCATGCTCCAGACGGATGTAGGGCATCCGTTGGGAAGAATTCACGAACGGATGCTCAAACCGCTCCCCACGCGCGGACTTTGCCCAATGCTCCAAGCTGGTACCACCAAAAGCCGCATTCAGCACCAATACCGGCACGTTCTGCGCCTTGGCAAGTCGCTCTGCGAAAGCTGCCCAAAAGTAAGGGCCGTTTCCAGCCGGAGCAGGCTGCACATTGGAATCAAAATGCCTTCCTACTGCTTCGGGCAGAAAACTGGAATCTCCAGTAGCCTGGTAACGACGTTGCATCTCCCGGTCACCTGAGGGCAAGGCAATGGTATTCACCCGGTCATCTTCCGCCCCAGGGAGGTTTATGGCTCCGCCATGCGCAACCGAGTGGCCCACGACAAGAAAAACCTCACCCACTCCCACGCGACTTACAGAGGCTGTCGAGGAATTCCCCGCGCCATGCGCTCCAACTTCCAGAGTATACCACCCCGCCCCAGCTTTGATTCTGCCCTCATAGCGACCGTCCTCTTTCACCAGGCCCAAAGGGATCCACCCACCGGGTTTGCCGGTTCCAAGGTCCAGCACGCGTACCTCAACTGGAATACCTGGCCACGCGCATGTTCCCGCAACGGTGATGGTTGCTTCTCCGTCCTGATTGCGCTGAAACACCAGTCTGTTGGCAGGAGCAGTGATCGACAGGACTGGTTTCGATCCTTCCCCGAGGGTCGGGCGCAGCCGGATCAAGGCGATAGCGGGTGCCTTCAATGCGAGCCCGAAGAAATCTCTTCCCTCGGGAATGGCCTCTGTCCGGACCTCGGAAAAATTCCTTGTGGCATCAACAATGCGGATGTCAGCCTTCACTCCTCCTGTCCAACCAAAGCCTTTCCACTTTACCGAAAAATCATTGGAGATTCCTTTGAAGTTGCTCACCAGCATCGTTGCTTCCCGGCCATCGGAGCTCAGTCCGGCGACAAATGCCAACTTGCCCTCTGTAGATCCGTGGGTCTCCACCCGCTTCGGCGTTTCCAGAAGCGATTGGAAAGCACGGAGGGCCTGGTAGGCTTTCAGGGGCACGCCCTGATCAGTGAAGATTCCGAATCCCCCCAGTTCGCCGTGAAAGAAATTGCAGACATCGACAGGCGCGTCCTGCAATTCCAGCAAAGAGGCAGCGATGAAAGCGGCCCCCTCCGCTCCTCCCATTTCTTCGTAAAAACGCCGTCGGCCAACTGGAGTAGCGGTTTTGCCAATCGGGTCCCAGCTGTTCCCAGGCAGGAAATTCCATTCGTTCAGGTGATTCTCGGTTTCTGTAAACCCCTTTGAATCCAGCAGTCGTCGGATCGCCCATGCACGCGCGGTCAATTCCGACGGGTCCGCCGTGTAGCAGTGCCATGAGAAAAAATTCAACGGCACCCTGTCCTCGCGGCACATTTCCAGAAAACCGAGGGCGAAATCGGTAGGAACAAATGCTCCCCCTTCTCCAAACCTTCCGCTCGCTCCCAACGCCGGGCCGCCCACCTTCAGTGCTGGAAACTCCTTTTTGATGGCCAATGCGGCGGTGCGGTAGAGACGCAGGTAATCTTGATCCGTACCGCTCCACATCGCCGGACGGTTCTCCGGCTCATTCCAAATCTCCCAGTAGCGGATATTGTAGTGAAACCCGTTGGCCCAGCCCTCATTGTAATGCCGGATGATGCCAAGGCACACGGCCGCCCACTTTTCCATATCCACCGGCGGATGGGCAAACCGCTTCACCGTGGTGTGTTCGATACTTTCGCCCAAGCGGTAGATGGGTTCGGCACCGGTGCTGCGGACTGCCGCGGGGTATTCATCCGTCAGCCGGAAATCATAGCTTTCCGGCCGGCCGGGGTCCGCTTCAGGGTTCGGAAACACCGCATGATGATCGACCACATATGGATTGGGCCAACCGCAGTCGTGAAGCCGGGTAAAAGGTATTCCCAGCTCTTTTTGCTCATGGATCACATCAAAAATGCCACCCTGGGCCAGCGGCCCCTTATTGATGCCGTGCAGCGGACGCAGCTTTCCCGTGGGCACGGAAAAGTCCACACTAAGAACTGCCTGCTCCGATGCAGCGCATGTCTGGCAGTTCAGCAGCACGACAATGAAGCATGCAAATAAAAGGCAAAACCTTGGCATTCGTTCCCACTTTACGCCTTGAGGCCTTGATTCTTCCGCAAATCCATTTGCATTTAACAGTTAAGCCTGTCCGAGCACGGGCTTGACCACTTGATCCCGCAAGTCTGGTAAGTAGCCGTGCTCGTTTGGAATGCGGGTCACGATCACCGTGATTCAAGCCCCCCCCCTGCCCTGCTTAGCTGCAAAGGCTAAGGTGGACCGAAGTGCGTGCCCTGAAAATCTCCGGTCGGAAAAGGAATCGTCCACCGGCACAACCTGTCCGGGTTGGGACAGCAACCCGCCCCCAAGGGGCACACCCGTCCCCATCTTCTTTTCTTCCTCTATAGGAGGTACTTGGCGACGGCTTTGGCCTCTCAAGCCGCGTAGCGGCGGTTGAAGGTCAGTACCCGATCCTGTGAGCCATGAAAACAGGATTTCTGCAGAACTCTCCCCGCCTCCCATTCCTGCGCACTTTCACCATGAATCCGCAGAGCGGCAACCAGATCCCTGATCTACAATCTTCTAAACCTTCAGTCTAAATGATGTCTGCGGCTGGCTGCGGCTCAAGCGTCGGGCGATCGCCGGGTTTGGGGTCACGCCCCCGACACGCAACACGCTGGCCCATGTCAACAAGGGGCGCTCCGCCGATTTCGTGCAGAGCGTGTTCTGGCGCACCTTGGCACATTTGCACCGCTGTGAGCCGGCTTTCGGCGGCAAGCGCAAGGGCCGCCGCCTGCTGCACCGCTTCAAGGTGAAGGTGCACGCGGTGGATTCGACCGTGATGGAACTGGTGGCCAACTGCATGGACTGGGCGCAGCACCGCCGGCGCAAGGCCGCTGCCAAGCTGCACCTGCGGCTGGACACCGGCAGTTTTCTGCCCGCCTGCGCCATCGTGGACACCGCCGGAAAGCATGACAACAAACGCGCCCACGAGGTCTGCGCCGGGCTGCAAAGCGGAGAGGTGGTGCTCTTCGACAAGGCGTATGTGGATTTTGACCACCTGCAGGCGCTCGACGTCCGGGGCGTCTCCTGGGTCACGCGGGCCAAGGACAACTTTCAATACACCGTGGTGCGCCGGCTAACGGTGCCGGCCAGCGGCCGCATCCGCAAGGATGAAATCGTCCGGCTCAAAGGGCCGAAGGGCCGGACCAAAAAGCTCCAGGGCTGGACCCTGCGGCGGGTGGAGGCATGGGTGGAAGTGGACGGCAAGGAGCGCGTCATGGTCTTCATAACCAACAACGAAGAGTGGGCTGCAGGCAGCGTGTGCGATCTCTACAAGGCCCGCTGGGAGATCGGGGTGTTCTTCAAACAGGTAAAGCAGACGCTGCGTTTGAGCGGGTTTTTGGGCTATAGCGCGAACGCCATCCGCTGGCAGGTCTGGACCGCCCTGCTGGTCTATGTGCTGCTGCGCTTTGCCGCCCACCTGAGCCAGTGGGCTCACAGCTTCACGCGGCTCTTCGCGGTGGTGCGGGCCGCGTTATGGGAGCGGCTGGATGCCCTCGGACTGCTGCGAAGTTATGGGACAGCAGGCGGCTCGTTCAAGCTGCTGGGGGCCGCGCAACAGGCGTGGCTCCCCGGATTCCGGCCATCTCTGACATAATCCCATGGGACAGCACCGCCATCACACCACACGCTCAACCCCCCAAATCCCAACTTGGCCCCCGGCCCATTCACCCCTTCCCACCGGGGAAATCAGGGGCTATAAAATAGCCTATGGGATGCTTGTGAAAAATTTTAGATTTGCATTTGACCTAAGATTATTTCAACATTATATTAATAGTCTTTAATTATACTTGTACCATATTGAACTGCATATCTAAACTTAATTACCCGATATGACAACTGAAAATAATAGTTACAAATTTCTCCGTTTATCAACCAAGGGCTTCATTCCTTTTATGTTAGATCCTAAGGCTAATCTTCAAGATAATCATCCATTTTTTAACGGAAAACTTGATGAAGATTTCTACAATGCGGTAGTCGACGGTCAAGTCGAATTCTCTTTCAATAGTCAGAATCAGGAGGTCAGTACAATGTATATCCACCCAGATATCCTTATGGTGGGTGACTATGCATTAAAATTCTTTTACCCAGATCTTTTAGTAGCACCCGCTAAGGCAGAGTCCCGTATTGAAGAAGGGGTCCTTAAAATTTGCCTGGACTTGCGGATTGACATAAAAGCATGGGTTAGTCCAAGTCGAATGAATGAATTTTTAGCCATATTATCTAAGGATGGTTTAACTCATGTTCGTTGGAGTTTCCTTTGCCAATTGAAAGAAGGCGCGAAGCAGATAAATAGAAAAATAGGCACGCAAACTTTTAATGCTTATCAGATGGAACGTTTTAAAACTAAAAAATTGCTAGTTGCTGCCGTTTAATCCACTCGTACAAGCCAAAATCTCGCAGTTTAATTGGCTAAGTAGTCTTCGTTGAGGAAAACTGCCGACACCAAACAAAATTATTTGATGGAATGCGGGCGGGCCGTGTCAGTTTCCTAATCGCACGCCACTGACCGGTAAGCGTCACGCCGGGCGCCTCTAGTCAAGGGGCAGCGTAAGTGTCATAGGTATGGTCTATGACGTCTATGAACCTGGATTCCACACTTTTGAAGACAGATGGCCGCGGGCGGGTGCGGACTCCGTTGGCGCAGCGGGAAGCGCTACTGGATGAGTTTGAACGCAGCGGCCTTTCCGGAATGCGCTTCGCGGCGCTGCACGGAGTGAAGTATCCCAGCTTTGCCAATTGGGTGCAGCGGCGCCGGCGGGAGCGTGGGGCGGGCGGGCCTGGCGAAAGCAACAGGCAGCAGCGGGGCAACCTGGGCGACCCCGTGGTGCAGTGGCTAGAAGCGGAAGTCAGGACCGGGGAACCCAGGGCGGCTCCGCTGGGGCTGATGCTGCATCTTCCTGGCGGGTTGCGGGTGGAAGTGACCCAACCGCACCATGTCCGGCTGGCCGCGCAGCTGGTTCAGGCCCTTGCCCCTCACTCCACTGCCGCCGGGGCCCTCCCCGCCCTCGTGCCATGTTGAGTTTTACCGGCAGTCTCAAGGTGTTCGTGGCGGTGGAGCCCTGCGATCTGCGGCGCGGGCATAATGGCCTGCTAGCGCTGGTGGGGGACAAACTCAAGGAGGACATCCGCACCGGGGCCTTGTTTGTGTTCACCAACCGTACCCGCCATCTGCTCAAGATCCTGTATTGGGACGGAACGGGCCTTTGGCTTTTGAGCAACAGCCACGCTCCACAATGCGCGTTTTGGTTTATTTTTCAAAATTCTCTATCCATTTCATCCGCTGTTCGGGAAAGATTACGAAACTTTCGGCTCCGCTGGCGGTGATCGGGACATGGTCTATTTACGGCTGGCAGACCGGTCGACGCGCGGCGTGCCAGCGTGGATGTTCGATCCGGTGGTTTGTTCCACAGTCCGACTGGCGGAAACTCCTTTGATAGAGTGCGCTGCCCTGAGCGGGTTGGCTGTCCTGCTTGCACAACATCAGGAAATTGCCGGGAATGGAGGGCATGAACACCCACGACCTGAATCAACCAACGGGGCGACGTGTGAAGCCTGACGGACAGCTGATGCTCGGACTCGGCTGCCCCCACCAACCACAATGCTTGCCCGAAGCGCAGCCAGTGCGTCTCCCTGCTGGGCAGGATGTTGCTCTGCGCCATCAACCACAAAAACGAACCCAAAAACCATATCCAGCCATGAACGACAAAATTACTGCGGCGCACCTCGACCGGGCCGCCTACATTTACATCCGCCAGTCCACCCTCCAACAGGTGCAGCACAACGTGGAAAGCAACCGGCGTCAGTATGCCCTCCGGGAGCGTGCCGGAGCACTGGGATTTGGCTCCGTGGTGGTGGTCGATGATGATCTGGGAGTCTCCGGTGCCGGGACCCAACAAAGGCCCGGCTTCGGCCGGCTGCTCGCCGCCGTGTGCAACGGAGAAGTTGGTGCGGTGTTCGCGCTGGAAGCCTCCCGCCTGGCCCGCAACAACCGGGACTGGCATCACCTCATCGACCTGTGCGTGCTGACGCGCACCCTGGTGGTGGACGCCGACGGCATTTACGACCCCCGCCTGCTCAATGACCGACTTCTATTAGGACTGAAAGGAACCATGAGCGAGTTCGAGCTGGGCCTGCTGCGCCAGCGCGCCCAGGAGGCTTACCGCCAGAAGGCGATGCGCGGCGAGGTGATGACCCGCGTGCCGGTGGGCTTTGTCCGCAAGGGGGATACCGGAATTGAAATGACGCCGGACCGCCAGGTCCAGCAAGCGATCCGGGACTTCTTCCTGCGGCTGCAAAGCAGTTCCTCCCTGAGGCAGGTGCTGTTGTGGCATCATCAGGAAAAGATCCTCATCCCGGTGTCCCGCATGAGTGAGGGCAGCGAATCGCTCGAATGGAGGCTGCCCGACTATCAACAATTGCTGCGGCTGGTGAAGAACCCCACTTATGCCGGGGCTTTCGCCTGGGGACGCTCAGGCGTGCGCTCGAAGGTGGTTTATGGCAGATCGCGCAAAACCGACGGCCACCGTGTTGAAATGGATCAGTGGCAGGTCTTGCTAAAGGACCATCATGAGGGATACATCAAGTGGGAGGACTATCAGGCAAAACTGGACAAGCTCGTGTCAAACCGAACCAAATCGCATCAGTCCAGCACCGGGGCGGCCCGCAGCGGCACTGCCCTGCTCGCGGGCCTGTTCCGCTGTGCGCGCTGCGGCCACAAGCTCCACGTCGGCTACCGGGGCGGCCACGGCAAGGCACCGCGTTACTGGTGCATGACAGGCAACCGCGAGCAGGGAGCACCGTCCTGTCTGGCCTTCGCGGCATGGCGCGTCGAAAAGGCCATCGTCGAGGTCGTTCTCGAAGCGTGCCAGCCGCTGGGAGTCGAAGCATCTTTGCAGGTATTGGAAACGTCCCACGAAGAGCGGGATTAAAAGCGCAAAGCCCTCGAACTCGCCTTGGAAAAAGCCAAATACGAAGCCGCCCGTGCCCGCCGCCAATATGACGCCGCCGATCCCGAAAACCGGCTGGTGGCGGCGGAGCTGGAGAACCGTTGGAACGCGGCACTCGTCCAGGTCGCCGGACTGCAAGGCCGTCTTGATGCGGAATGCCAAGCGGATCACTCCCTCACCGAATCCTAACGGGAACGGCTCACCACACTGGGCGCCGACCTCCAAGCCCTCTGGAACGAAGCCTCAACTCCAGTGGACCTGAAGAAGCGTGTTCTCAGAAGCGTGATCAACGAAGTCGTCGTGGACGTCAATCATGACAGCGGCCACATCGAAATGAAGATCCATTGGGCTGGCGGCGTGCACACCCCATTGCGCGTCCGCAAGAACCAGGTCGGAAAAAACGGCAACGCTACCGACGCCAACGTTGTCGAACTGGTCAGGGAGTTGGCGAAGGGCTGGAACGATGGTTATATCGCAAGCATGCTCAACAGATCCGGCCTGCTGACTGGCAAGGGGAACAACTGGAACGAAACCCGGGTCAAAAACCTCCGGAGAGAGAACAGCATCCCCGTGTTCTCAAAATCCGAACCCCGCACATGGAAGACCATGTCGGAAGCCGCCAAGCTGCTGGGTGTCAGCCTTTGCATGGTCAGGACGATGATCAGGAACAAAATCCTCCCCGCCAAACAGGCCGCCAAAAACGCTCCGTGGATGATCGCCGACACGGATCTGGAGCTGCCCGCCGTCCGGAACTACGCCAAGCAGGCCAAAACCGGGAAATCCGCCCCATGTGACCACGACACCCCACTCCTCAACCTATGATTATCAACGACGTTGCTTCCTGTCGCAGTGTGTTGCGTGCCTCAAACGGCTCGAAAAGGGAACCTTCTCCTGGCCGCGTCCTGCGGAGCCGGGCACGGTGAAGCTGAAGCTCACCCCGGAAGCCTTTGCCATGCTGACCGATGGGATCGATCTGCGCGACGGGGCGCGCCGTGCCTGGTATGAGCGGGAATGAGTGATATGGATTTTTTCCATTTCCGTGCGCTGGCGGCACCTTTCACCTGGAAATTATAACAACAAATTCCTGGCCCTGGGCACTGCCCCGTGCGACAGGATATACATGACTCCGCGTGAAGCTGAACTGAGCGCTGCGCTTGCCGCCAGCCAGCAGCAGAACGTGGCCCTGAACCAGGAAATTGAAATTCTGAAGCAAAAGATCGATGCCTTGGTGCGGCGGATTTTCGGGGCGAAGAGCGAAAAAATGAACCCGGCCCAGTTGGAGCTGTTCATGGCAGGCACCGGCCCCGGCGTGGCCCCCCCCCGGAGAAGCCCCGGCACCAGCGGCCGCGGCTCCTGCCACGGGCGATCTCCTGACGGCTCCTCCGGCAGATCATCCCGTCACCGCCGGGCCGAAAAACGCCCGCCGCCCGCGCCTGCCGGAACACCTGCCGGTCATGGAGGAGATTATTGATCCTGACATCGTTGTGGCCAACCCTGCCGGGTTCCGCTTCGTCAATCAGATTGTCACCGAACAGCTCGACTTCGTGCGCGGTCATTTTGTGCGCCGCCACATCATCCGGCGCAAATACGTCCCCATCGGCAATCCTGAAGTGGCCCCCATCATCGCTCCGCTGGAAATCCTCCAGGAGCGCTGCCTCGCCGCCCCCGCCCTCCTCGCCAACATCATCACCGGCAAATATTGCGATGCCCTGCCGCTCTACCGTCAGGAGCAAATCTTCAAGACCCGGTATAACATCCTCATCCCGCGCCAAACCATGGCCCGCTGGCTGGCCATGACCGCGTTCTGGCTCACCGGCATCTGGAATGAAATCAAAAAGGAAGTCCTCGCCGACGGCTACGTCGAGTGCGACGAGACTGTTATAAAATACCTCGACCCCGGTCATGGAAAAGCCCGGCAAGGCTACCTCTGGGTCCTGCATCGACCGGGAGGCGACAGCGTCTTCCACTGGTTTACCAGCCGGGCCACCACGTGCCTTGAAGCCATCTTCCCCCCGGATTGGACCGGCGTCATCGGCTGCGACCGCTACGCCTGTTATAACAGCTACTCCATCAAACGCAACGAGGCCGCGCACGGCCCCGGGTTCGCCATCGAACTCGCCTCCTGCCTCACCCACATCCGGCGCGGCTTTATCGAATCCAAAACCGAAGCCCCCATCCGGGCCGGCTGGATCATCCGGCAAATGACCCACCTTTACCAACTGGAGGAAAAACTCCGGCAAAGCAAAGCCAGCCCCAAACTACGTCAGGCCGCCCGTTGCGCCAAGGCCAGCCCTATCCTGCGCCGGCTCGCAAAAGCCATCCTCATGTTCCAGGCCAGCGGAAGGCACCTTCCGAAAAGCGGGTTTGGCGAAGCCCTCAACTACGCCCGCAAGGCTTGGAGCGGCCTGACAGCCTATCTGAACGACGGCCGCATCGAAATCGACAACAATCTGGTCGAAAATGAAATCCGTCCCAGCGCCATTGGCAAAAAGAACTTCCTCTTCTTCGGCTCTGGAGAAGCCGGAAAGCAAAGCGCCATCCTCTACACCATCACCGCCAGCGCCCGCCGCCGGGGCCTTGATCCCGAAGCCTACCTCGCCGACATCATCCGCCGCATCCCCACCAGGCCCGCCACTGAAATGCACACCTTGACGCCCGCCGCGTGGGCCGCTGAGCAAAAACGCAAGTCCACCTCCGCACCCGCCGCAGTCACCCCCTCACCCGCGAAACCAGCGCCCGCAGCTGCGGCCTGATTTGACTTCATCTCGCCAAGGCACCTGGCGTGACGCTTACCCAGCTACGACGCGCACCATCCTTCCAACGGGGCTACGTTTGACGGATACTTTGCTCCCATAAGAGCCGTAGTTTATGCCTCCAGCCACGCAGCGCACCATCCTTCCAACGGGGCTACGTTTGACGGATACTCCATGGCATCACGGAGCGATGGACCGTGGACCAGCGCTGGACCCTCCTCCTCACGCGACTGCTGCGCCATTGGCTCGGCGGCAAATGGCTTCCCGGGCTGCCAAAAGGCGCTGAACTCCTGCTCAGCGGATGAAAATCAGGGGG
>CAMDJM010000127.1 GCA_945900785.1 Akkermansia muciniphila
GTCGGCCCAGCCGAAAGGCGGGAGGAGCGTCATTTTTTATTAGGGCCGCCGGTTTTCCGCCTCAAGGCGAACTCCCGGTCAAAGCCAATTATAGAGTCGCATGGATTTCTGGAAATGCAAACAATATTTCAAACACAGTAGAATTAATCGTCTTAACCTCGCACAGCGAGTTGGGTGACACTGGCAAGAAAACCGGCTTCTGGGTGGAAGAGTTTGCGGCGCCCTATTATGAATTGGCGGACGCCGGGGTGGAGATCACCCTGGCTTCGCCCAAAGGCGGGCAGCCGCCGATTGATCCGAAAAGCGAGGAGGCTTCGGCTCAAACTCATTCCACGCAGCGGTTCGACAAGGATGAACCGCTCAAACTGAAACTCGCGCACACTTTGAAATTGGGTAGCGTCAAGGCGTCCAATTATGACGCGGTCTTTTATCCAGGCGGGCATGGCCCCTTGTGGGATCTGACTAACGATGTTATTTCGATTGGTTTACTTGAAGCCTTTCAGCAGCAAGGAAAGCCCATGGCACTGGTGTGTCATGCGCCGTGTGCTTTGCTCAAAGTCTTGCCAAATGGTGACCCTTTGATAAAGGGAAAAAACGTGACCGGGTTTTCGGACACCGAGGAGGCCGCCGTGGAACTAACGCACGTGGTGCCATTTCTATTGGAGGATGAACTGAAAAAAACAGGCGGACATTACAGCAAGGGACCGGATTGGAGCGTCTATGTGCAAATGGACGGGCTGCTGATCACAGGTCAAAACCCCGCATCTTCGGCGGAAACCGCCAGAGTTCTGCTCAAATTGTTAAAACACTAAGTTTCAAACCGCACTTTCGAGCAGCCAAACCTATTAAAAAATGCAAATTATGCGCACTTATCCAAAAACATTCTCCCACATTGGACTTTCGGTCCCTGATCTCGAAAAGGCTGTGGCTTTTTATGAAGAAGTCATGGGGTGGTATATCATCATGAAGCCTACCGTGGTGATGGAGGAGTCAGAGTCTGCCATTGGGAAGATGTGTGTTGACGCTTTCGGAAAAGGCTGGGGATCATTCAAAATCGCCCATCTTTCTACTGGTGACAAAATCGGAGTCGAAATGTTCGAGTTCAAAAACAGTCGAAAGCCCGCTGAGTTTGAGTTTTGGAATACAGGAACTTTTCATTTCCGCATTCAGGATCCGAATATTGAAGCCTTGGTGGAGAAGATTGTTGCCCGTGGAGGAAAGCAACGGATGCCAATTCGGGAATACTATCCGAACGAAAAGCCTTACAAGATGGTTTACGTCGAAGATCCATTCGGAATCATCTTTGAGGTCTATTCCCACAGCTACGAGTTGACCTATTCACAGGGCGCATACTAGAAGGGCTTCGGGTAGACTTTCACATGAAATTCGGATTCCTGCTCCAAGGCACTCTCCACTCTCCAACTGCCAATTCACCAACCAAATTCTCCTTATTTATGACCAAGCTCACTACCAGCCGCGAGATCCGCCTCGCCTCACGCCCCACAGGGGTGCCCACCGCCAGCAACTTCACGTTGTCTGAGACCACGCTGGAGCCGCTGCAAGACCGGCAAGTGCTCGTGCGCAACCTGTTCATGTCGGTCGATCCCTACATGCGTGGCCGCATGAATGACCGGAAGTCGTATGTGCCGCCCTTTGCGATCGGAAAAGTGCTCGAAGGCGGCGCGGTGGGTGAAGTCACCGAGTCCCGGTCCGGGAAGTTCAAAGTGGGTGACATCGTCACTTCCAGATACGGTTGGCGGGAGGCATTCATCGCAGCGCCCGGGGAGCTTCATGCCGTCGATAAAGCCGCGCAACCACGCTCCGTTTACCTCGGCACCCTTGGCATGACCGGCATGACTGCGTGGGCGGGACTGACGATGGTCGAAGTGAAGGCTGGCGACGCCATTTACATCTCAGGCGCAGCGGGTGCCGTCGGCAATATGGCCGGACAATTAGCCAAGTTACGGGGTTGCCGCGTGATCGGTTCCGCCGGTTCGGAGGAGAAGGTGAAGCGCCTGTTGGAGGAATGCGGATTCGACGCCGCCTTCAACTACAAGACTGGCCCCGTGCTCGACCAACTGAACCTCGCCGCGCCTGACGGTATCGACGTCTATTTTGACAACGTCGGCGGTGAATCTCTGGAGGCCGCACTGTCCGCTTTGCGGGTGCATGGCCGCATCATCGCTTGCGGTGGTATCTCCGGATACAATGACGAGACGCCAAAACCCGGTCCATCCAATCTCTTTAACATGACGACGAAGCGCCTGACCATGAAAGGCTTGATTGTTGGCGACTGGCTGGAGCGTAGGAGCGAGTTTGAAAATGAAGTCGGCAGAGCATTCCAAGCTGGTAAGCTGAAAAGCCTGGAAACCGTGGTTGATGGAATTGAGCAAGCGGTGTCAGCATTCACCGGTCTCTTTGACGGCAAGAACGTCGGCAAGATGGTGGTCAAATTGTGATCGTAGGGTTATATCCCATGGCATTGACAATTTTTTCCCCATTAACTAATCTGAAATGAGTAAATTTGCGATAGTTCCCATGTTTGCTCCGGCATCAATCGTTTGTTTTACCTCTTTCTTGCGTATCGAAAGCCTGCGTCGCAACCTCCAGGATTGGCTGACGGACATGGATCTGGTGCCTGCCGGAGCGGCTGAGGTCTTTGATCGCTTCCTCGGCTACTACGAGCCGTATGCGACAAACCACGAGGCGCTGGATCGCGACACCGCCTTCATGGAGGAAGCGGGGAACGTTTTCATAACGCCCGTGGCCGCCATCGCCGAAATGCGCCAAGGACGCCGGCCGCCGGGCGATGATTTGGAATCGCAGCGGCAAAAGTAACCTTCTCCCTGATTTTAGATCGTGCTCCGAAAAATTTCACTTATCCTGCTTGCCACATGCTTCGTCGTGGCAGGGGTCAATCACTTCCTGAGTCCTCAGGCCTACTTGGCGATGATGCCGCAGTATATCCCCTTACCCAGCGCCATGAACCTCATCAGCGGAGGCGCGGAAGTTGCGGGCGGTATTGGGATCCTAATTCCAGGACTTCGCCAATATGCCGCTTGGGGCTTGATCGCCCTGCTCGTTGCGGTCTTTCCTGCCAACGTGAATGTCGCACTACACGGATGGGAGGGAATCACCCTACCTGCCTGGGTGCTTTGGGCACGCCTGCCTTTACAACTCGTGTTGATTGCATGGGTTCATTATTCAGGCCTTGCAAAGCGTGGGAGGGACGTGCCTGAGCCGCTTAAAAAATCATGCTAAACGTCACGTGTTTTTCGCGCGGGATTGATCCGGCAGGGTATCACCCCATCGCGTATGGCATTAACAACCCAATCCTGACACCCGCTCCTGCGCTATCCCGCTTGGATTATTTTTACTGCGGTGCTCAACTTCGCGATCTGGCGGCTGAATCCTTGAGACCTGGCTTAGCAAAGTCGGGTTACACCCCATAGCCACGCCGCCAGTGCCGTGACAATCTGCGAGCCTATGAGTTACCAAAGCATCAATCCCTACAACGGCGAACTTGTGATGAGCTTCGATGAACACACCGATCAGCAACTTGAAATAGCTACCACCACTGCGGCGACGTGTTTCGAAACTTGGGGGAAGCTGAGCTTTGCTAATCGGGCGGGCATCGTCTCCAAGGCAGCTGGCATCATGCGTAAGCGTGCGGAGGAGTTTGCGCGTCCGATGACGCTGGAGATGGGCAAGCTCTTTGCGGAGTCGGTCGGTGAGGTGATGCTCAGCGCGGACATTCTCGACTACTACGCGACCCATGCGGAGCGTTTCCTCGCACCTGAGACATTGCAGCCGGGTTCAGGTGAAGCGGTGGTCGAAAGCAATCCGTTGGGTATCATCTTTGGCGTCCAGCCTTGGAACTTCCCGTATTACCAACTCGCACGATTTGCAGCGCCAAATCTGATGGCGGGCAATGTCGTGCTGGTGAAACACTCGGGCACCGTGCCGCAGTGTGCCATCGCTTTTGAGCAGCTCTGGCTGGAAGCAGGAGCGCCTGTGGGTGCCTACACGAATCTGCTCATCTCGCATGAGCAAGTGCTCGCCGTGATTGATGACCCGCGTATCCAAGGTGTGGCACTGACCGGTGGGGTCGTGGCGGCGAGAGGCGTGGCCGAGAGAGCCGGGAAGAACGTCAAGAAATCCACGATGGAACTGGGCGGCAGCGACGCCTTCATCGTGCTGGAAGATGCCGATCTGGAGAAGACGCTCCAATGGGCGGTGTGGGCCAAGATGAACAACATGGGCCAGTGCTGCATCGCCGCGAAGCGCTTCATCATCGTCGAACCCTTGGCGGATCGCTTCCTTGCCAAATTCAAAGCGGCCATGGAGGCGCTCAAGCCAGGTGACCCGATGGACCAGCACACCACACTCGCCCCTCTTTCCACCGAGGCCGCTTTGGTGCAACTCGTGAAGCAGGTGGATGAAGCCATCGCACATGGTGCCACCCTGGTGCTGGGCGGGAAGCGCATGGACCGCCTTGGTGCCTTCATGCAGCCGACCATTCTGACAGACATTCAGCCTGACAATCCCGCGTATCGGGAGGAGTTCTTCGGCCCCGTGGCCCTATTCTTCCGTGTGAAAGATGAGGAGGAAGCCATCGCGCTCGCCAATGATTCGGACTATGGCCTGGGTGGCTCCGTCTTCACCCAGGACGTCGAGCGCGGCAAACGGGTCGCCAGCCGCATCGACACCGGCATGGTCTTCGTCAATCATCCCACCTGGACCGCCGCAGACCTGCCCTTTGGCGGCATCAAAAATTCAGGATTCGGTCGCGAACTCTCCAGCCTTGGCATCCATGAATTTGTAAACAAAAAGCTCATCCGGGTCGCCGACATCAACTCAGTTGTTTAACACCCATCATGAACAACATCGCCATCATCTACCATTCATGAAAGCGCAGCCCTTACTGGAGCGCGCATGAGTAACAGGAGAAGCCCCGCCACCTTTGACAAGGTGGGCATTGACCCCATAGCACAAACCGCACAAAGCACATAAACACTCTCTTATGAAAACCAAATCCTACGCCGCTAACGCCGCCACCACCCCGCTCGGTCCTTTCAGCTTTGATCGCCGTGATCCCGGCGATCATGATGTTCAAATTGATATTCTCTTTTGTGGCGTCTGCCATTCGGATGTTCACACCGTCCGCAATGAGTGGCATGGCACGACTTATCCGTGCGTGCCGGGGCATGAAATCATCGGCCGCGTGATCAAGGTCGGCGCGAAGGTGGAGAAGTTCAAAGCAGGCGACATCGCGGGTGTGGGTTGTCTCGTTGACTCCTGCCGCGTCTGCGGAAGTTGCGTGGAGCATCTGGAACAGTTCTGCGAAAAAGGAGCCATCTTCACCTACAACTCGCCCGACAAACACAGCGGCGGTGTGACCTTTGGAGGCTATTCGGAGAGCATCGTGGTGGATGAAGCCTTTGTATTGCAAGTCCCTGGGAACCTGGATCTGGCAGCCACAGCACCACTGCTCTGTGCTGGTATCACAACCTACTCACCTCTGCGTCACCACGGCGTCACCAAGGGCCAGAAAGTCGGCGTTGTGGGACTCGGCGGCCTCGGCCACATGGGTGTCAAGCTAGCGAAGGCGATGGGGGCGCACGTTGTCGTCTTCACCACGTCATTGAACAAAGTGGAAGATGCCCTGCGGCTCGGCGCGGATGAAGTCGTTCACTCCAAAGACGAGGCCGCGATGGAGAAGCACCTCAACAGCTGCCACTTCATCCTCGATACCGTAGCGGCGAAACACGACATCAACGCCTACCTCGTTTTGCTCAGACGTGACGGCAATCTCACTCAAGTCGGTGTGCCATCTGAGCCGCTCGCTGTGGATGTCGGCAATCTCATCTTTGGCCGCCGCAGCTTCAGTGGCTCACTCATCGGTGGTCTGAAGGAAACCCAGGAAATGCTTAATTTCTGTGGGGAGCATAACATTACCTCCGACATCGAACTCATCCCGATCCAGCGGATCAACGAAGCCTATGACCGCCTCGTGAAGAGCGACGTGAAATACCGCTTCGTCATCGACATGTCCTCCCTGAAGCACAGCGAGTGAACTTCGCTATAATTCCCCCGTCACTGATTCCGAACCGCAGCAAAAAAGCAGCCTTGGTCATCACCCCAATGAACATCCCCGCCGAACCAAAGTTCCTTGCCGAAAATCTCTGGCTGCTCGCCTATCCCCTGAAGATGCTGGGGGCGGATTTGCGGCGCAACGTGACTCTGATCCGCCTTTGCTCGGGGAAAGTGGTGATCCATTCCTCGGCTCCATTTACTCCGGATGACGTGACCGCGATCTGCGCACTAGGCAAACCTGGCTGGCTCCTTGATGGAATTTTACGGCATGACACTTTTGCGAAGGAAGGTCGCAAGGCATTTCCGGGGATTCCGTATCTTGCTCCCGGGGGATTTTCGGAAGTGGTGGGATTCGCCACAGCGCCGATTGTGCCCGCTCCAGTGGAGTGGGAGGGCGAGTTGCTGGCTTTGGAAATTCAAGGCGCACCAGAAGCCCGCGATACCGCGCTGCTCCACGTTCAGTCACGGACGCTGATCCTCACCGAGTTGGTCTTCAACTTTGGCAGCGATGAGCCGATCTGGACGGAGCTACTTCTGCGCGTGGCAGTGGGGAGTGGGCATCACCCGGGAATGCCGAGGCCTGTGAAAGGCGGAGTAAAGAATAAAGCAGCGTTCCAGAGTTCGCTGACGACCATCCTCGGGTGGGATTTCGACCGTGTAATCGTCGGGCACGGCGATGTCATTGAGCGCGATGGCAAAGCCAAGCTCCTCATGGCCATCAAGGCGGCTGGATTTTCACCGGTATGACTCCTGCCATTTCGTAGGCGCGCTGCCTGAAACTGAACCGGAAAACCCAGCCGCTAGCCAGCCAGGGATGCTTTTCCCGCGCAGGAGCAGGAGAGGTGGTTGGCGGGACCCTTGAGTTGAACATGTGAATTGGCGCTTTGGCGGTGCAGGGTGCAGGGAGTCGGTCCGTTATTGCTGCCGGGTCCAACACCGAATTGATCACGAGTTCGGAGTCGGAGCAATTGCGGGGCGATTGATAGCCATGTAATCCCCAAGAGTCTGGTAAGGAATTACGAAGCCCTCATCCATCCCCACCATTTGCTCGCCAGCCCGCCATGTCTTCCCCTCGTCTTTCTTCCAAATGACCTGGAGGTCCATCCGGCGACCCGGGGCGACCCCATGTCTCCCCTGCTCTGGACCAGCAAGAGTGTGCGCAAACTGGCTGCCGAATTAAAAGCGGCGGGCCATTCTGTCAGTCACCGCTTGGTGGCAGAACTGCTCCATGAAATGGATTACAGCCTGCAGGCCAATGCCAGGACCCGGGAGGGCGGCACTCATGAGGATCGGGATGCGCAGTTTGAGCATATTGCCCGCCGGGTGCGGGAGCTGCAGGCCGGGGGGATGCCGGTGATTTCGGTGGACACGAAATAGAAGGAATTGATTGGAGATCTCAAGAACAGCGGGCGTGAATGGCAACCCAAAGGGCAGCCGGAAAAAGTGCGCGTCCATGATTTTTTGATCCCGGAACTGGGCCGGGCCAGTCCTTACGGGATCTATGATCTGACCATAAACCAGGGGTGGGTCAATGTCGGCACTGATCACGACACCTCCTCGTTCGCCGTCGAAAGCATCCGCCGATGGTGGGAGGGAATGGGCAAAGAGGCCTATCCCAAAGCGGACCGGCTGCTGATCACGGCGGACGGCGGCGGCAGCAATGGGTCGCGGGTGCGGCTGTGGAAAGTGGAGCTGCAACGCTTTGCCAATGAGACTGGAATGCGGATGGACGTCTGTCATTTCCCTCCCGGGACCAGCAAGTAATATAAAAATGAGCATCGCTCTTCAGCTTTATCACCATGAACTGGCGTGGCAAACCACTGATCAGTCATGAGGTCATAGTGGAAGCATCAACCGCCCCTCCAAGCTTGCCTACCTGCGATCAGAAATCGCCATCGGGTTAAATCAAGCTGACACCGGAGATTTCGTGAACTTCACCGATGAAAAAGTCATCACCGAAGGACAGACCCGTCGGGGCCTTCCACTTCTGGACAACGCTCCCAATGTGCGCTAAAATTGCTTCATGACGACTCTTGAACAAATCCAACAGGAAATAAAAACGCTGCCCACCGCCGAGCAGTTTTCTCTGTGGCGGGATCTGGGCCGTGAACTCAACGCGTTCTCTTCGGAAGACGAAGGTGAGATTGACAGGGCGTGGGACGCCGAAATCAAACGCCGTCTTGATGACTTCGATTCAGGCAAAGTCAGCATGACCAGCCTTGAGGAGGTGGACGCGGAAATGAACGCACTATTCGCCAGCCACGGTCTCAAACGGCAAAGGTCTTTTGCGCAATGACCCTGATTCTCCACCCGGCAGCCAAGCGGGATTTACTGGAACTGACCAAGTTCTTCTTCGAGATTGATCCTGCCCTTGGAAACAAGTTTGATGCCCGGGCGGATCACTACCTGCGACTGATCAGACAATCGCCAGCTCTCTTCCATGAAGGAAAATTTGGGATCCGGAGAGTCAATCTGGCCCCAACGTTCCAAGCTTACTTTATCGCCTATTTCTGCAGGAACGATACCACCATCGTTCTGGCCATTGGCCATGCCAAACGCCGTCCCTACTATTTCCGGAACCGGATCGACGAAGCCAGAGAAATGTTATAAAGGAACGTGTGCCGACTGTCCTCAGTCGGCCTTCCCAAACTCCCTCATTACCCCGCTTTCCTGTCGCGAACAGATATTGTGCAACACTCAAAAATCCCACTCAACCAGGTCCCGATTTAGCAACCGGGTGAGGCGCGTTTTCAGCCGCCTTCTTCAAAATTCAAACCATTTTCACCACCGCACCGCGATCATCATCGCGGTTTTCCAATGCCTGCCGGAATTGATCCTATCGGACATCCGCGCCAGCGGCCAGTTGGCCATCCATCCGGCAGCCCAATTCCAGGAATGGCCTGCCCAAAACGACCCCAACATACATGGTATGCCGGGACTATCGCCCACCGGAATCCCACAGCACCGCTTAACCAGGCGGTCACCGGCTCCCCCACGCGTTCGGGCTACACGCCCGACTTCGGGCTTTTTCCTCCGGCTACCGGGTGCTGCCGGATCCTAACTTTCACGGACAATCACCAAAAAGCTCGAAGCCGGCCGCTTCCGGCTAGCGCCGTCGCCCGACGCGTGGGGGCACTACGGGTTCCAAAGGACACCCCTAACTATACTAATTCACTTCGCGCACCACTTCCCCGACGGGCGGTGACCTCCTGCGGACGACTTCGGCTTTCCCGGAATCACCATGAGTTCACTACGGAAGAAAAAGCTCCCGGCGCGACCCCGGCCCCACCGGGCCGGAGAACTGCGGAACTTCGGACGCCCGAAGTTCGGCCCTTCGCGCCGCCGCTCCCCGGCTGGCGATTTCAACCCACTGGCACTTTCGATCTTTCAATCACCGTGGCGGCGGCACATCAAACGGCAAATGGTAGTAACCCATGATCGCCTTCGACCCGTCATAAATGGCCCGCTCGGTAAATCCGGCCCGTTCACACATCTCATTCATCGGAGCCCAGCCCTTCATAATAAACTGCAGCAGTTCCCGTGGGTCGATCTGCACCTGCGACAGGGCCTCGCCCGCTTTTGTCTGGCCCTCCAAATTGTCGAGACAGCACATCGTCAGCATCATAAGCGACTCCCCGCGCAGATCGCAGAAAAAGAACGCGTAAGGCCACTCCCGGTGCAGCTTCTGGTAAAACTTCCGCACCGCCGCGATGGCATACACCTCGTGCGGATCATCATCCCATCCATCCACCGCAAAGTGGAACGTGCTTATCATCGCCGCCAACTCCTTGCCCTTGGGCAGCTTGTCCGGCGCAAACCTCCGGAGCAGCGGAGCCAGATTCCCGGCCTCCAACTTCCGGCGGGGGAAAGATCAGTAGCATGGGATCACTCATAATCACTTCCACTTTTCCCGGTGATGCTTGAAATAACCCGAAAAGTGAGCTTGCGGATACGATGCCGGGCTTGGAAGCACACTTCGGGAGTCAATCGGGTGTTAAATACAGCCAGCTCGCGGAGATTACCTTGTTGAGCACTTATGTCACCAACCGAAACCCAACGCCACACCCGATTCCTGCGAAGCTTCACGGCCAACGAGCCGGCGATCCGCGCCTATGTCCGGCGGATGGTTCCGACGCGTGCGGATGCAGACGATGTCATGCAGGAGACTTCGGTCGTGCTGTGGGAAAAGTTCGACACTTTCCGCGAGGACGGAGACTTCCGGGCATGGGCGTTTGGCGTGGCGAGATTCGAGGTGCTGGGGTGGCTGCGCGATAAAGGACGGGACCGGCTGGTTTTGAACGAGGACGTGATCGCCAGGATGGCGGACGCGGCGGATGACGATGAACCACGGCTGGAACGGCAACGGGAGGCGCTGGAGGATTGTCTGGCAAAGGTCGCGCCGGATCAGCGGCACTTGCTGATGCAGGCTTACAGCGGGGAGTTCCGCATCCAGGACGTGGCGCGGCACAGCGGACGCACGGTGCCGGGGTTTTATCAATGGTTGCACCGGATGCGAAAGCTGCTGCTCGAATGTATCCGCCGCGATTTGGCCCGGGAGGCCCCGCTATGAACGTGGAACTTGAAACGCTGACCCAACGCTATCTCGACGGAACAATCTCCGCCGACGAAATGGCGCCGCTCAATGCCATGCTGCTGGCTGATGAAAGCGCGCGCCGCGAATTTGCCGATCTGCTGAATCTCGACTCCGCCATCGCGGCCACGGCGGCGGGCTGGACGAAGCAGGCCGGCCATCCGCGCAGGATTCCCGCTTTTCCAAAAGCGGCACCATGGCTGGCCGCTGCGGCGGCGTGCTTGGCGTTGCTTGCGGGTGGCGGCTGGTGGTGGCAGACCCAGCGCGTGTTCGCGACCGTGGTGAAGGACGCGGGGGTCGAAGAACTCCCGGTCGGGGTGAAATTGCGCCGTCAAAGTTATGCGCTGAAAGCTGGCACTGTTGAGTTGGTGACGGCCCCCGGCGCGAAGGTGGTGATCGAGGCCCCAGCGGAGTTTCGCTTCGAATCGGCGCAGCGTTTGCACATGCTGCGCGGGCGTCTTTCCGCAGACGTGCCGCCCGCCGCGAAGGGTTTCACCGTGATCACGCCGTCGGGTGATGCTGTGGATCTCGGCACGCGGTTTGGCGTGGATGTGCCGGAGCGCGGCGCAGCAGAGATTCACGTTTTCAAGGGCGAGGTCATCGCGAAAGCGAACGGTGCCAGAACGGGACAAAGTCTGCGCGGCGGCGACGCCGTGACGATGAATCAGGGCACCAGCGATGCGCGTGAACTGCGCTCG
>CAMDJM010000128.1 GCA_945900785.1 Akkermansia muciniphila
CCCCCCGAGTGGATGGAACACGACGGCCCCTGCCGCGATATCGTCCTCACCAGCCGCATCCGCCTCGCCCGGAACCTTGATGGCCCTGCCTTCCCCGGCTGGGCCAAAAAAGAGGACCGGACCGTCATCATGCAGGAACTCCAGCCCCGGGTCGAATCCCTCAGCGGCATGAAGGACTGCTTTTCCGAGGACCTCGCCAATCTCGACGCCATCCGCAAACAAGTCCTCGTCGAAAAACACCTCATCTCCCGGGAGCAGGCCGCCAAATCCGGGGGCAGCGCCGCCGTCATCAACCGTGAGCAATCCCTCTCGATCATGATCAATGAAGAGGACCACCTGCGCATGCAAAGCATCCGCTCCGGCCTCGACCTTGCCACCGCCCACGCCGCCCTCGACAAGCTCGACACTGAACTCGAGGAACAGGTCCGCTTCGCCTGGGACAAGCGCTTCGGCTATCTCACTGCCTGCCCGACCAATCTCGGCACCGGCATGCGGGCCAGCGCCATGCTTCACCTCCCTGCCCTCGTGCTCGGCGACCAGGTCAATCAGGTCATTCAGGCCGTCAATAAAATCGGCCTCGCCGTCCGCGGCCTCTACGGCGAAGGCACCGAAGCCCTCGCCAACCTCTTCCAGGTTTCCAACCAGCACACCCTGGGCGAGCGCGAAGGCGACATCATCGCCCGCCTGCAGAAAGTCATCCAGCAAATCATCACCCACGAGCGCAATGCCCGCCGCAAGCTGATCGAAGACAACCCCTCCAAAATCTGCGACCACATTGGCCGGGCCTACGCCACCCTGCGCTTCGCCCACATCATCGAAAGCAAGGAAGCCCTCACCCACCTTTCCATGCTGCGCATGGGGGCGGATTTAGGCGTCATCCCTCCTACCGAAGCGAGGCTCATCGACACGCTCCTCGTGGAAATCCAGCCCGCCCACCTTCAGACCTCCGCCCAGCGCAAGCTCAGCGTCGAAGAACGCGATGTGATGCGCGCCGAAGTCCTCCGCCAACGCCTCCACCACCTGCCCGAGCCCAACATGGCCGCGTGCACCACCCCGGAACCCGACGCCCCGGACGTCCCTATCTGAAAATCAGCTGTCCTCCTTGCCTGGAAGAAGGAATTTACTTCATTTCCTTGCCGGTCTGGGCGTTCAGGATGGTCATGTTTTCACGGTGCAGGGTCGGGTCAGCGCGGAAGGAAAGGCGCCCATGGTGGCGGCGCTCCAGATCGACCAGCAGGGCCTCGTCCTTGGTGCGCAGGCGCTGCATGACGTCAGGGTGAACGGTGATGAGGAGATCGTGCTCGGTGTCAGGATATTTCTGCATCAGGGTATTGACCCGGCGCTGGAGTTCCACGGACATGGTCTCGGTGGATTTGATGCGGCCCTGGCCGTGACAGGTGGGGCATGGGTCGTAGACGGCGGTGCTGAGGCTTTCGTGGAGGCGCTGGCGGGTCATTTCCATGAGGCCGAGCGGGGAGATTGGCATGACTTGGGTCTTGGCCTTGTCCCGGCGCAGGCGGTCCTTCATCGCTTTGTAAACAGCAGCCTGGTCCCGGCGGCTCTTCATGTCAATCAGGTCGACCACCACAAGACCGCCGATGTTGCGGAGGCGGAGCTGGCGGGCGACTTCCTCGGCAGCTTCCATGTTGGTCTGGAAGATGGTTTTTTCCAGGTCGTCGGTGCCTTTGTTGCGGCCCGTATTGACGTCAATGGCGATGAGCGCTTCGGTTTCGTCAATGACGAGATAACCGCCGCATTTCAACCAGACCTGCCGGTTGAAGGCGTTATCGATCTGCTTCTGGATGCCCAGCATATCAAAGATGGGCTCGGCAGTGCGCTGGCAGCGGATGCGCTTTTTGGAACGGCGGGAAATTTGTCCCACCAGATCCCTCATGCGCTGGGCGGTGGCTTCCTCGTCACAGATGACCTCATCCACATCTTCGGTGAGGAAATCGCGCACGGTGCGCTCGATCAGGTCAGGCTCCTGGAAGGCGAGGCAGGGGGACTTTTTGTTTTCAGCAATGTCCGAGATGGCTTCCCACTGCTCGACGAGCATGGCGAGATCCCGCACGAAATAACGGGCGCGCTTGCCCATGCAGACGGTGCGCATGATGACGCCCATGCCTTCAGGCACGCTAAGCTTGCGCAGGATCTTGCGGAGCCGGTCGCGCTCGCGGGGTTCTTCGATTTTACGGGAAATCCCGAACATGTCATTGAGCGGCATGAGGACGAGAAAGCGCCCGGCCAGGGAAATGTTGGTGGTAATGCGGGGGCCCTTGGTGCCGATGGGACCTTTGGTGACCTGCACGAGCATTTCCGCGCCAACCGGGTAAAGGCCCGGAATATCCCGGGCGGTGATTTTTTTCTTCTTTACCTTGCTGCGGCCACCGCGGTCGATTTCCTCAATATCGTTGCGGCCGGAATCTTCGGCTTCTTCGTTATCGGCAGCGGGAATGGCGTCCCAGAAGTGGAGGAAGGCATTTTTCTCAAGGCCGATATCGATGAACATGGCTTTGAGGCCGGGTTCGATGTTGCGGACACGGCCTTTGTAGATGCTGCCCACGATGTGTTGGGTGCCAGCGCGTTCGATGGTGTATTCCTCGAGCATGCCGTTCTCCACGAGGGCGACACGTTGTTCGAGTTTTTCGGTGTTCACGACGACACGGACACCTTCATTGAATGGAGTATTACCTCCGAAAAATCTGCGGATTCGTTTAATCATTGCGGCAAAAAGCATGGGTTGGGTCTGGGGTGCGGCGTGGGGGAGCGCCAGGGAATGGTTTCAAAAGAGAAAATGTTTTGGGAAAAGGGGGCAGGCGTCAGGGACGGGCAGATTGTTTGAATTGCTGTTTTTTGATGGTGGAAGCCGTGCCTGCAGACCCGAGGTCTTCTCCGACCCGGGCGTCGGGAGCGGCCGGTGTTTCCACGGCCTGCTTCACGACTGGCACTTCTTCATCGGAAGTTTCCGGCACCCCGGGATCGCTTGGTTCTTCGCCGGGTTCGACCGCAGGCAGATCGTCACCTTCGTAAGAGATCGCCTCGCTGAAGTCAAAATGCCCAATGGCCGGCGCGAGGGGGCTGAGGGGTTGCTGAAACTTGCCATCTTCCAGGCCCAGCGTGCGTTCGATCACGCGCTTGGCGACCGGGGCGGCGGTGCCTCCTCCGGATTTTCCGTTGGCGATGACAACGCAAACCGCAATTTTCGGGTGATCATAGGGGGCAAAGGCCACGAACCAAGTGTGGTTGTCCCCGATCTTTTTTCCGGTTTCCTTGTCAATGCGCCATTTTTGGGCGGTGCCGGTTTTTCCGGCAATCCCATAGGGGGAAAGCGCCCGCCTGCCGGTGCCGGACTTGTCGTTGACAACTTTCCACATGCCATCCCGCATGGTGGCCAGATCCTTGGCTTTGGCGCTGTGCTCCCCGAGATCCAGGAGATCAAATTTCAACCGGGGTTTGAATTCGCTGCGCAGTTCCACCATTTCACCGCTTTTGTTCCAGGAGTGCTTGACCTGATGGTGAATGAGGGTCGGCTGATAACTTTTGCCATTGGCGGCGACTGCGCCCGCTATCAGCGCCATCTGAAGGGGAGTCGTCTGGACCTCGCCCTGCCCGATGGATACGTTGGCCGTTTTTGCCGAAGTCCAGGGGCCTTCATTCCGGGTGGCCCACCATTGCTGTCCTGGCATAAAATCGGCAACCGCATAGTCCAGTTGGATGCCCTGCCTGGATCCAATGCCAAACATTTTGGCCACCTCCTCAATGCGGTCAATCCCCGCCGCGTTGCCGCATTGATAGAAATAGCAATTACAGGACCGCTTCAGGGCTTCTGCCATTCCGATGGTTCCATGGCTCCCGGTCCGTTGCTGCACCGTCCAGCAATTGAAGGGACGTCCCCCGTAAATGACGGAACCTGAGCAATTGAAACTGCGGCCGGCATCCCCTTCCATTGATGCCGCGATGCCGGTAACCAGCTTGAAGGTGGAGCCTGGCGGGAAGGCGCTGAGGGAACGCGTCACCATCGGCAGGGTCGGATTGTTTTTCTGCTGCAGGGCATCCCAGTCGGCCTGACGGATGAATGGGATAAAGATATTCGGATCAAAGGAAGGCACCGAGGCCATGGCGAGGATTTCGCCCGTGTTCGGGTCAATCACGGAAACCGCTCCCCGGCCGATCCCCGTCTTGCCAGGTGCATAAATGGCATCCCTCAGGGCCATCTCGGCGATGGTCTGGATGCGGGCGTCCAGGGTCAGGTAGATGTCGTCGCCCGGCAGGGGTTCGCTGCGTTCAGAGACAATTTCATCCGCGAGGCGTCCGAGTTCATTTTTCAAATAAACACGCCGGCCTGGCTTGCCCCGCAGGTCGGCGTCCATGGTTTTTTCGACACCGGCAATACCGGTATCGTCATTTTCAAAGAACTGCCACCGCTCGGCTTCATCACCGGGGGGGCGTTCGCGGCCTGCCACCTTCACATAACCCAGCACGTGGGCCCCCAGGGCCTTCATGGGATAAATGCGGGTGGAACGGTCCCGCAGGGAGATCCCGGGAAGCTCATTGGCATACTCGGCATAGGCGGCAAAACGGCGGAACTCCTCGGGATTGGTGCGGTCGAGGGATTTTTGATAGGGATAGGGGATGATGCCCCGGTTTTCCCGATACCAGATGCGGATGTCCTCGACCATCTTATCGCTTGGCTGGACGTAAAGGCTCAGCGCATCCAGTTTTGGAAAAAGCGTCAGGTTGAGCAGGCGGACAATATCGGTGTCAGGCTCCTTGCGGGGATCCCAGACGAATTTGGGCACCTCACTGCGCTCGGCCTTGTCCTTTTTGGCGTTTTCCTCCTTCCAGAAGCGTTCCACCTCGGCAAGGTTCAGCCCGATTTCCAGATTGGCCTTGTTATCCGCAAGAGGGACGCCATTCCGGTCGAAGATCCGGCCCCGCGGTCCAGGGATGCGCTGCAGGGCGGTATCCGTGATCGGAAGCTGGGCCATGAATTCATCCTGACGGTTGATCTGCAGTCCCCAGAGCCGGTAGAGGAGCACACCAAACCCTCCCAGGATGATGAGGGCGAGAAGGTAAAGTCTGAGGCGGTGACTGGAGATCATACCGGGGGAGCCCAACGGCGGTTAGTCAGTCCGGTGTAGCGGATGCGGTAGCCGCTAAGCCGGGCGAGGGTATCGATGAGAAAGAAAACGAGAGGAGCGACGAACATGGAAAGGAGCGCCGTGGTGAGGAGATGATACCATATTTCCACGGGAAATACGAAGCCGCCCCGCCGGAAGTTGATCCAAAGAAACTCCAGCAATAAGAGCAAAAAGGTGCCAATGCCCGTCATCAGCACCGGCAACTCCCAGCGGCCCCGGCGGAAGAGGGGGCGGATGCCCTGCATGAAGCAGCCCAGCAGGGCATAAAGGAAAATGGTGAAACCAAAGGTCGCTCCACTGTGCGGCACCGCGATTTCCAATTGTCCGGCGGTTTGCCCGATATCGCCAAAGTGAATGTTCCCGGCGGTCACGCCAGCCGCCAGCTTCTCCGCATAATCCGGACTCACCATATTCCGGGCATCCCAGAGGAATCCGGTGCCGAAGGCCAGCACCAGCATCACCGGAAAGGGCACGCTGACCGAACAGGCGAAAAAGACCACCGGGACCAGAAAAATCCGGGAGCCATAAGCCCAATCAAAGGCTGGGATGAAGTCCTGCAGGATGAGCGACAGCCCGGTCAGAACCACCAGAAGAATGGTAAAGATCATCGTGGGGCAGGCGGGGGTGCAGGTTGTTCATCGGCACCCAGTCCCAACACGAAGACATATTTCAAACGGTCCAGATTTTGGACGGCAGGCTTGATCACGGCTTCGGTGGAATAGTCACCGGCTCGAAATTCGGCAATGGTGCCGAGGAAGATGTTGGGCGGGAAACTGATGTAGTCCGGCCGGCTGTAAATCTTGCGCCCGACGAGACTTTTATCAATATCACGCGGCAGGAACCGCAACCGCAGATCCGGACGACGGTTGGTGGAGACACGCACGCCTTCCAGGATGCCGTGCTCCGAGGTCCCCTCAATCTGGGCTGACACCTTGCACAGTTCATCTGTCACCAGGAGAATCTCGGATTCATCAGGGCCGGTCTTGCTCACCCGGCCCACCAGGCCTTCCGGCACGATGACCGGACTGCCGATGGAAAGCCCCTGGCGGGAACCCTTATCGATGGTTGCCTGACGGAACCAGGCGGAGTTTTTCCTGACAATGATCCGGGCCGCAGTCAGGGCGTAGGTGCTTTGCTGATTGAATTTAAAGAGCGCATTCAACTGATCCACCTGAGCCCGCGCTTCCGCCAGCTGTTGGTCCACCAGTTTCAGACGGTCGTTTTCCAGCTTCAGGGTATCGTTTTCGGCTTTTAAAGTAGCAGCTTCCGGCGTGGGCTCACGGGAGCTGACCACCTGTTCCTGCACTCCGGCACCGGCCCGGGTGAACGGGGAGAACAAGGCCATGACCTTGCTCTGAATCCCTCGCGTGGTGGGTGTGTCGAAAGTGAACACCCAAGCAAGGGCGCCCACAAAAACCAGCAAAGCAAATAAATTAAAACGTCTCATGACACGCCTGGGAGTGCAGAGTGAGAAGGGGCCGGCACGGGAGACCGGCCGCCAGCTCAGGAGTCCGTGGTGGTGACTTTACGCAGGAAGGCGAGTTCACTCAGCACCTTCCCGGTGCCTTCTGCGACTGCACTCAGGGGATCTTCCGCGACGTGCACCGGAAGGCCGGTTTCTTCGGAAAGCAACTTGTCGAGACCACGCAGCAAAGCACCGCCTCCAGCGAGGACGATCCCCCGGTCCACCAGGTCGGCAGACAGCTCCGGAGGACAACGTTCCAAAGTGACGCGCACCGCGTCGATAATGCTATTCAAGGGCTCCAGCAGCGCCTCGCGGATCTCCTGGGAGGTCACGGATATCGTTTTCGGCAAACCCGCGACCATGTCCCGGCCCTTCACCTCCATGGTGACTTCCTTGGTCATGGGATAGGCGGAACCGACCCGGATCTTGATATCCTCTGCGGTGCGTTCCCCGATCATCAGATTGTAAGCCCGTTTCATGTATTGAACCACGGCTTCATCCAGCTCATCACCGGCCACCCGCACACTACGGCTGTAAACGATGCCACTCAGGGAAATCAGGGCGACTTCCGTGGTGCCGCCGCCGATGTCCACGATCATGTTCCCACTGGCTTCCTGCACGGGCAAACCCACGCCGATTGCCGCTGCCATCGGCTCCTCGATCAAATACACCTCCCGGGCTCCGGCCATGGTCGCGCTTTCCTTGACGGCGCGTTTTTCGACCTCCGTGATGCCACTGGGAACCGCGATCACCACCCGGGGCCGGGCCATGCCACGGCGGTTGTGCACCTTTTGAATGAAGTGGCGCAGCATCGCTTCCGTGACTTCGAAGTCCGCGATCACCCCATCCTTCAACGGGCGGATCGCCACGATGTTGCCAGGAGTGCGGCCCAGCATGCGCTTGGCGTCATCACCGACGGCCAGCACCTCCATGGTGCCCGCCTTCACCGCCACCACCGAGGGTTCGCGCAGCACGATACCGTGGTCTTTGACATAAACCAAAGTATTCGCCGTGCCCAGGTCGATGCCGATGTCGTTGGAAAACCAACCAAAAAGTTTTGCAAAAAGAGAAGAAAAAATCACAGGGAAAAAGGGTTCGAACGTTGGAAAATCATGAGCAGCAGGCCATCAGGATGCCTTGCTGCGGGACTCCCCATCCTCATGCCTTGTCGCCGCACCTTCATTCTCGTTCTTTCAAAAAGCAGTGGGAATTTAAGCGCGTCCCCGAAGCACAGGGACAGAAATCAGTTGGCATGAGTCGCCTTCTTTCGCCCACGGTCAAGGGGAAGATACCCTGATTCCAGCCGTGGAACGCTGCGTGGAACGTTTTTTTAATTTTAAACATCCAAATTGTCCATTTCTCTTAAAAGCGGTCCTGTGTCTATGATGAGGCGGGCCTTCATTCAAACACCCGGCATTCCCGCCACAGACCCACTCAAGGCAGGACTGCGGATGAAGCAGAGCCTGAAGACGAACGCCTTGCCTTGCGGGAGCCGTCCGGTCCCGCCCCTCAGAAGGGTGAATCACGCCGCCCGCTGGACGAAAAAAAGCCGCCTTCCAATTTGCAAAAGAAGGCGGCCCTGAAAGCCGGATGTTTAATTAAGTCCGGAAATGGCCTACTTGGTTGGCTCAGGGGGCTTGCCGGGGCCTTTGCCTGGGGGCTTTTCAGGCTTGGCGGAGAATTCCTCAACGGTCAATTTGCCATCGCTGTCCTTGTCCATTTTTTTGTAGGCTCCCTCAGCCTTGTCAGGATTCTTCTTCGCGCGGGGGCTGGCCTTGAATTCTTCAAGGGAAAGACTGCTGTCGTTGTTGGCGTCCAGTTTCTTGAACATTTCAGCGGGGTCCATCTTTGGTTTACCGCCTTTGCCGGGTTTGGCCGGCTTGTCTTCAGCATGGACGGACACGGCCAGGAAAGGCACTGCAAGGAGGGTGAGAAGGATTGATTTCATTGGGTTGCTGGTAGGTTGGGTGGGTTGTCAGTGGCTGGCTGCCATTCCTGGCCACGCTGTATCACTAAGCACACAGGCGGGGGCGTGGCAGGGGATCGTGACACGCATTCGCGGAAAACCACTCTTTTTTCTGCTGCCGGAAACCATTCCCCCTATCATGCCGTCCTGATAACAAATAACCTGTTTATGCTTTCAGTTCCTCGCCGAGGGCGAAGCGGACGAAACGGGTGATGCTGATGGTGTCGCCAAGGGATTTGCCGGTTTCCTCGACGAGCTGGGCGATGGTTTTGTCAGGATCCTTGACGAAACCTTGTTCGAGCAGGCAGATCTGGCTGTAGAATTTGGCGATCATGCCGTTGAGGATGCCCTCCATGGCGGCAGCAGGTTTGCCTTTGAGGCGGTCGGAGTCAGCGTAGATAGCGCGCTCCTTGGCGACGAGTTCAGGATCCACGGCTTCCCGGCCCACGGAGACGGGGCTGCTGGCGGCGATGTGCAGGTTGATGTCCTTGAGCAGGGTCTTGAAGGTGTCGTTGGCCAGGGTTTCTGCCTTGCCGGCGGTGGCTTCAAGGAGCACGCCGACCTTGCCACCGAGGTGGATGTAGCTGGCGATGGTGCCATGGGCCGGGGCGGCAAAACGGCGGAAGCGGCGGAGCACGATATTTTCCCCGACGATGCCGCCTTTTTCCTTGATGACATCCTGGAGGCTGAGGCCAGCGGAGGAGGCCACAGGCTGGGCGAGGGCTCCGGCAAGGTCGCCATCGGCAGGGGCGGCGTCCACGATTTGCTGGCCGACGAGATCGACAAAGGCGCGGAAGCCTTCGTTTTTGCCCACGAAGTCGGTTTCGCAATTCACTTCGAGCAGGGCAGCAGCGGTGCCGTCGGCGTTGACGATGGCTTGGACAGTGCCTTCCTTGGCTTCGCGGTCGGCGCGCTTGGCGCTGGAGGCGATGCCTTTTTTACGAAGAATGTCGATGGCGGCTTCCATGTCGCCATTGGATTCGGTGAGGGCTTTTTTACAGTCCATCATGCCAGCATTGGTTTTCTGGCGGAGTTCGTTGACGGTGGATGCGGTGATTGCGGCCATAATGAATAAGGAGGAGGTGGGTTGGGAAGATTGGATGTTGAAAAACAGAGGCGGCGGAGAGGATGGACCTCGCCGCCGCCACCAGGGTTTGGAGAATGGATGGGCGGTTCCGCCGGTCAGGCTGGATCAGGCTGGATCAGGCTGGATCAGGCAGCAGCGGCGGCAGCTTCCTTGTCCGCCTTTTTGCGGGGAGCGCGACCGGACATTTCCAGCGTGGCCAGCAGCGGGGTGACGAGGTGCTGGAGGATGATGCGGATAGAGCGCACGGCATCGTCATTGGAGGCGATGGGATAGTTCACCTTGTCAGGATCGGCGTTGCTGTCCGTCATGGCGACGATCGGGATGCCGAGACGGCGGCCTTCGGCGACGGCGATGCCTTCACGGTGGGAATCGACGATGACCATGATGTCAGGAGCGCCGCCCATCTCACGGATCCCGGAAAGGTTCCGCTGAAGCTTGGCTTTTTCACGGCCGAGGGCGGCGAGTTCCTTTTTGGACATCATTTTGAATTCCGCCTGGGTCTCGATGGTTTCGAGGTATTTCATGCGGGCGATGGACTTTTTGATGGTCTCAAAATTCGTGAGGGTGCCACCCAGCCAGCGGTGGTTGACGTAGAATTGGCCAGTGGTTTCAGCAGCTTCGCGCACGGCGTCCTGGGCTTGGCGTTTACAGCCGACGAAGAGGATTTTCTTGCCTTTTTTCGCTTCATCACAAAGGAAATCAGCGGCAGCGGTGATCTGCTTGGTGGTTTCTTCGAGGTTGATGATGTGGACCTTGTTCCGGGTGCTGAGGAGGAAGGGCTTCATGCCCGGATTCCACTTTTTGGTCTGGTGGCCAAAGTGCACACCGGCTTCGATCAGGTCTTTCAGGAGTTCAGTATTCATGTATTAGGGTAGTCCCGTGGCCAACACCGTCCTGGAAATAAGACAGCTCGGAAACCGATCCGGCGGCAGGGCAATTAAGAGTGATTTTGATAGATGATTCCCCAACCCGGAAAGGCAGGGGCAACGAGTTTACGGGCAAACCGGGGCGGTGCAAGCCGTTTTTCCCTTTGGATAAAAGGCGCGAAGGGGGCATGCAACAGGCAGGTCTCAGCGCGTGGTGCCCCGGAAAAACCGCCGCTGGCCCGGCACATAGGGCGCGGTGAAATCGCGGAACCCGCTGGCGGGCATGGTGAATTCGCTGACAAAATCCGTCCGCTGCCCGGGGGCCAGCGTCGAAGTGGACTGCACGGCGTGGCAGATGCCGGTTTTGCCGGTTTTGCCGGTTTTGCCGGTTTTGCCGGTTTTGCCGGTTTTGCCGGTTTTGCCGGTTTTGCCGGTTTTGCCGGTTTTGCCGGTGCGGAAGCGCGCCGGTCCTGGCTCCACCGCCGCCAGCCATTGTTTTTCCAACAGGCGGCTGAAAAACTCCTGCGTCAGGTCCCGCGCATCCTCCGCCGTCTACCCCTGCCGCCGGATAAAGCAATAAACCGGATACCAGTAATCCCGGCACCATTGCTCCACCGCAGCCGAACCGGTGGTCCCCTGCCGGCCCGCCTGGAGCGCCAGACTCCACCGCGTGGACCCGAACCCTGCCCGCCCCACCGTCCAATGGCCGGAACGCGCCGCCGCT